>CACJCK010000010.1 GCA_902591865.1 uncultured Prochlorococcus sp.
AGGCATAAGTGGTCAAGATGGAGCATATCTCGCTAAGTTACTACTTTCAAAAGGATATAAGGTTTACGGATCAACAAGAGATTCTTCAATTTGTGACACTTCAAAATTATCAAAACTTCAAATCCTAGAAGATGTAAATTTATTATCCCTTGCACCAAATGATTTTAGAAGTGTAATAAAAGCAATTAATTCTATAAATCCTGATGAAGTTTATTACTTAGCTGGTTTAACGAGTGTTGGATTATCTTTTGAGCAACCAGTTGAATGTATGGAATCAATATCACTAGGGACTTTAAATTTTCTTGAGGCAATAAAATTAAATGAAAAAAAAATTAAATTTTTTAATGCAGGAAGTTCTGAATGTTTTGGTAATACAAATAAAATTATTGCCAATGAACAAACTGTTTTTTCTCCGAGGAGCCCTTATGCTACTGCAAAGGCAACAGCTTTTTGGATGGTTTCGAATTATAGAGAATCATATAACCTTTTTTGCTGTACAGGTATTCTTGGTAATCATGAATCACCATTAAGAAATAAAAGATTCGTAACTCAGAAAATAGTTAGTGGAGTATGGGATATAGTTTGTGGAAAGTCTAAGGAATTGATATTAGGAAACCTAGATACTTGGAGAGATTGGGGTTGGGCTCCAGAATATGTTGAAGCTATGTATTTAATAATGCATACTAAGAAACCTTCTGATTACATAGTTGCAACTGGAGTTACTAATTCTTTAAAAGATGCAAATATATTTAGAACCGGACTATTTATTTTACCTTCTGCACCAGCATTAGCGTTTTTATTTATTTTAATCTCACTAATATTAAATAACTCAAAAGTAAAAGGCTCAGGATTTCAGGATAAATCAAATTATCTCCTTATATTAATTACTCTTTTAATGTTGATAAGCTCTATTTTTCAGGTTTTTTTTATAAACAATTCTTATAGTGAAATACTTAATAAAAACGCAACTTTAATTGGGCTTTTTAACTGGATTCCATTTTTTTGGGTTTTTTGTTCTTCACAAAAATTTCTTAAAACGAAAGAGGATAGAAAACATACTAGTCTCATTTTATGCTTAAGCACAATACCAGTAATATTTTCTGGAATTGGTCAAATTTTCTTTGACTGGCATGGTCCCTTAGAGTTATTAAATGGAACTATTATTTGGTATCAAAGACCCATCGATTCCATCTCAGGTTTAACTGCACAATTTAATCATGCCAATTATGCAGGATCATGGTTTACATTTATTTTACCTCTTTGTTTAGCACAATCTTTTAATAATATTCCTAATAAAACTAAAAAGAATTTTTTAAGAATTATCCTTGCAGGGATTATAACTTGCATTTTTCTTACAAATTCAAGAAATGCATGGGGATCTTCAATATTATCTATCCCATTAGTTTTAGGGATATCATCATTAAGATGGTTTGTGCCTTTCTTATTATTTATAATTACATTAATTTTAGTAACGACTCAAAATTACTTAGAAAGCGGAATTCAAAATATTTTGAGAGATATTATTCCAAATAAAGTTTGGCAAGAATTTACTAGTGAAGGTTTCAAAAATTTAGATGTAACAAGACTAGAGATTTCACAAGAAGCAATCAGATTAATTATAAATAATCCTCTATTTGGAATTGGAGCAGCATCTTTTCCAATAATATATGAGATTGAAAAAGGTTTTTGGAAAGGACACACTCATAATATTTTAACTGAATTATCAGTTAGCTATGGAATACCATGTACTATTATTCTTAGTTATTTCATCCTGAGAATTTTAGTAAAATCTTTCAACTATATTTACATAAAAGATAAAAAAAATATATTCGATAGAAGTATTTGGACAGCTGTAATAATTTTCTTATTATCTCAGCAAATAGATATACAATATTTTGATGGCAGGATTAGTTTACTTTTCTGGATATTATTAGCAGGACTAAAATGTATTAATGATGAGAATAAATCTTTAATAAAAAATGAATCTTAAAATTTCTTTTTTAAATATAAAAAAAACTGAATTTATAATCTTTTTGATAATTATTTCAAATTTCCTTATTGATAAGATTTATCTTTTAAATATTTCATATTTACCTGAATGGGATCAAGGTTATCATCTTGCTAATTTATTCAAGACATACAACTCATTAGAAAATTTCAGTTTCAATAATAAAGAATGGTGGGAAAGTTTTTGGAGTATATCAGAAACTTATAGGGGGCCTTTAACCTACATATTTTCTGCAATCTTTTTAAAATTATTCGGCAATAATTATGAAAGCAGTATTTTATCTAACAACATTTTTTCCATCATCACAATCTTATGTATTTTCAATCTTTGCAGAGAATTAGGAGATAAAAAAGCAGGATTATGGGGCGCATTCATTTTTGCTTTTAATCCCTATATTTTTGATCAAAGGGTTGATTATCTAATTGATATTTCTCAGGTTTGTTTTTTAAATCTAAATTTTTATATCCTTTTTAAATTCTTCAAAGCAAATGGTAGCTATTTATTATCTCTAATATTAGGTATTACTTTTGGATTTCTATTTCTCACAAAACCAACCGGTATTTTGTTCTTATTTTTTCCTTATTTTTATACTTTTTATTTTTTAATTAAAAATTTTAATCTGAATAAATTTTTATATATAGTATTATTTTTGATGATCTTTTTAATAACAATTTGGCCTTGGCTTAGTATTAACTGGCTTACAATAGTTACAAGTATAATCAATTCATGGCAATGGGGAATTAAGTATCAAGAGGGACTAGAAGCTAATACATTGGAGGGAATTCTTTTTTATCCTAAAACTATTATAAAATTTATAGATCCTACAATATTTGGAAGTTTTATAGGAATAACCATTCTGGGAATATTTAATAAATCTGAAAAATCTAGTTTAATAAAAAACTTCCCTAACTTTTTTAGCAAAAACAATATTTTTCTTTTAAGCTTTCCCATTAATATCTTGCTTATATGTACTTTAATGAGTACTAAGGATTTAAGATTCATATTGCCCATTTCCCCATCATTATGTGTATTGTCAGGTTTATTAATAACAAATTTTAAAAACTATAGTTGGGTTAAAATTTATAAGAAATTTATTATTTTAATAATATTATTCAAACTAATTTTGAATTTATTTTTACAGAAAAATATAGTTTTTAAATTTGATAAGCCTTCACAAGCTAAGTGGCCTCATAAAGAAATTATAGAGCTGGTAAGCAAATATTCACCAAACTCAAAATCTGTTATAGCTATCTTGCCTGATACAAAGGAATTAAATACCTTTAATCTTGCATCAGAAGCAAATATGCAGAACAGTAACATATATATAAGGCAAATTATTAGCGATGAAAAATCTTATAAAGATGATTTAGATAGATTTAATTGGTTTCTCTTAAAAGATGGAGAACAAGGTATTATGTCTAATAAGTCAAAATTAGCATTATCAAATCTAATAAAGAAATCAAATAAATTTGAAGACTTCTGGTCTTGGAAATTACCAGATGGATCACGAGCTACTCTATACAAAAGAAAAATAATTAATGAATCAATTTCAATAATTAATGAGAATTTGATACCTTTAAATTTAGATTTGATTTTTAGTTCTAATGGCATTACTTCTAAGTTAAGGGGAAGTAATGAGATTTTAAGTAATAGTAATTTACTTATAAACGCAACTAATAATGATGAGAAATATGAAATAAATATTGCCTTTCCAAAAACTATAAATATATCAAATAAAAATATTGAGATAATTAAAAACGTTAATTTTAAAGAACAATTTAATAATGATGAGAATTTAAAATTTGATTCTATTTTAATATCTAATAAAAACAAAAATCTACCAGTTCAATTAAATAAAGTTATTTTGAACGAGAAAGTTAATAAAGATATTAAGGGTCAATTTCAAATAAATAAAATTGAAGAACTAGAAAAAATGGGTAAATATTTTAGAATAGGTGAATTTGATAAATTGTTTAATCTTGTAGGATTGCTTAATCAATCAGATCCTGATCAAGAATATCTAAAAAATGCAGAAAAAATATTCAAATATAGATATCAAATAAATAATAATTATGAATATTTATTTAATATTGCTATCTCGCAAATCCTACAAAGAAAATCTGATGATGCAGCGAATACTCTTAAAGAAATAATAAAATATGAAAAAAATAATCCTAATATATATTTAGCAAAATCCGTAGTTGATATTTATAATTTTAATCCTAGAAAAGCAGAAAAAAATATTCAAATAGCAAGTAAATTAAATGAAGATGAAAACTTAATTTCCACAATTCATACGATCAAGTTTATTTCAAATTTTTTGAATTTTAAAATTAGAAGTTTAATAAAGATATAAATTTTGCAACTTTATAACTTAAGATAGCCTCAGTAAGAATATTTTTTAAATTTTAATATAAATGTTATCTGATAATAAAAGAAATATAGCAATTATCCATGACTGGTTTTCTGGTCAATTTACAGGGGGGGCAGAAAAAGTTTTTAAAGAAATAGAACAAATCATTATAGAAAATAATTCTTATTATGAAATTTACTGTTTAGTAAATCACTTAAAGAAAAATCATAAATTCAATAAAGGGAAAATTATTAATACCTCTTTCATACAAAACTTACCATTTAGCAAAAAACATTTTCATAAGTATTTACCTCTTTTTCCTTTTGCCATTGAACAACTTGATCTTAGAAAATACGATTTAATTATAAGCTCAAGTCACGCAGTTGCAAAAGGCGTTCTTACATCTCCTGATCAACTGCATATTAGTTATATCCACTCACCAATGCGCTATGCTTGGGACCAAATGAATGTATACCTTAAAGATTCATCTTACACAAATCAAGGATTAAATTTTTTGTTAAGAATAATCCTAAAAGATTTGAGGACATGGGATTATTCGAGTAGTGTGAGAATTGATAAATTAGTAGCAAACTCTAACTTTACTGCAAAAAGAATTAAAAAATATTGGGGTAGAAATTCATCAGTTATTCACCCTCCAGTTAATACCAAAAAGTTCTCTCCACTAAAAACAAGGAGTGATTTTTATTTGAGTGTATCAAGATTAGTACCTAACAAAAGAATAGATTTATTAATAAAAGCATTTAATAGACTAAATTTTCCATTAATTATTGTTGGAAGTGGTCCAGAGAAAAAAAAACTTATGAAAATTGCAAAAAAAAATATAAGTTTTCTAAATTATCAAGATGATCTTTCTATTAAAAAACTAATGGAAACTTGTAGAGCTTTTGTATATACAGGTATAGAAGATTTTGGAATAGCTCCTGTAGAAGCTATGGCCGCTGGATCACCAATAATTGCACTTAGGAAAGGAGGAATATTAGATACTGTTAAATGTATAAATTCAAATGCTAAAAACCCAACTGGGATTTTATTTAATGAGCAAAGCGATAGGGCATTAAGTGATTGTATAAAATTCTTTGAAGAAAAAAAACTTTGGTTAGAGTTTTCTAGCGAGGATATAAATTTATGGTCTGAAAATTTTAGTATTGAAAACTTTAAAACAAAATTTTCAAATTTCATAAATAAATCTTGGGAAGATTTTATTTAATTTTATTTTTATATTATTAATTAAAAAATATAAAATCGATATTTAAACAACTAAGCAATTATTATAAAAAAAGTTTTTTGAGAATTTTGAATTATAAAATTTTAAAGAGATTTTTAGATTTTTTATTCTCATTTTTATTAATAATTTTCTTGCTACCACTATTTTTAATTATTGGGATATTAATTAAAACAAGTTCAAAAGGTTCAATTATCTATATTCAAAAAAGGATGGGAAAGAATAATGCAACTTTTTCTTGTTACAAATTCCGAACAATGTACCCTCAATCAAAATATCTTTTAAAAAAAATATTAATAACAAATCCAAATCTGAAAAATGAATTTGAAAAAACAAGAAAAATGATTAATGATCCAAGAATTACACCCATCGGCAAATTTCTCAGATTTTCAAGTTTAGACGAATTACCTCAAATATTTAATGTATTTATGGGCGATATGAGCTTCATTGGGCCAAGACCAATAGTAAAAAGTGAAATTAAAAAATACGGTAATAATTTTGAAAAAGTATTTTCTGTTAGCCCAGGTATTACAGGCTTATGGCAGGTAAGTGGCAGAAATAATCTTTCTTACGAAAGAAGGGTAGAATTGGATATTTTTTATTCAAAAAATATAAACTTTATCCTAGATATTAAAATTTTTATTAAAACCTTTAAAGTTATTTTATTTCCCTATGGGAAAGGAGCTTATTAAAATTGATAATAAAAAATTTAGTATGTAAGAATAGGAATTTAAGCAATATTTCAAAATCAAAGAATAAATTTTAATACTTTCCAAGAATCTTATAAATAACAAAAGTCTAAAATTAGAAAAAATCAAGAGGTTGTATTTTAAAATTTCAAAATGTCTTTTTCTATTAAAAATATTTGTTGTATTGGTGCAGGTTTCGTAGGTGGACCAACTATGGCATTAATGGCTAAAAAATGTAGTGATTTAATTTTTAATGTTGTTGATATAAATAAGCAAAGAATAGATGCATGGAATAATAAAGATTTATCAAAATTACCTATTTTTGAGCCTGGTTTAGAAGAAATAATAGAGAAAACTAGAAATAAAAACCTTTTTTTCTCCTCCGATATAGAATGTGCTATTGCGTCAGCAGATCTAATATTTATTTCCGTAAATACTCCTACAAAAACAAAGGGTTTAGGTGCGGGCAAATCTAGTGATTTGAAATGGGTCGAGGCAAGTGCAAGACAAGTGGCCAAATTTGCCAAAGGTCACACAATAGTTGTAGAGAAAAGTACGTTGCCTGTAAGAACAGCTGAAGTAATAGAAAGTATTCTTAATTCAACTGATTCTAATTTAATTAGAGACAAAAAAAGTTTTAGCGTATTGTCCAATCCTGAGTTCCTTGCAGAAGGAACCGCTATAAATGACCTAGAAAATCCAGATAGAGTTTTAATAGGTGGAGAGGATAAACAAGCAATGCATTTATTGAGTAATATATACAGAAATTGGGTACCAGAGAATAAAATTCTTTTTACAAATATATGGAGTAGTGAACTTGCTAAACTAACTTCAAATGCTTTTCTAGCCCAACGAATTAGTTCAATAAATTCAATAAGTGCAATTTGTGAAGTTACAGGAGCAGATATTAGGGAAGTTTCAAGAGCTATTGGTCTAGATACTCGAATAGGATCTAAATTTCTAGATTCCGGCCCAGGCTTTGGTGGAAGTTGTTTTAAGAAAGATATTTTAAATCTTGTTTATCTTGCGGAATTTTTTGGGCTAGAAGAAGTAGCTAAATTTTGGGAAGAAGTTGTTAATATCAATTTATGGCATCAAAAACGGATTGCGAAAATTGTTGTTGAAAAACTTTTTGGAACTATTTCTCAGAAAAAAATAATAATATTAGGATTTGCTTTTAAAGCCAACACAAATGATACCAGAGAATCTGCTGCTATAAGAATTTGTAAAGATTTAATTGATGAAGGAGCAGAACTTATAATCCATGATCCTAAAGTTAGCCCAATCCAAATCGAAGCTGACCTTCAAATTAAGCCTTACATTACATATAATGAAAAGTCAAAATCTTTTCTAAATAATAATGCAGGAGGTTGGCGATATAGTAAAGACCTCGATATTTTTGATGATTCCCATGCTATTTTAGTTCTAACAGAATGGGAAGAATATAAAAATATTGATTGGGATGATGCGGCAAAGAAAATGGCAAGTCCTGCATGGATTTTTGATTCAAGATCTATTATTAATCTTGATTTAGTTAAAAAATCAGGGATTAATTTATGGCGATTAGGTGACGGGAGTATATAAATTAATATAATTCTAAATTATCTACCATACTTATCTTCGAATCTTTTTATATCATCCTCGCCAAGGTAACTTCCACTTTGAATTTCTATTAAGGTCAATTTAAATTTAGTTGGATTTGATAATCTATGTTTCACTCCCAATGGGATATATGCACTCTCATTTGGACCAATTATTTTTTCATTATCTTCTATAAGTATCTTGGCTGTGCCACTTACAACAACCCAGTGTTCAGACCTATGAAAATGCATTTGAAGAGATAAAGAAGCACCAGGGTTTACTTCGATTTTCTTAATTTGCCAAGTTTTTCCTTCTTCAATAGATAAAAATGATCCCCAAGGCCTATAAACAATTTTATGATTTTGAGCTTCATTAAAGCCCTTTTCATTCATTAAAGAAACTATATTTTTTACACTTTGGGAAGATTCTTTATTTGCCACTAAAATTGCATCTTTAGTTTCAACAATTACAACATTTTCTAGACCAATACCTACTACTAATTTTTCCTCACTCCTTATCAAAGACTCTTTAGTTTCTTTTGCTAAAACTCTTCCTTTTAAATAATTGCCATTTTGATCTTTTTTAGACATTTTCCAAAGAGATTCCCAGCTGCCTATATCATCCCAACCGCAATTAAGAGGAATTACAAATGCCTTGTTCGTTTTCTCAAATACAGAGACATCTATAGAAATATCATCGCAATTTCTGAATGCTTCTTCTTCAAGTCTTAAGAAATCAAAGTCCTTTTTACTCTTTTCCAAACATTTTTGGCAATTCTTTAATATTTCTGGGGCAAAACTTTTGATCTCATTAAGAATAGAAGTTGCTTTAAATACGAACATTCCGCTATTCCAAGTATATTTTTTATCCTCAATTAAATATTTAGCATTTTCCTCACTTGGTTTTTCTATAAATTTATCAACCTTACTAGCAAAATATTGGTTGGGATCTAGTTGGATTTCAGATCTTATATATCCATATCCAGTTGCAGGATATGTGGGAGGTACTCCAAAAATTATTAAATTATCATCTAAAGCTTTGTCAATACTATTTTTAATTGCTAATTGGAAATTATTGATATCTTTAATTTGATGATCTGAAGATAATATTAAAAGAATAGGTTCAATACTAGTATCTTTAAATATGTTTAAAGCTTTTAAAGCAGCAATTGTAATCGCAGGTGTAGTATTTCTACCAACCGGTTCCAATAATATTTCTAATGGTTCAATATTTATTTCTTTCATTTGATGACCAACTATAAACCTATGTTCCTCATTACATATAACTATTGGTCTAGATATATCTTCTAAACTATCTATTCTTTTATAGGTTTTTTGTAACATAGTATATCTATCATCGTTTAACAAATTTAAAAATTGTTTAGGAAAACTTTTTCTAGATAATGGCCAAAGTCTAGAACCAGTTCCGCCTGCAAGTATTATTGGTACTATTTTTAATTTATTTTTAGAAGTCATCTTTTTTTTTGTTTATTTTAAGATATATCAAACTGACTTTCATTAGTAACTAAATAAATTTAAATTATGAAAAAGAATAATTAAGAAATATGCGTAATTTTATTGTTGTTACTGGAGCTGCAGGTTTTATTGGGTTCCATTTGTGCAGGAGATTAATTTCAAGTGGAATTAATGTTATTGGAATTGATAACATTAATAATTATTATGATATTAGTTTAAAAGAAAGAAGATTAGAAATTTTAAACAAGATTCCTTTAGAAAAAAATACTTGGAAATTTTTTAAAATTGATTTAGCAAACAAAGATTCACTTTTAAAGATTTTTGAAAAATATGTTCCCAAAACCGTGGTGAATCTAGCTGCACAGGCTGGTGTTAGGTATTCGTTAGAAAACCCAAGTGCATATATATATTCAAATATATTTGGTTTTTCAAATATTCTAGAAGTGTGCAAAATTTCAGATGTAGAAAATCTTTTATATGCAAGCAGCAGCTCAGTATATGGAGGCAATACAAAAGTTCCTTTTTCAGAAAATGATTCAGTTAATCATCCTATAAGTCTGTACGCTGCAACAAAAATTTCAAATGAACTAATGGCTCATACATACAGCCATTTATATGGGATTGCATGCACCGGATTAAGATTTTTCACAGTATACGGGCCTTGGGGTAGACCCGATATGGCTCCAATGATATTTACAAAAGCTATTCTCTCAAGGAAGTCTATTAGAATTTTTAATAATGGAAATATGTCTAGAAGTTTTACCTATATAAATGACATCATTGAAATTATTTGGAAGTTAATAAATAAACCAGCAACTCCAGATAGTGAATTTAACAGGGACTTACCAAATCCTTCTACCAGTTGGAATTCTCATAGAATTTTTAATTTAGGTAATGAAAACTCTATAAATCTTTTAGATTTTATTCATTTATTAGAAGAGGAATTAGGTATCGAATCTCTTAAGGAATATGAGGATATTCAAGCTGGAGATGTTATAAATACATCATCAGATTGTTCTTCTTTAAGGAAATGGATCGGACCAATTGATTATACTTCTGTAAATAAGGGTATTAAAGAATTTATAAAATGGTATAAAGATTATTATAAAAATTGATCTATTTTATGTTAATTCCTTAATTTTAAATATAATAAGTTATTGGACAATTTGAAATCTCACCAATAATAAAAAGTTATATCAAACAAAAATGAATAAAAAGATTGAGAAAAGCGAGAGAATTTTTATTGCAGGTGCTAATGGAATGGTAGGGCAATCAATAAAAAGAAGTTTAATAAAATTAGGTTATGGATTAAAAGAGAATCAGGGTGCACTTCTAACACCCTCTCGAAAAGAATTGGATCTTTTAGATTATAAAAGAGTCGAAAATTGGTTCATTAAAAATAAACCCACTATTGTAATTCTGGCAGCCGCTAAAGTTGGAGGAATTCAAGCGAATAACTCTATGCCAGCTAACTTTATTCTTGAAAATTTAAAAATACAGAATAATGTAATTGAAAATTCTTGGAAAACGAATGTTAAAAGATTTCTCTTTTTAGGAAGTAGTTGTATATATCCTAAGTTTGCAAAACAACCTATAAAAGAAGAGTATCTTTTAGATGGTCAACTAGAAAAAACTAATGAATGGTATGCAATTGCAAAAATAGCAGGACTTAAACTATGTAATGCTTTAAGAAATCAGTATGGATTTGATGCGATTTCTCTAATGCCTACAAATCTTTATGGTCCTGGGGATAATTATCATCCTGAGAATAGTCATGTAATGGCTTCATTAATTTCCAAATTTTCTAAAGCAAGTTCAGAATCTAAACCTTTTGTGGAATGCTGGGGATCAGGAACACCACTTAGAGAATTCTTACATGTAGATGATCTAGGAGATGCAGCGGTATATTGTCTGGAGAATTGGTACCCAAGTAGTAAAAACTCGCTAAAGGATGAATTTGGAATTGCTTTAAATCATTTAAATGTAGGGACTGGGAAAGATATATCCATTAAGCAATTAGCAAATAAAATAGCCGAATTCTGTGGATTTAAAGGTGAAATAATATGGGATAAGACAAAACCAGATGGTACTCCAAAAAAGCAATTAGATATCTCAAAGATTAGTGAATTAGGCTGGTATCCAAAAATAGAATTAGATGATGGCATTAAAAAAACCATATTTTTGTATAAACAACTTATAAAGAATTAATTAACAATAAAATTTACTTTTAAAATAAATTCGATTTGCTTTATGCTTAAAAAAAAAATTACTTAAAATTTTCAATAATGCATTATAAGATAATAAATTTAAATTATGTAAATTTACTTTTGCTTCTAATTTTCCACCTCCAAGCATCTATACACATATCATTAAGGTTCCTTTGTGGTCGCCAATGTAATGTTGAGAGAGCCAAACGATTATCTGCAACTAAATAAGGTATATCTCCATTTCTTCTTGAAACATATGAGTACTCAAATTGACATTTATTTACTTTCTTAAATGTTTCTACCACTTCCAAAACACTTTTACCATTTCCAGTTCCAATATTTAAATTAATAAAAATCGAAGATGAATTCAAAATAAAGTTTAAAGCTGATATATGAGCTTCAGCAAGATCCATTACATGGATATAGTCTCTTATGCAAGTCCCATCTCGAGTTGGCCAGTCGGCTCCAAATATAGAAAGCTTTTCATATTCTCCAGAGGCAACTTTAAGTAAAATTGGGAATAAGTTATTTGGTCTTCCCTTAGGATTCTCGCCTAGAAGACCAGAAAAATGAGCGCCTACAGGATTAAAATATCTCAAATTTATAATTTTCAAATCATTTTGTTGAGATTTTGATAAGTCTTCAAGTATTTTTTCAATTGTTAATTTTGTTGTTCCATAAGGACTTATGGGACCTAAGTCTGAATTTTCAGTAACTAATTCATTTAAAATAGGTTTATAAATTGTCGCACTACTACTAAAAACAATATTTTTGCAATTATAGTTTTGCATAGCTTCCAATAAATTTATAGTTCCAACAACATTTGTTTCCCAATAAGTCAAGGGTTCTTCTATGGATTCGTTCACTGATTTGAGTCCAGCAAGATGAATAACTGCTTCAATAGGTTTTTGTTCATCTACAGCCTTTTCAAAAATATTCATTAAAAATCTCTTGTCTTTTATGTCTCCTTTAAAAAAGGTAATTCTATCTTTGGGAAAATTATTTGATAAATTGCAAATTTTTTTTATGGATAATAAATTATCTTCTTCACTATTTATTAAGGAGTCAATAATACAAATACTATAATTTTGTTCAATTAATGATACACATATGTGGCTCCCAATAAATCCCAAACCTCCAGTAACTAATATTTTTTTCATTGAAAATTTAAATATATTTATAAAAGAAGAAAATAATTTAATTAATACTAATTTAATTATAAAAGAAAACTTAATTTGCAACTAATATTAAATATTGTTTTTAAAAATAGGTATTTTCATATTTTTCCTAAGAATATCTATGTACAAATTTTATTGAATATCTATTGATATAAAACTTTCACCTTTATTTAGAAGAATCTAGATTCGTATATTCCTACAAAACCTGCTCTAACAAAAATTAAATAAGATATAGTCATAGAACAAAAAATTTCTAAATTCCAAACATTTATATATATTATCAATAATTCATAATGATTTTTAAGACATATGATTATTTATATCCATCCATCTTCACATGTCTAAATACTAAACTTTTACAATAGGGTGAATTTTTATTTTTGCTGATTTATCCCCCATAATGAGTTCATATATAATTTTATTCACAATAATTTGGTATTAAATTATAGTATTTATTAGTTTCATATTTTTTTAATTAAATACATATTTGTTATTTCATTTTTTTGAAATTAAATTTTTTATTAAATTTAATTTCTAATCGAGAATTTAATACAACTAAATACAATCATTTTTAATGATTTGATAAATTAACCAATTGATCTAAGAAATATCATGGATATTAAAATTAAAAAGATCGTTAAATTATAGTAGATGAGTTACTATTCACTTATGGAGAAAGTTGAGGAATTTCAAAAATTTTATCTCAGATAATAAAAAATGAAAATTACCAGAAAAGGAATTGTTTTAGCAGGCGGAAGTGGAACAAGATTAAATCCAGTAACACTTGCCAAAAGTAAACAGCTAGTTCCAGTTTATGATAAGCCGATGGTCTATTATCCAATATCTACATTAATGCTTGCGGGGATAAAAGACATTCTTCTAATAACTACTCCAAACGAACAAAATTCATTTAAAAATCTTCTTGGAGACGGCAGAAAATGGGGTATAAATATCTCCTATGAAATACAAAAAAAACCAGAAGGTATTGCTCAAGCTTTTTTAATCGCCGAAGATTTTATAAATAACAAACCTGTATGTTTAATACTTGGAGATAATCTATTTCATGGAGATGGACTTTCATCAAAGTTAATTAAATCAAGCAATAACTTCAAAGATGCAACAATTTTTGGATATTCGGTAAGAGACCCAGAAAGATATGGTGTAATAAGTTTCGATAATTCAATGAAAGTAATTGAAATTAATGAAAAGCCTTCTAATCCATTAAGTAATTACGCTGTAACAGGAATTTATTTTTATGATACGGATGTTTTGGAAATGGCAAAAAGTTTAAAACCTTCAAATAGAAATGAACTTGAAATTACTGATCTCAACAATTTATATTTAAAGGAAGGTCGCTTAAAAGTTGAGCTAATGAGTAGAGGTATGGTTTGGCTTGATACAGGCACATTTGAATCTCTACATGAAGCATCTGTTTATGTTCACACTATCCAGAAAAGGCAAGGAAATATGATCTGCTGTCCCGAAGAAATTGCTTTCCGTTCTAATTGGATAAACAAAAAAGAATTGAAAGCCTTAGGTGAAAATTTAAAAAAAAGTACTTATGGTAAATATCTTTTAGATTTAAATTAATAAATAGAAAAATCATGAATATAGAAAGATTACTATCAAATAAAAAAAATCTTTTGAATGGACCCATAATTTTTAAAGATAATATTTTCAATGATTCACGAGGATTTTTCATTGAAAGTTGGAATGAGAATAAATTTAGTGACTTATTGGGTTTCTCTACAAAATTTGTACAAGATAATCATTCTCAATCTCGGAAAGGTGTTTTAAGAGGTTTGCACTTTCAAACAAAACCTTTCGCTCAGGGCAAATTAGTAAGGTGCATAAGTGGCGAAATATTTGATGTTATTGTAGATCTGAGACAAAATTCTGAGACCTTTAAAGAGTGGGCTGGAGTTAAGTTAAATAATCAAGAAAGGAAACAATTATGGGTACCTCCAGGATTTGCCCATGGTTTTTTAACATTAAGTAAACATGCTGAAGTTTTTTATAAAGTTACTCAGTATTGGAACAAAGGATCTGAAGTTACATTGAAATGGGATGATCCAGAAATAAATATAAACTGGAATAGTAACTTGAACTTTCATATTTCTGATAAGGATTCAAAAGGATTATTTATCTCAAACTTCGATAAAACTCATTTTTTCTAATGAAAATTTTATTAATAGGTGCAAAAGGTCAATTGGGAAATTCAATTAAAGAAGAATTTAACAAAAATAACCTGAAAAATGAATTCAAGTTAATTTGTCCTGATAAAAATAATTTAAATTTATTAGATGATAATAATATTGATGACTACATAAGTAGCCTTCTTCCAGACTGGATTATAAATGCAGCCGCCTATACAAATGTAGATAAAGCAGAAATAGAAATTGATTTAGCATTCAAAATTAATAGAGATTCAACGATAGCAATTTGCAATACTTTAAAGAGAATTGGAGGAAAGTTACTTCACTTGAGCACTGACTTTGTTTTTGATGGAGAAAGTAATATTTCTTATAAGCTAAATACTATTAGAAATCCTTTAAACATTTATGGTAAATCTAAAAGTGAGGGTGAATTGGCTATTGAAACTATTCTTGGGGAAAGTGGCCAAGGAAAGATTTTGCGCACAAGTTGGTTAATAGGATTTTCAGGGAAAAACTTTGCAAAAACAATTCTCTTTCTATTAAGAAAGAATGGGTTAGTAAAAGTGGTAGCTGACAATATTGGTAGGCCAACTACAACAACAACTGTGGCAAAATTATGTCTAGAAATAATAAAAAAAGATCTTTCAAATCAACAAATTCCTTCAATCATGCATTGCAGTAATTCAGGTATTGCAAGTTGGTATGATTTAGCAGTGGCAATTAAAGAAATAGGTACATCATTATCAATTATTCCTAACAATGTGAAAATAATCCCTATACCTTCAAATCAATACCCTACTAAAGCAAAAAGACCAATCTATTCTGCTTTAGATCTCTATGATACTTCAAAAGATTTAGAATTTGATTTTATACATTGGACAGAAGCTTTAAATACACTAATCCTAGAAAAAGAATCTTATTTCACATGAAAACAGAAAGAGGCAATAAAAGAATTTTAGTTACAGGAGGGGCAGGATTTATAGGTTCATGTCTTGTAAGAAAACTCCTTGAAGACGATTTTAATAACATTTTAAATGTTGATAAATTATCTTATGCCAGCGACTTAAGAAGTATCTCTGAAAAAATACAAGTTAACAAAGAATTTTCTTCAAGATACGAATTTATCAAACTAGACCTTAATAATTGCGAAGAAACTATTGAAGCTGTGAAAAACTTCAAACCAGACATTATTTTTCATTTGGCTGCAGAAAGTCATGTTGATAGATCTATTGATAACCCCTCGGAAACAATAAAAAGTAATATCATTGGTACTTTTAACTTATTAGAGGCTGCCAGAAAATATTGGAATAAATTAAATCAAGACAAACAAAACTCCTTTAGATTTATACATATTTCAACAGATGAGGTCTTTGGCTCACTTGAATCGAAGGGTTTTTTCAATGAAATTACAAGATATGACCCACAAAGTCCTTACTCAGCAAGCAAAGCATCTAGTGATCATCTTGTGAAAGCATGGCATGGGACTTACGGCCTTCCAACTATCATCACAAATTGTAGTAATAATTTTGGTCCATGGCAGTTTCCAGAAAAGTTTATTCCAACGATAATTCTTAAATCTATAAAGAATGAAGAAATTCCAATATATGGTGAAGGTAAAAATATTCGTGACTGGTTATTTGTCGAAGATCATATTGATGCTTTAATTTTAGTTGCTAAACATGGTAAACCAGGTCTCAACTATTGTATAGGAGGTAATAATGAGATAACTAATTTAAAATTAGTAAACATAATTTGTGAAATATTAGATCAATTAAAACCAAAGAAAAATAGTTATAAAAATCAGATTTCATTCGTAGAAGATAGACCAGGACATGATTTTAGATATGCAATTAATACAGAATTCATAACAAAGGAATTACTTTGGAAACCCAAATATAATTTCGATGAAGCAATTCAAATAACTCTTGAATGGTACCTTAATAATATTAATTGGTGCAATTCAATAATGGAAAATTCCTCATTTTATGGACAAAGATTAGGGGTAAATAAATAAATATTAATTATAATTATTTTTTAATTTGTAATTTCAGATAATGTTATGATCAATTCAATAAAGTATAGAAAATGCTTAAAGTTCAGCAATGTCTTGAGGAAGAAGCAAAGGCTATATTTAGATCTTCTGAACGTATAAATTCAGACCAAATAGAACTAGCCTTAGATATACTTTGTAGTTGCTCGAAATCAAAACAGAAATTAATTACTACTGGTATTGGGAAGAGTGGAATAGTGGCAAGGAAGATAGCTGCAACCTTTTCTTCAGTAGGATTGATGTCAATTTATTTGAACCCACTAGATGCTCTTCACGGCGATCTAGGAATTCTTGCCAAAGAAGATGTTTGCTTACTTCTTTCAAATAGTGGAGAAAGTGAAGAGCTTCTTGACATTATTCCTCATTTAAAATTAAGAGGAGCGAAATGCATTGCATTAGTTGGATCAATAAATTCAACTTTGGCAAAAGAATGTGATGTTATTTTAGATGCTAGTGTCGATAAAGAAATATGTCCCTTAAACCTTGCACCTACTGCTAGTACTGCTGTTGCAATGGCTATTGGAGATGCATTGGCAACCGTATGGATGGATAGATTAGGAGTAACCTCAGAAGACTTTGCCGTTAATCATCCTGCTGGAAATTTAGGAAAGAAATTAACTTTAAGAGTTAGGGATTTGATGTTAAACATTCGAGAATTGAAACCTGTTAATACTAGTTCTGAAATGAATGAAATAATTACTATGATTACAAAAAGTGGAGTTGGAAGTTGCTGGGTCGAAGATCCTGAAAATAATGGTCAAATTATTGGTTTAATTACAGATGGAGACTTAAGGAGGGCACTGGAAAATAACGACAGCCTTTCTTGGAATAAGCTCACTGCAGAGAATTTAATGAGTTCACATCCAATAACCATTCATGAGAATGCATTAGCGGCAGAGGCTATCAAACTCATGGAACACAATTCAAAAAAGCCTATTTCAGTTTTACCAGTTTTAGATAAATCAAATAAGGTTGTTGGTCTTTTGAGACTGCATGATCTTATTCAAGCAGGTATTAAATGAGTATCTTAAATGCAATAAAGTGGAGGCTAGTTATTCCTAAATTAAGTAGAATAAAATTATTAGTCTTAGATGTTGATGGAGTTCTTACTGATGGAGGACTATTCTATACACCAAATGGCGATGTAATAAAAAGATTTGATGTTAAAGATGGTTTAGGAATTAAATTACTTCAAGAGTCTGGGATTGAAGTTGCTTTTCTTAGTGGAGGATTAGGAGGCTCAACTGAACTAAGAGCATCACATCTAAAAATAAAAAAGTGTTTTTTTAATGTAAAAGATAAATCTTCCACCCTTAGAGAACTGCAACAAGAATTAGGAATAAGCAAAGAGAATACTTGTTATGTAGGAGATGATTTAAACGATTTAGTAGTAAAATCCTTTGTAAAATTTTTTATCGTTTCTAACAATGCCCCCATTGAGCTCAAAAGGCTGGCAACATGTACTTTGAAAAATAGCGGGGGGTATGGAGCAATCAGAGAAATATCTGATAAGATTTTGCAGTCAAAAAATTTGTTAGACAATTACTATAAAGTTGGCTGGATAAATAATAATATTTAAAATTAGAATTAATTGTGGTATTTTAATTGGGTATTTAAATTCTATGAATCCATTAAAGCTAATAGCAGGCCCTTGTGTAATTGAGAACAAAGATTTGGTTTTTTTAATTGCCCAAAAAGTTGTTGAATTATCAAAAAAATACCCAATAGAATATATATTTAAAGCAAGTTTTGATAAGGCGAATAGAAGCTCCTGTAGTACATTCAGAGGACCAGGACTAGATAAAGGACTAGAAATATTAGATGATGTAAAAAGAAAGTTTAAAATAAAGGTTCTAACAGACATTCATGAAGTTACTCAACCCCAAAGAGTAGCGGATGTAGTAGATGTTCTTCAGATCCCAGCATTTTTATGTCGACAGACAGATTTACTAGTATCAGCAGCAAAAGCTGTAGAAGGAACCAACAAAATAATTAATATTAAAAAAGGTCAATTTTTAGCTCCATGGGATATGTCGCAAGTTGTTAAAAAATTTGAAGAAAATGGTATTTCTCCAAATAGCGGGAATCTCTGGTTAACAGAGCGCGGTAGTTCTTTTGGATATAATACTTTAGTTGTTGATTTTAGAAGTTTGCCGCAGATGAAAGTCTTTGGTTGTCCCATAATTTTTGATGCCACGCATTCGGTTCAGCAACCTGGAGGCAGAGGTAATAGCAGTGGGGGCCAAAGAGAATTTGTTGCGCCATTAGCAAGAGCTGCTGCTGCTGTTGGAATAGATGGTATTTTTATGGAAGTTCATCCTAACCCTGAAGAAGCCTTAAGTGATGGCCCAAACATGGTCCCTTTAAACAAATTAGAAGGTTTAATTAAAGATATAATTAACATTAGAGACGCTGTAGGAGATAATGCCTCTTCTTCTTCAATGGAAATGACATGAGTAATACTAGTCCAATACCAATATATATAGGATACGACCATAGGGAGAGAGCAGCAACAAATGTTTTAATTGACTCCCTTTATCAGAGAAGCTCTAAAACAATAAGTATTACTCCATTAATTACGAGTCAATTAAGAGAAGCAGGACTTTATACCAGAGAAAGAGATCCCAAACAAAGTACTGATTTTTCATTTACGAGATTTTTAGTGCCTTATTTACAGAATTATCAAGGATGGGCCATATTTATGGATTGCGATATGCTTTGCAGACGAGATATTGATGAGCTGTGGAAACAGAGAGATGATCAATTTGCATTAATGTGCGTCAAGCATGAACACATTCCATCAGAAAAAACAAAGTTTCTTGGTGAGATACAAAGTGCTTATCCAAAAAAAAATTGGAGCTCCTTGATGTTAATGAATTGTGAAAAATGTAAGAATCTGACATTGAATAATGTTAATAATGCTTCTGGGCTAGAGCTTCATAGGTTCATATGGCTTGGGGATGATAATTTAATAGGTAGTATTCAAGGTGGGTGGAATTTTTTAATTGGAGAGCAAGAACTCAATTTAGATGATCACAATAGTACAAATCCACCACTAGTTCATTGGACTCTTGGAGGACCATGGTTTAATGAACAAAGAAATTTAAAATCAAGCCTCAACAAAGAATGGTTTGATTACAGAAACGAAATAATTAAACTTTGGGATTAATTTTTGATGAAATTTGTTCTAGCGATACCTGCCAGGCTTGAATCAAAAAGATTACCTAATAAAGCTATATTAGATATTGAAGGTAAGCCAATGATTCAAAGAGTTCTTGAAAGGTGCCAGGAAACTTCCGAGGAAATTTCTTTAGTTCTTTGCACTGATAATGAAAAACTAGCAAAAGTAGCAAAAGAAATAAATATAAATGTTTTACAGACATCTAAAGAATGCAATTCAGGAACGGATCGTATAGCTTCAGTCATTAATAAACTAATTTTTATGGCTTGGGGTAAAAAAAATGAGAAATTAGATTTAGATGAAAGATCATTACTAGAACAGACTTACATTATAAATGTCCAAGGTGATCAGCCTTTAATAGATCCCGAAATAATTGACAAAATGATAAGGGAGTTTAAGAAAAAAAATAATGACTACAAAATTATCACTCCTGTGTATAAATTATCATACGAGAATATACATAATCCATCCGTTGTTAAAACACTTCTAACACATGATGGGAGAGCTATATATTTTTCTCGAGCTGCTATTCCTTTTATAAGAGATGTTTCTCCGGACAACTGGCATAAACTTACAAATTATTGGGGACATGTGGGTATTTATGGTTTTAGAGCTGATATACTAAAAAATTGGCCTAACTTACCTTCTTCTCAATTAGAAAATCTAGAGAAACTAGAACAATTAAGATTATTAGATTATGGATACACAATAAATACTTTTAAAGTTAACAAGCCCTCTATTTCAGTTGATACGATTGAACAACTTGAAGAGGTTAGAAAACTAGTTAGAGAATTTAATTTACAAAATTCTCTAACTTAATAAATGGTATGATTTTCAGATAAGCAGAGAGATTAAATTTGTTATGAAAATTTTTAAAATAAATACAGACAAACTTTTTACGAATATAACTAAAAAAATAAATGAAAATCTTCCGAAGAATTTTAATGGCTTAGCTCATATATATACTCCTCATACAACATCATGTATCTTTTCTTTAGAGGATGAACTATTACATCTTACAGATGTTAGATTTTTCTTAGACAAAATAGCTCCTTTTCATAAGGATCCTGAAGGGGACCATAAAAATATTAAATATCTCCACGATTTAATTTCATTAAGAAATGATGTACCTAGTGATGAGAGAGTTAATGGCCACTCTCATATTAGATCTCTTTTGTTCTCTGGAGAACAAATGATCCCTTTTAAAAATGGGAAATTGTTAACTGGGAAATGGAAATCTTTATTTTTCATTGAGCTTGATCCTGGGAGAGATCGCGAGTACTACTTAAATGTTTTAAAAACTGAAGAATGGTAAAATCAGGAAAGTTTGATAATGAAATTATTTACTATTGTAAAATCGAATTCAGAGAGAATACCAAATAAAAACTTTCAGCTTATTTCTAAAAGTCAACCTTTATGGAAGTGGACAATTAATAAATTAAGGTCAAAAGAAAATAAGATTTTTATAAACACAGATAATGAAGATGTTTTAAATGAAATTAAAAATGATGATGATATTGTTGGAATAAAAAGAGATGAAAAACATATCATGTGGGAAAAAAATAGCAGAAATCAAGGGTCCCCAGTTGAGTCAATGTATAAGGAATTTTGTGAAAAATATACTTCGAATCAAAATGAAATAGTTTGTCTTTTTCACGTTACTTCTCCCTTTATAAATTTTGAAACTATTAAAAATGCATCTGAATATCTTGATAAAGGCTTTGATTCTGTTCAGTCCGTAAAAAAGATACAAGATTTTGTATTTTTTAATGATAATGGTAACTTTAAACCCATAAATTTTAATCCTGATTTAGTACAAAGGACACAAGATCTTGTTCCAATTTATATTTCATTAGGCGCATTCTTTTTAGGCAGATCTGGAGAAATTATTAAAACTGGCAGAAGGCTACCAGGCAGGTGCTTTAACTATGAACTTAATTCTATTGAATCAATAGAAATAGATGAATATGATCAACTCGAATTGTCAAGAATAGTAGCTAAAAGTCTTAAATAAATTTTTTTTATTGTAGCGTGGTTTAAATTTTTAACCTTAAAATTTATAAAATGATGGATATATTGAATTTAAACACTTATAAAAATAAAAAACTAAACATAATTGATGTAACTCTAAGAGATGGAGCACATCAAGTTAACTTTGATTGGCCAGATGAATATTCAAAAAAGCATATCAAATTGCTTTCTAAATCTAAAGATATAAATTTTATTGAATTAGGTTATTGGAAGCAAACTGCAAAGTCAGAAAATCCATTTTACAAGATGGATGAAAATTTTTTAAATAAACTTGCAGAAAATAAATCACAATTTAGCAAATTTTCATTGATGGTAGATTGTCATTATTGTAGTCATGAATCTTTCGAATATCCTTCTGAAGATGAATTCGGTATCGGGCTTTTCAGAGTATGTTCAAGATCCGAAGATATAGAGCAGGCAACAAAGCTTGGAGAAATGATTAAAAAAAGGACTGGTGCAAAATTAAGTATGAATTTCTTCAATATAACTAATTACTCCGAAAAAGAACTTAAGAATTGCATAAATTTGGCTTCTAATGCAGGTGCAGACTTTATATATTTTGCAGATACACATGGCACCTTAGATTTAATCAAAGAATATGAGAAATACTCCGTTTTTTCATCAATGATCCAAGAAAAAAATATTATTCCTGGATTCCATTTACATGACCACTCTGGCAAAGCTTACCTAAATTATAGACTCCTACCATATTTAGGCTTTGGCTCAACTGATGTTTCTTTATCTGGAATGGGAAAAGGTGATGGAAATTTAAAGTTGGAATTTGTTATCAATCCAAATGATAATCCTGAAATATTTGACCTCCTTGAAGAAAATAGAGAATTATTATCAATGAATCCAACTTCATTTGGTATTATAAGTTCCTTTTACTCTATTACTGATTACTACGCCCTCGAAGCAATTAAAAATAATTTAAAACCAAGTGAATTTTTATCCAAGGCTATTGAAATAGGAGGTAAAGATAAAGATAACTATAAAAAAGGAATTATATAAATGCAAAATATTTTAATAACTGGAATTACAAAAGGTTTAGGTTTCCAACTAGCACAAAATTCTCTGGAAAGAGGATATAACGTAACTGGGATAAGCAGAAATAAATCTTCAATAAATACATCAAATATTTTATGTGACTTGGGAGATTTAAAAAATCTAAATTATATCTTAGGAAAGGAACCAAATTTAAAAAAAGATTTTGATACCATTATTTTAAACGCAGGTACATTAGGGGATATTAAAAATGCAAGAGAAGTGACAAATCAAGAACTATTGCAATCATTAAATGTCAACTTTTTCGCAAATAAATTGATTATTGATCACTTTTTAAAAAACTCTAATTTTACTAAACGCTTTATTTTTATATCTAGTGGTGCAAGTACTAAGGGATATACTGGCTGGCTTTCATATTGTTGTTCAAAAAGCATTTCTGATTCCTTGATTAGGGTTTATGCAAAAGAACATCAAAAACATATTTTTATATCCATTTCACCTGGAGCTATTAACACTTCAATGCAAAAATCAATACAGACTACAGACATTAATCAATTCCCAGATATGAAGAAGTTTATTGAACTAAATGAAACAAGTAGTTTACGATCCCCGAAAGAGGCTTCAATAAAAATTATTGATCATATCGAAAAAGTTTCTTACAGCGATTCAGGAATGTTCTTAAAAATTTAGTATCGTTCTAAATAATAATATTTTAATTTTGTAATTAATTGCGTAGCTACATAAGATGAATCTATATTAGTTAAAGTTTATACATTGAAAATTGTCTTATAAAAGGTTTATTAAAGATCTTATTATTGCTGGAAGACCTAAACAATGGACAAAAAATTTATTGGTATTTCCTGCATTAATTTTTAGTGAAGATTATGATAACTATATTTGGCTGGTAGCAATAATAACTTTTATTTGCTTTTGTATTATATCAAGTTCAATTTATTTCTTGAATGATTCATTAGATGTAGAAGAGGACAAGAAACACCCCACTAAAAAATTTAGAATTATTGCCTCAGGCAAAATTTCTATAAGATCAGCGAGACTAATATCAGTTTTTTTAGCCTTATTTAGTTTATCATTAGCTCTTTTATTCTCTGTAAAAATATCTTTAGCTCTTCTTATATACGCTATTATTCAAATTTTTTATTGCTTTGTTTTCAAAAAGATTCCTTTATTGGATATTTTTTGTATTGCATCGGGATTCTTAATTAGATCAATTTCAATTGGATTAGCTTCAACTTTATTTATATCTCCATGGTTTGTTTTAACAGTAGGTCAATTATCTCTATTTTTGGCTATAGAAAAAAGAAAAGCAGAATTGCTAATTTCTAAAAGCAAAAATCAAATCCCAACTAGAATAGTATTAAAGAGGTATTCTTATCCTTTGCTCCTGAGGTTAGAGAGTTTAGTAGCTACAAGCACTTTTATTTGTTATTCATTATGGGCTTCAGGTCCACAATTAAATGGAGCTTCAACAAGTAAAATGCTCATCACAGTCCCATTTGTTCTTGCAGGAATATTTCGGTATCAATTATTGAGTGACCCAGAAGAAATAAAAAGAAGGAACAACCAATTAAATATAATTACCACTGAAAAACCAGAAGAAATTCTTCTTCATGATAGGGGTATTAGGATTATAGTTTTAGGATGGGTGATAATAATAGCATTGATAAGAATAAGTAGCTAGATTTTAAAAATGTCGATTTCAGTATTTGATTTTGATGGAACACTCTTAAAAGGAGATAGCCTATTAATAGCTGCGAGGCAATCTAATAAAGAAATTCTTTTTTTATGGTATTTGTTGAGAATCGTTCCATATTATTTTAAATATAAATTAAATCTATTATCAACGAAGAAATTCAAAGAAAAGTTTATTGAGATTTTTAATTTATGTTCAATCGACCAAAGTACAAAGATCAAAGAAAAAGTCAAAACACAAATTATTTCTAGAATCGAACCCAAAGCATTAGATCGTCTTTATTGGCACAAAAAAAAGGGGGATAGAGTAATTATTTGCTCTGCTTCACCAAATTTTATCCTAGAACCAATTGCTGATTATTTAAAAGTTGAACTTGTTTGCACGGAATTCATGAAAAAAAATGGAATATTAATCCCAAAAATAAAAGGTGAAAACTGTAAAGGTGTAGAAAAAGTCCTCAAACTAGAAAAGTTTTTAAACAATAAACTAAGTGACTTAGATATTGAAGCATATGGAGATAGCGCTGGTGATCAACAATTATTAGAAATTTCAAAAAAACCTCATTATAGAGACTTCACATCAAAAATTTCAGCATATCCTAAATTCCCTTTTAAGACATTATTAAATGTATTATTAATATCTATAATTTTTTATATATATATTTTTTTTTCTAGTAAAGAAAACTTAATCTCAACTTTAATCGAAATAAAGCTTGAAGTCTTAATTGGCTTATCAATAGTTCTCTTAGGTTATTTTTTAAGATACATAAGATGGAGAATTTTAATTAAAAAACTTAATATAAAAAGCCCTTTAAAAACTGATTTAAGAATATGGATGAGTTCATATGCTTTTACCGCCACTCCTGGGAAAGCTGGCGAAGCCATAAGATCCTTACTCCTTAATAAAGAATTAAATATAAGTTATCCCTTATCAATAACTGCTTTGTTTTTTGAGAGATTTACTGATGGAATTGCGGTTTTTGTAATTCTATTATTTAATGCTAAATCAATAAGTTATAGTCATTTACCTTTTAAAGTTGAATATCTTTTAAGTATCTTTCTATTTATTGTATTAATAGCTTTTTATAAAAAAAGATACTTATTTAATTTGTTAGAAAAAATTTTAAATTTATTTCCAAAAACAGTATTTAATTCTATTACAAAAAACAAAGAAAACTTAAAAAAGTTATTTGATTCAAAAATTTTGTTGATTTCTATATTTCTAGCAACTATTTCATGGTCATTAGAAGGATATTCACTTTCTTTGATATTGAATAAAATTTCTGCAAAAAATTTTAGTTTTGGAATCTCTCTAATCTCTCATACTTTATCAGGATTTTTAGGAGCCATATCAATGATTCCTGGTGGGATAGGAAGTTCAGAAATATCGAATATCACTTTACTTTCTATAAATGGAGTTTCTACTGCTAATGCTGTACTAGCAACCCTAATTATAAGACTAATGACTCTTTGGTTTGCAACATTTCTTGGTGTTTTATGTTTGTATTGGGGCTATTATAAAAAATGAATTTTTTATAAAAACACAATTGAACAAAAATTTCCCTATTAAAAAAGCATTTGTTATGGGTAGCACAAGCACAATCGCGCAACAAATATGTATGGAACTTGCCCTTAAAGGATGTAAACAGTTCTTTTTATTAGCGAGAGATGAAAAAAAAAATAATATTTTTGCGAAAAATCTTGAGCTCAAGTTTAATGTCAAAATAATAAAAAAAATAATTGATTTAAATCAAATTTCTGAACTAGATCCGCAAACAAAAAAGGATATTAATGATTATGATCTTTACCTTTTATCTGCAGGATACCTTGGCAATACTGAATTAGCGAATAATAATTTAGAAGAATCTAAAAAAATTACACTAGTGAATTTTTATTCATTGCTACCTTGGTTATTACAAATAACAACAAAAAAAAGACTTAATTCAAAAGGGAGACTTTGGATATTAACTTCAGTTGCAGGAGATAGAGGAAAACCATCTAATTATCAATATGGTGCAGCAAAATCTGCTTTAACAATTTTTTGCGAAGGTATTTTATTGAGATGCATAAACAAACCGTTCGCAGTGCGCATTATCAAAGCTGGCTTTATTAAATCACCAATGACAAAAGATATCAAACCAAGTTTCCTTTGCACAAATCCTAGTTTGATGGCAAAAAAACTTTTAAAAAACCCTAACAAAAGAGGAATACATTATTTCCCTTGGTGGTGGAAATGGATTATGTTTGTGATAAAAATCGCCCCAGAATCAATTATTGCTAAGCTATAGTATGAATGAATGTATCGTTTCAGGTTGGGGTCTAACTAATCCAGTTTCAGTTAGACAATCTTTTCCAAAAAGTATTGAGGATTTAGAAAATTTAATAAATTCGGCGCATCCAAAATCAATAATTACAAGAGGTCTAGGGAGATCATATGGAGATGCAGCTCAATTGGAGAAAGCAAATGTTGTTCGAATGGATAATTTTAGTTTTATTGATTTAAAAATTGAAAAGAACGAAGTTACTACTGGATCTGGAATAAGTTTTGATAAACTTTTGAATTATATTATTCCAAAGGGATTTTTCATACCAGTTTCTCCGGGGACTAGATATGTAACAGTTGGAGGCGCTATTGCCTCTGATGTACATGGTAAAAATCATCATGTTGATGGTAGTTTCGGAAACCACGTAAAATCAATCTTAATTCTCAATGGAAATGGAGAACTACAACGGCTTAATAAATCCTCCCCAAGAGAAATTGAAAGAAAACAATTTTGGGCAACTATTGGCGGTATGGGTCTTACTGGGGTAATAATTGAGGCCACATTTGAGTTAATACCGATTGAAACATCCTTAATAAATTTATTTACAAGAAACTTTGAGAATATTGATTTACTTTTGGAAGCTATGATAGAAGCTGATAAAGAATATAGATATAGTGTAGCTTGGATAGATAGTCTTCATCCTAATTTAAGAGGTATTCTTTCATGTGGAGATCACGCACTACTAACTGATATAAATGGTAAAAATAAGAAAAATCCTTTAGAAAAGATTCAAGATCATAATACGAAAGCTCCAAATTATTTCCCAAGAGGTTTGATGAATAATTTTACTATAAAAATATTTAATGAAGGTTGGTATAGAAAATCAATCACGGCAAAAAAGCATAATATTGAGACAATAGGTAAGTTCTTTTATCCACTTGATGCAATCAAAAATTGGAACAGAATTTATGGATCTGATGGATTTGTTCAATATCAATTCGCTATTCCTGATAAAAAAGTTGAATTAATTTTAGATTTTTTAAGAAAGCTTCAGGATAATAAAATTCCAAATTTTCTCCCAGTCTTAAAAAGATTTGGTGATTTTAAAAATGGCCATTTATCTTTTCCAATTAAAGGTTGGACTTTAGCAACTGATATTCCAGCAAATTATGAAATCGCAATGGAATTACTCGACGATTTTGATGAAAAGATTGTTGATGCTGGGGGCAGGATATATTTATCAAAAGATGCAAGACAAAAAAAAGAAACTTTTAAAAAAACCTATGAAAGATATTCAGAATGGAAACAAATTAAAAATGAAATGGACAAAAACAATATTTTTTCTTCATCACTTGCAGAAAGATTAGAACTTTAATGTAAACTTAATAAAAAGTTTGTTTATGAAAAAATATAATTATATTTTTTGGATCTTTCTTCTGATACCTGTCTCTTTATTAGTTCTTCTTTTCTTTCAATTTACTGTTGATGATGCATACATAACTTATAGGCATAGTTTCAATCTTTTTCAAAATGGTAATTTATCTTGGAATAATTTTGGTAGTAAAGAAGAAGCATTTTCAAATCCTCTTTTTGTAATTCTGGGGGGATTAGGAATAAAAATGGGTTTAAAACCTGAGTTACCCATAAAAATTTTTAATTTATCAATCCTTATATTTTGGTTTCTTAGAGTAAAAGGATTAGTAAAAAGATTATTTTTCTCACAAAAAGCAATTATTTATACTTTTTTCTTTTGGTCATTCCCTGTATTTATTCATGCTTTTTCAGGACTTGAAACTTTTTTCTTTAGCTTTTTATTATTTGAATATCTAAATTCAATTTACATAGGAAATCAAAAAACCATTACTATATCTTCTATTTTATTAATCACAAGACCTGAAGGTTTGTTGTTCTTTTTGACTTCATTAACTGGACTTCTTTATTCAAAGATTACAAACAAATTAAATACCAAAAATGTAAAAAAGAATTTTAAAATTTTATTAGCAATTATAATTCCAATCATTTCATTAATAATCCTGATTTATAAGATACATTTTTTCGGTGATTTTTTTCCAAATACGTACTATGCCAAAAGCAGTTCCAAAACCTTCGTTTCCATTTTAAAGAATTCTAGATCTAACTTATCTTCATCATTACCTTGGGTCTTTATGACATTTTTATGCTTCGACTTTAATAAAAAAATTTCTAAAGACATATTTAATTCAATTTTGAAATATGGCCCATTTTTTGTGATCTATTTTTTATATCTTCAGTCTGCTTTGGCAATGAACTACGCAGATAGATTTTGGTTCCAATTATTTTGGCCACTAATAATTTACTTTATAGCTAACAACAAGAATATATTTATAGTGAGTATCTCTTTTATCAAAAAAATAATTTTTAACCCTAAAAAAATTAAAAAATTATTATTAGTTTTAATTTCATCTATATGGGCTATCAAGTCTGTTTCACTAGCATATGTAAAGGATCCTGACGATACTCCCATTAGATTAGTTAGTAGTTTTGGTAGAATAGTAAGATCTAGAGCAGTTCTAGGGAAAGAAATTGACAGAATTTTGCCAAATGATGTAAAGATAGTTATTGGTGACGCAGGGCTTCTTGGTTATTACGCAAATAGGCAAGCTTACGACTATTTAA
Source organism: uncultured Prochlorococcus sp. (assembly GCA_902591865.1). Lineage (GTDB taxonomy): Bacteria > Cyanobacteriota > Cyanobacteriia > PCC-6307 > Cyanobiaceae > Prochlorococcus_A. The sequence continues at coordinate 29,787 of CACJCK010000010.1, forward strand.
AACTTGGAACAAAAGAAATTGCAAAGAATGGCCTAACCCAAAAATTTCTCGAAAAAGCAAATCCTGACGTATTTATCCTATATGGTTTCAATAAAGATAAAAAAGGTGCATGTGATGAAAAAGATACCAGATATCTTATGCATAAAGAAGAGATTAAATTTATAAGAAAAAATAATTTAAAATTTATTGGCGGCTTTGTTCAGCATCCAAATAAATGCCAAAATATTTACGCAAAAAGTGATTTAGTTAACCTATTTAAAGATAAAAAATTTATTTCTTTGATGCATGCATCAGAAAAAAATCATAGGAGCATTTTAAATGGAACAATAGACGATATTTTATATTCTTATAAATATATTTTTCTACCCTCAAGAAATTTACCGAAATCATAAACAAAAATGAATTTGAAAAAGGAGAAAAATATAAATACTTTTCAAATTATTGAAGATCTCTGGAGAATAATAAGTTTAAAAAGAAAATATCAACTTTCTTTTTTATTATTATTAATGTTCCTAAGTGGTTTAGGAGAGAGTTTTACATTAGGTGCAATAGTACCCTTACTAAAATTGTTTGATAATAATGAACAATTTCCTAATTTAACTTTTTTGAAAAACATTAATGAAGATATTTATAGTACTTATTTGAACAATCCGTTAATTTTTATAGTTTTTCTCTTTATATTCATTCTTTCATGCTCTGTAATAATTAGAATTCTTAATCTTTTTTTTAGCAGCTACATATCAGGATTAATTGGGAATGATTTAAGTACTATCGCATTTAAAAAAACAATATATAAGTCATATCTAGAAATTTCACAAATGAATAGTAACTCTCTAATAAATGCCATAACAAGTCAAGTAAAAATTACTATTAATGGGATATATGGGATTTTACTACTAATTAGTTCATCAATAATTGTTTCAGGCATATTTATATCAATGCTAATTTATAACGCGAAAATTACATATATTTTATTTTTTTCATTTATTTTCATCTATGTTTCTCTATTCCAATACTTAAAAAAGAAACTTTATTTAAATGGGTCAAATGTAGCAAAAATAGCAAAAAATCAAATCCAACTTATAAGAGAAATATTAGGTGCTCTAGATGTAATAACCCTTAACAATTTCAGAAATAAATCAGTCTCTAGATATTACGCAATGGATATTAAGATGCGTTTCTCTATGGCACAAAGTATTTTCTTTGCCGCATTTCCAAGATACTTAATAGAGAGTCTGGCATTAATAATATTTGCCATAATAGGACTTGGCATATCAAAGAGCGGAGGCTCATCAGATTCTATAGAGATTTTAGGTTTTTTTGCTTTTGCGGCACAAAGATCACTTCCCGCTATTCAACAAATATATGGCTCAGCAGCCTCATTTTCATATCAGAAGAAAGGAATTAAAGAACTTCTCGCTCAAGTGAATCAAAATAGTTCAGAAATTAAAATTCATAATTTTGAGAATAAAAGATCTAGTGATAAATCAATTATGAGTAATTTTCATTTAGATTCTTTAATTATAAAAGATATTAGCTTTAAATACCCAAAACAAAAAGAAAGTTGTCTGACTGATATAAATCTTGAAATACTTAAAGGCGATAAAATTGCTCTAGTAGGTAAATCAGGAGCAGGTAAAAGTACTTTATTAAAATTATTATTAACATTTATAAAACCGACAAAAGGGGTTTTTTTATTAAACGATATAGATCTATATAAAAATGAAAATATCGACTTACTTTTAAATTTCAGAGATGTAATTTCCTACGTCCCTCAGAAAATATATTTGTTTAATGATACGATAAAAAATAATATTGCGTTAAATTCCAAATCTTTTGGTGTAGAAAAACAAATTATTAAAGCGGCAAAAATAGCTGGCATTCATGAAACAATCATAAAATTGCCTTATGGATATGACACTATTGTTGGGGAGGAGGGTGCACTTCTAAGTGGTGGTCAAAGGCAAAGGATTGCTGTTGCTAGATCAATTTATAAAGAATCCCAAATCATAATTTTGGATGAGCCTACAAGTTCAATTGACAGTATTACGGAAGACTTAATATTAAATGATATTTTTACTTATTTTAAAAACAAAGTTATAATTATCGTAGCTCATAACAATAAAATTAAAGCTATGTGTAATAAGATTTTTACTTTAAAAGATGGTTCTTTATTTTCTCAAGATTAATGTTATATTTATCTTGCTTATTTTTTTTGGACTTTAAATGCTTAACCATTTAGCTTTCTCAGATAATATTTTCGATTTTGCAAAAAAATATCAAAAAATTTGTAAAAAAAGCCTTGAGAAAAAAAGTTTTTTAGAGAGGCTATTTTTTCAAATTTAAAAAAGTTATTAAACTCATTGATTCCATCAACAATATTAACCTGAATTCCTAAACTAAAAATCTTTATAAAAGATCTTTATCCATTCACTTTAAAATAATGAAACACATTCTTAAAAAAATTGGAAGAATATTAAAAAAATTTTTTTTAATAAATGTAATTAATCACTTAAATAAATATAGATATGCAGTAAATAATCATTACGGATCCTCAAAAGAAGTCTCATTATTATATGAAGAATATAAAACTGAGTTGAATGATCAAAAATTTTTTGAACTCATATCAGAAATATATAGAAATTATTCAATCGATGATAAAAGTTTTGTGGAACCAAGAATTATCTCTAAATATAATGATGAAAAGGTTTGGGATCAATACTTAAAGAGAAAAACAGGAGAACATTACAGATTACTAATTACTATTTTAAAAATAATTAAATCAAAAAAATTTTTAGAAATTGGTACCTTCAGAGGTGCATCCGCAAAAGTTATACTAGAAAATTATCCAATTGAAAAAATTCATACTTTCGATTTAATTCCATGGGATAAATTTGATGGCACCTTTCTAGAAAAAAGAGATTTTGAAACTGGTAAAATATCTCAACATATTGATGATTTAAGTAAAAAAAGAGTTTTTGAGAAATATCATCAAGAGATTCTAGAAAGTGACTTTATATTTATTGACGGACCCAAAAACTACAATTTTGAAAAGCAATTTCTAAAATACCTTTTTAATTTTTTAGAAAATCATAAAAAAGGAATGACAATAATCCTACTTGATGATGTGAAACTTTCAACAATGTGTCAAATCTGGAGATCTATAGATCATCCAAAAGTAATATTAGATTTAGTAGGACATTGGAGTGGATCAGGATTAATTATGATAGATAATTCATAATTGAATATTTATTTTTATGGAAAGTAATTGTTTTTCAAAAATATTAATATTAACTAGTTGCATTTTTCCAAATACTTTTTCTGGGACTATATCTAATTTTAGCCCCGAGAGAAGAGCAAAAGAACTTATTTCAAATTCCAACTATATGTTAAAAAAACAATTATTTGACAAAATAATAATAATTGATGGATCTCAAAAAGAATCCTTACCTAAGAAAAAGACTTTTAAAGATTATCTATTTGATCTAGGATTAAAAAAATCAAAAGTTTTAGATTTTTATGAATTTAATCCAGACATAACTACTCAAAATTTAATAAAAGAAAAAGGTAAAGGATTTTCTGAAACTAAAATGATTTTAAATGTACTAGAAAATTTTAAATATTCTAGAAAAACAATTTTTTATAAACTATCAGGAAGATATTTGATTAAAAATATTGAAAAAGTAATTTTAGATTTGGAAAGATTTTTTAGTAATGGCGGAGAATTTGCCATACCAGTATCAAATCTATTTGAAAGAACAAATAGTGTAATGTATATTTTTAGTTCAAATTTCAATAAAAATAAATTTGAAGAAATTTGCAAAAAAGTATCAGATAATGATGGCTTATACGTTGAACATCTTCTTTATTCAGAAGTTTTTTTAAACTCATTAATCAACACATCAAGATTTAGGATTCTTCCAATTTATCCAAGCAATCAAGAAGGTGGATCATGTCAAGGGACATATACTCATTGGAGACAATTAAAAAAAAATTTTATTCACAAATACTTTTAAATAAAATGTAAATTAAAAAACATGAATACTTCTTACAATAAAAATATTTTTAAATTATTTATTTATTCACTATTATTTTATTCTAGCAATTTAGCACTCAATAATTTAATAATTACAAAAAGGGGTGATTCACATAGATATCTTGAGCTTATTAAAGTAGAGGGAATAAATATTTTCCCTGAACCAACATGGTTATTTTTAAGGCAAGTTTATCAAAATTTTGGTGAAAATTTTCTTCTATTTATACTAACTTTTTTTTTAACTACCACAATCTATTTATGTATACGTAAATTTGATAAATCACTAATTACGGCATTTTTTTTAAGTATATTTTTAATCTATGGTGACCCTTTCACATCTCTATATTCTTCTTTATTTTCAACCTGGAGAGCAATTCCAGGTTGGTTTTGTTATTTTATTTACCTAACATTTTTTTTAGATAGTAAATCCTCATTTAAAAGCATTTACAAAATAGAAGGCACTATTATGATAAAAATTTTAGAGATATTATTTGTTTTAATTAGTCTTTTATCTCATCCAACAACTTTCTTTTTTACAATTACTACAATAATTCTTTATTTTGAAGATAGTCCGATATCTAAAATTTTTAATAAATTTATAACTAACTTTAAAATATTTTTACCAAAATTAAAAATTGTAATATTTATATTTTCATTTATTTTTATATTGTTAGCTATAACTATTGTAGATCCTGTTCTTAATGCAAAACTTTTCCATTATATTTCATATGATGAAGTAAACCAATTTTCAAGTTTTCGAGCAATTTTAATTAACATTATTATCTCCTTTTTTTGTATAAAGTATAATAATTATTCAAGAGTAATATTAGGCTCAAGTTTTTTTTCAATTCCCATAGCATTTTTAATACCTGCGATTTCATATAGATTAGCAACAACGATTTATTGGATAAGTTTAATTAGCTTGATTTCAACTTTACTAAAAATATCATTTAGCAAAAAAAGGATATTATATTAATTCGTGATTTTAAATGGTTATTAATATTATTTTTATATCTTCATATAGTTCTCAATTAGGTGCATTAATAGCATTAATAAACCATAACAAATTAAAATCTAATTTCAAAAAAAAGCATATTTTTATTGTTTTTCAATTCCCAACATTAAGTGATCAGAAATGTAAATTTTCACCCTTTGAAAAAAAAATATTAAAAAATTACTTTATCAATTTTAAATTTTTCAAGTTTAGAGTAAATAATCATTTTAAAAGAATTATATTATGGGTTTTGCTATTTACAGTATCTCCATTACTTTGGAACAAAAATTTTATTATTTGGCAGAATCGGCCTGACTGGATGAAAACCTGTTTTACATTCAAGAGATTAATTTTACCGGTAATACTTCCTAGAAAGAATCTCTATTATTGCGGTGATGGATTTTTATCATTATGTAGAAGTGCTAATCCTTTCTGGTTAAAACCCACAAATAAATCAGATAAAAAATTAACTGTTGATTTAAACGAAAAGAATACTTTTTACTATTTGTATAGTATTGATTATCAAGAACCAACAAGTTACGACATTAAGATACCTATAAACTTTATTAAAAAAATAAATTTAAAAATAATAGAATCGAAAACAAATTTAAAAAATATCTCCTTAAAGAAAAAGGAACTTGAAAATAAAACTAAATCTTTATTTATTTTTCCCACATCAACATTCTCTGAGACATTAAGGTGCAGTTTGAATGAAGAAATTGATCTATATTTAGACTTTATAAATAAACAAATAGACATTAAATCGCACTTTATTTGTATTAAGCCCCATCCTGGAAGTTCAAGAATAAAAACCTTAACTCTTGAAAAAAAACTTTTGGAACAAGGTTATGAACTATTCCAATGGGGAAATTATGATAAGCTTGGAAAAGTTTACAATTTACCATTGGAAATAATCCCTCTTGAACTATTTATTGGAATTTTAGTAACGCAAATGGGATTAAAATATGAAAAATTTATTTTGGTAGTAAGTTCAAATGCCTCTTTATCATGTTTAATTTTATATCCTAAATTAAATTATTTAATTGCATTTTCGGAAAATCTGATCAATAAATATCTTGATAATAAATTTAAGATGCCAAGACTCGAGCAAGAGAAATTTATTAAAGAATTTATTCATAAGAATATTAAAAATAAATAATGTATATTAATCAACAAAAAAAAAAGCTCGAAGTAAATTATTATCGATTTTTTTTCTGGATAAAAACAAAAACATGGAATGTGTTTTCAAAAAAAGTTACTACTTATAGTAAAACCCAACAATTTTTCTGGAAATTATATATATCCATAATTTTTGTTTACTATATTTTAGTAAAATTTAGTCTTTATTTCTTTAATAGCGATTTAGGGAAGATTTATGGATATGGGTTTCTTTTCAGATGCCTAAATACATTTAATAAATTCTTATCAGCAAGCGAATATATGCAAAAGATAAGAAAATTATTAAAAGAAAATATTCATTTAAAAAAATATTTAAATGAATATTTATTAAATGAGATATCTTTTTATGATCCCTCAAAATTAATTCAAATTAAAAGAAAAAATATAAATGACAAGAATCATAATGAAGAATTTTTTAGATCTTTAACTAAAAATAAAAGTATCTTAATTATAGGTTCTGCCCCACAAGAATTAAATGAAGAAATAAAAACTAAAATAGAAAATCATGATTTCATTTTGGTTTTTAATCCAAGAAATTTAACGAAAGTTGAAAAGATTATTCCAAAAAGAAAACAAATAGCTTTTTATAGAGGGGAATATTCAAAATACTTAAAAAAAAGTAATTTAAATAACAATATATTTTGTATTTTTAAAGTTAAAAAAACTAAGGAAATATTTGAAAATTATGTTAAAAGCAGAATGATAATAAGACCTCTTAATAAAGATAGGATGGGACAAACAAATGGGGTTCAAGATGTTATTTTTGATTTACTTAATTGGGAATTCTCACTTATAGAAGTAATTTGCTGCGACTTGTTATTGACTAGAGGAAATAGTAAAGGCTATAGAAAAAAATCAGAAGGGTTAATTTTTTATCCATCTACCTTTTATTCACATCCTCCCGAACTTCAATTCTCATTTTTAAAAAAATTAAAAAATTCTTATCCTAATAGATTAACTTTTGATGAAAAGTTAGAAAACATCCTTAAAGGTGGTCTCATTAGTTATCTAAAGGAAATGGAGACTTTATCAAGAAATCATAAAATTCCCAAATAGAATATTTATTTTTTTATTATTGATAATATTATAAAAAAAGTTAAGTTATTTGAGTCAATACTCGAATAAATTCAAAGATGACAGCTTTTAAAAAAGCTAGTTTTTTTAAAAAAGTAAAGTTTTCCCCAACAAGGCCAATTAAATAATTCAATAATAAAATGCCGCAAATTTTTATATACCTAATAACTTCATTACTTATTAGTCATATTTTTTTAACTTTTACATTTCCATATTTAAAAAAAAACAATCTTGATATACCTAATAAAAGATCCTCTCATATCGAGCCAAAACCAAAGAGTGGAGGTATTTCATTTGTTTTAACTTCAATAATTGGTGCATTTTTAGACTATTTTATAAATGGTTTTAATTTTTCAATTTATTCAATATTAATTTGCTTTCCGTTAGCGATAATGGGCTTTATAGATGATAAATATAATATTAAGGTTAATTTTAGATTTGGTTTTCAGATTTTTACAGGGATTTTGATTTTAAAATCATTTATAAATAACAATAACGACACAAGAATAATACTTATTCCATTGATATTAATAACCATAATATCAATAATAAATTTTGTGAATTTCATGGATGGAGTAGATGGTATGGTTGCAGGATGCATGATTATTAGTATCGCTACTCAGAATTTAAGACTAAATAGTAACTTGTCTATTTGGTTTTTAGTAGGAGGATTAATTGGATTTCTTTTTTGGAACTGGAATCCAGCTAAAATATTTATGGGTGATACTGGAAGCACATTCCTAGGAGCTATATTTGCAGCTCTTGCCTTAAATCAAGAATCTTTATATCAATCTTTCTTTTCAATGTTTTTAGCTTTCCCTATATTGAGCGATGCATTTTTCTGCGTAATAATAAGATATAAAAACAAACAAAATATTTTCCAACCCCATAAGTCGCATCTTTACCAAAGACTTCATCAATCCGGATGGCCACACTATAAAGTATCTTTATTATATATTTCAGGAACTTTACTATGTTCAATTTCTTATTTAATATTAGGTGTTAAAGGATTAATATTGATTACAATTATAGAGTTTTGCATTGGAATCTTCTTAGATAAGTATTATGCCAAATCATTTGCAAAATCAATCAATTAAATATTAAAGTTTAAATAGTGCTTAAAACTAGATATTCAAAATTAGCTACAAATTTTGCGTTAGATATATTCTATAAAAGAAGGATTTTAAGAAGAATTTCTTTAGTAATTATTGATATAATTATTATCCTATTTTGTAATTTTTTTATTTATTGGAACAGTAAAAACTTCGCTCTTAGTAATTCTTTTAATCTATCTATTTTTCTTATTTCACTAGGAATTCCTATTTATCTTTTTACTGAACAATATAAGGGCTTAACAAAGTTTTTAAATAGCTTTGAAATGTATAAGATCATTATTAGAAATTTATTTTTATTTTTATTGATATTTCTGATAAGTTTATTTGATTTTGTTGAATTACCAGCTACAAGATATATTTTCCAAATTCTATTAAGTATTTCTGGCTTAAGTTGTTTAACAAAACTGATTATTAGAGATCTATTAATAAATTTATCTAAATCAAAAGAAAATAAAGAAAAAACCATTGCAATCTATGGAGCCAATCTTTACGGAGCTCAACTTGAAAGAATTCTTAGACGAGAAAATTCTTATAAAATTCTTAATTTCTTTGATGATAATAAGCAGTTATTTGGGAGAAATTTAAATGGACTCCCAATATTCTCTTTAAAAGAAGTTGCAAAATATAAAGATCAAATAGATCAAGTATTTATTTGCGTACCTTCAATAGAACGAAGTTATTTGAGAAAAGTTTTTGATATTTTTCGTGATAATAATTTACCTGTATTACAGATACCTTCACTAAAAGATTTAACGGAAAATGATTTAAAAATATCCCATTTAAAACAAATTGAAATTGAAGATATTATTGGGAGGGATATCGCCAAGCAAAATACAGAATTACTTTCTAATGCAATAAAAGGCACAGTTGTACTTATAACAGGAGCAGGAGGATCTATTGGTTCGGAAATTTGCAATCAAATTCTTCATTTAAAGCCTAAGGAATTAATTTTATTAGATTCAAGTGAGCCAAATTTATATCAAATAGAAAAAACCATATCAAAAATGAATATTAAAGAAACTATAATCACAACAATTTTAGGTTCTGCATGCGATAAAAATCATATGCGAAGGATATTTTCATCAAACAAAATTGATATTGTTTTCCACGCTGCTGCTTATAAGCATGTGCCTTTGGTAGAAAAAAATCCTTTAGTAGGAATTTACAATAATGTTGTATCAACTAGATTAATTTGTTCTCTAGTTCTGGAGTTTAGGGCAAAAAAATTTATATTAATCTCTACAGATAAAGCAGTAAGACCTACTAATATTATGGGCGCCTCAAAAAGACTATCAGAATTAGTAGTTCAGGCCTTTTCACAGGTCAGTGAGAACCAAGTTGACCAAAATAGAACTTGTTTTTGTATGGTTAGATTTGGAAACGTTCTTGGATCTTCCGGTTCAGTTGTTCCGCTTTTTAAAGAACAAATCGCCAATGGTGGTCCAATCACAATTACTCATGAAAAAGTAGTTAGATATTTTATGACCATATCAGAAGCTAGTAACCTTGTCTTACAAGCATCAGTAATAGCTAAAGGTGGAGATGTTCTTCTTTTGGATATGGGCGAACCGACTTTAATTAAAGACTTAGCTAAAAGGATGATCCATTCAAGTGGACTATCAATTAAAACTCAAAAAAACCCTAAAGGTGATATCGAAATAAAATATATTGGTTTACGACCTGGGGAAAAACTTTTTGAAGAACTCCTGATAAATGCCAAATCTTTTAAAACAGAAAACCCATTAATTTACAGAGCCGTTGAGGAATCGTTTCCCCCATCAAAAATTTTTCCAGGATTAGATAAGCTGGAAAGATATTTAGCAAGCCAAGATATAGAGAAAACATTAAATTTACTAAATTATTTTGTCCCTGAATGGGTAAGAAAGAAATAATGACTATCCTAGCTAAAATTTTTATTGAACTTTTTCCATGTTTAATCATTGGCTATACCATTGGGAAACATTCTCCTAAATTATCAAAATTTATAAGCAAGCCCTTAATTAATTATGGTGCTCCAATAAGTATTGCTGGCATACTTTTAGGAGTTGGAATTGAATGGCAATTAATAAAATCATCAATATTTGCTGTAATTTTGATGACAACTACTTTTGTTTTGATAATTATAACTCCAAAATTTTCAAAAATGATGAACGATAACGCTATCAAATTGAGTTGCTCTGTTTCTAATACTGCCTATTTTGGTATACCAATTGCACTTGCTCTGTTACCTAAAGAATCTATAAATTCAACAATAGGTTTTGACTTAGGCTCTACACTTCTTACTTGGACTATTGGACCTTTTATAATTTCTCAAAATAATATTATTAATTATAATAAAATCTCAAATAATGTATTTAAAATTTTTTCTAGTCCAGCCATGAAAGGTTGTTTTTTATATTTTTTAATTATTTGGACCCCATACAGCAAAATGATTTCTGAATTTATTTGGTTACCTTCTAAGATAATTCTTTTATTCTCATTGGGTCTAGTAGGAATGATTTTAAGTTCAACTAATTTTAATTTTAAATCTAATCAATTCTTGAAAGATATAAACTTTCCGCTTTTAATAAAATTATTTTTAATGCCAATAATTGCATTATTACTTTCGTTATTTTTTAACTTTAACCATTATGAAATAAAAGCTCTTGTTATTCAATCAGCAGGGCCTTCCGCAATATCAGTATTATTAATTTCTCAAGCAGAGGGAATAAAAAGCTCTTTACTAACAAAACAAATTTTAATTAGCACTTTATTATCAATATTTACTATTCCTTTTACCTTAATTTTTTTAAATCAGATTTTGACATGAATTCTTAAAAGTATTATTTACAAAAAAAATTAAATTCTTGATTAACAAATATAAAAATTTAAAAATGATATTCAATTATTAATTCTAACTATAGCCAAAGATAATATTTTAAAGCTTAAAAGATTTCTAATTTTAGGACCGATTTTATTACTAAAACTATTTTCAGATTCAAAAAAAACAAAAATATTTAATAAAAGTATTCTTTACTATTTTCTTGCCTTATATCTTTGAAACAATATCGAACTATAAATATTTTCTAGAAGTTAATTTATCAACTTCCAAATCGCCTTAAAGAACTAATTCTATTAGCATTTTATTTATAAATAATAGTAAACTTCAAATTATTTAGTTTTATTCTTATTTAATTAATTACCAACAGTAAACAAATTCTTATTAAAAAGAATTTGTAGATTATTTATTTTTTAATAAAATAATTAAAATATGTTAACTATATTCTAGAATTTAATTTAATAATTTTTTCGTAAAAATTACCATTAGGAATAATTATTACAAGTTCAAAGTTAAAGAAAAGAGAACGAGAAATAAATTCTTTGAATTCAGTGTAAAATTCTATTATTTTATTTGGAAGATCATAATTTTTAATTGATATATCATTTAATACATAAATAACATTGTTCTTCTCAAGAAAATCAAAAGACGGGTAATGCAGAGTTATATAAGCTTTTTTATTTAACATTGCTTCAAAAAACTTATTTGGTAAGGTATATTTAATTCTCGGATTCTTATCCTCAAATTGACCAAATAAAGCACATGAATTCTCAATAAGTAATGAAAGGTTTTCATTCGATAAATATTCACTAATATAAATTATATTATTTTTTTTATTTTTTCTTAATTCGTTTAGCAACTTATTGTAAAGAGGTCCATCTCCAAGAATAAAAAAAGGGATATTTGTATTATTTATATTAGAAAATTCTATAAAATATTTTGCTAGTTTAACTATTCCTGATTCATCATTAAATTTACCACGAAAAAGAAAATAATCAATATTTAATAGATTTATTTTATTTTTGGAATTAAAAAATTTATATTCGTTAATTAAACTCTTTTTATTAATATATCTTTCTGGGTTTACTTCACCCTTAAAAACATAAAAAGTCTTATATTTTTTTTTATACAAGTTTAATAATTTATATTTTTCAAAACGTCTTATTTGCGCATCACTTTCAAATAGTATTTGGTCAGATACAATAATAGAAATTAAGTCTGATATCAAATATAAAATTTTCCTAATAAGGTTTAACTCCTTAATATCAAATGCAAAGTAACCAATATCTTTAATTAAATAGGATCTAGGGAAAACTAGCTTGATAATTAAGGTTACAAAAATACTATTATTGCCCACTATAAATTTTTCCTTTTTAAAGGAATTACTCTTTAATTGAATTAACTGAAAAAATAAATCTATTAATTTGCTAATAGGTCTTTTATTTCTAGAGTAAAAGAAAATAACTTTATGATTTTTAAAATGGGTATATAGAGAATTTTGTCTAGGGGATAATATTTTTGAAAGAGAAATAAATTTATAATCGGAATTCATTTATTTAATAAAAATTAACGATCTCTATTATTCATAGCTTTTTCATTAATGTAATATGAATCAGCGGTGAATTTTACAATTATTACATTAGTTGATTTAAAAGCAGATTTGGTCGATAAGAAATTATTTATACATATTTAAATAGCCTTTACAAAAGTAAAAACCTTCTAATAATAAGCAGAGAAAAATCTTGGAATGACTTATATCTAAAGGCAATACTTCAAGGTATCATCATGCCTTTAATCTGGCGGAAACTTTCTTTACTTTAATAAATCTAATTACAAACTTATCTTTAATTCATTATTTTAGTTTTTAAATATTGATCTTAAGAAGGACAATTAACACTATAAGACAAAAAATCTAATCTAATCTAATTTAATATTCACTACATCAAATATTCTTCTAATTTCTTTCTTTTAATTAAGTGTAAATTTCTAAAATTTATCTTGACTGATATCCTATCTTTCAATCTCTCCTTGTTAGTAATTAAGTAGATTCATTTTCGTTAAAAATATTATATTTACTTTATGTAACTACTAATCTTTGCAGTTTATGTTTTTTTGTTTAGTCCCAATCTACATTACCAATTGATGTAAATGGATTTTTTAAAAAATCAGCAATTTCGGCGAAGGTTTCATTGTCAAACTTTTTCTTACAATATTTATGATTCTCACCATGTCTTTCTCTGCATTTTTCATAATAACTTCCAGTAACCCCTTTTTCGCTCCGTTTTTCCTTTTCTTTTTCGTTCGGATTATTTACTCCTTCTGAAGATTTTTTCATTGAACTTTCAAGTGCAAGTTCAGCACAAATCAAGAAATCTATACCCATCGTAAGACCAGGATTCATAGATTTTGTTTCCCATTTAAGTTTCGGCTTAAAAATATTTCTTCTATTTTGCCATTTTGTAACTTTCCAATATGTGAAGCCATCAGAATATTTCAATTTAAACAAAGTATCTCCAGTTACAATCTCGAGAATTTTAAATTCACCGAGAGTATTTTTTGTACCTAAACTCTCAATTCCCTCATCACATTTATTATTAAATCTTGTAAGTGATTTTTCGTAACTTTTATTTTTACTATTTTTTTTCTCCTCCAACCCATGCATTTTTTTCTTTATATCTTTTCTTCATTTTTTCGCTAGGTTTTTGCCAAACACCCCATCCTTTCCCTATTTTCTCTCTCTCCTCATAATTATCATGTCTTACAAGAAAGAACTCAACACGCTTGGAGCCATTACCATATTCGTAAGTTAGCACTTTATTTTTCCATCCTTTGTCTAGAGCAAATGCATCAACTGTATAGAAACAAGTAAAAGGTAAAAGAGCAGTGAAAAATGCAATAGATTTATTTTTAAACATTAATATTAATTACTTAGGAAATTTTTCCATGCAATAGACTTAATTCAAATACATTAGGAAAATAGTAATACTTTTTTAAAAATATTCAAATTTTTAAATATTATTATGGTATTAAAAATCTCTTCACAAAAAAAACTAATTGTCCTTTCTCCACCCAATATTAGTTAGCAGAGTACTTCTGCCGTTTTCATCATTTCTATCTATTTGCATAACCATCTTGCCACGAACTTCCCTTCCTCTTAAATTCCAATCTTTTCCGTAATCGCCGCGAATATCGGCTGTACACGCAGAAATGCCCAACACTATTTCTTTATGATTAGTCGGAATAAATTTGTTTTGGGAAAAGCTTGTATTTTTCTCTAAAGTAAAAAGTATTTTTAATCTTTAGGCTATTGCATTGGTAAGTTAGGTCAATAAATTTTATTTAATTATGTAGAAAAGACAAAGAAAATTAATAAGATAAAGTATAGTTTTATCAAATTCTAAAATTTTATCTTATGAAACAAAGCCAGGAAGAAAAAGACCTTCTAGATGATATTTATGAAAAGAAATCTAAAGTAACTTATGATTTTAATTATATAAGTAGTGCTGTGAATGGCCAAAAAGCAATATTGGGAACCGTAGAAGCAGATGTAAGTGGAAGATTTGGAAGATGGGCTAAAGAAGACTTCAGAGCTCAAAAATTAGCCCAATTATCTACTCAAGCCATCTCTAATGGATCAATCTTGGATGTGGGAGGAGGTAATTTATTAGCTGCTAGCTTCTTTGCAAATAAGAAATTTGAAGTTGATGTTTGTGACTTCGGGACTTCACCTTATCTTTCAAATGATGCTTTAAAGAATTCAGGTATCAGAGATTTTATTGATGGTGATTTTAATTCTATTGAGATACACAAAAAATATGACCTTATCTGGACAGCACATGTTTTAGAACATCAATTAAATGTTCACCAATTTCTTGAAAAGGTTGTTCATTTAATAAAGGATGATGGTTTTATAGCATTAGCAGTGCCACCTCGAAAACCCTTTATTGTTAGCGGTCATATAAATCTCTTTAACCCAGGTTTATTACTTTATAGAGTAATCCTTGCAGGGGTAGATTGTTCAGATGCAAAAATTTTTCAATATGATGGAAATATATGCTTATTAGTTAAAGTTAAAAAGATTAAATTACCTAATTTAAACTACGATTTAGGAGATATAGAAATTCTAAAAGAATATTTTCCAAACTCTCCAACTGATGGATTTAATGGGGATTTCATGCATTGCAATTTGACTGAAAACGAAATAATAGAGATTTATGGTAATAATGCAAATCTCTGAGATTAATTTATTTTAAAACAAATTAATATCGCTACATTCCTCAGAAACTTTTTAAAAAATATAATCTCAAAACTTAATTAACCCCAAGTTTTAGGTTTATGAAAAACTGG
>CACJCK010000011.1 GCA_902591865.1 uncultured Prochlorococcus sp.
CTCAATTAGATCTATTAATTGTTTTTCATCATTAGCTTGAAAAATTCCAAATAAGTATTTGGTACATTTTGTTGGTCCTAAAGTAACTAAAATATCGCAATCTTTTAATTTTTTTAGTCTATTAAGATGTTGTTCACGAAATGGGGCCCTTTTGGTGATTGCATCTTCACAGTACTTTCCAAAAACTACAAACTTTTCCATTTTTAAAGATAAATAATAGAATAATTACATACTAAATAATTGCATATATTACACACGAATTGCTATCTTAATTAAGAAGAACTTTCTCTAAATTAATTATGCTCTCTGGTAGTGATCTTCTTTCAAAAGTTAAAGAGCTTGGTGATGTTAGTAAGTCAGACCTTGTTCGAGCTTGTGGATATGTTTCCACCAATAAAAATGGACGTGAAAGACTAAATTTTACAGCATTTTATGAAGCACTATTAGAAGCTAAAGGAGTTAATCTTGGCGATTCTGGAGTTGCAGGTATAGGTAAAGGGGGGAGAAAGCTAAGTTATATAGCAACAGTTCAAGGTAACGGAAATCTTTTGATTGGAAAAGCATACACAGCACTTTTAGATTTAAAAGCAGGTGATGAATTTGAAATTAAACTTGGAAGAAAACAGATAAGATTATTACCTACTGAAGAATCTTAAAGATAACTAACATAAATTTGATACTTAAATTTTTTTAAAATCCTAATTTTTTTTTCAATAAGTTCTCTTCTTATTTAATTCTTTAGATCCGCAGCTAAACGCATATTTTTACAAAATTCGCCAACATTATCAACGACATCTTTTTCACTTGAACTAGAAATTCGTTTTACAAATGCACTACCTATAATTACTCCATCTGCGCCCCACTCACGAACTCTCCTAACATGTTCAGGGGTGGATATTCCAAAACCAACAGCGATTGGAATATTATTAACTTCTTTTAATTTAGCAATAAGATTTTCTACTCTATTTTCCATTTTGTTTCTCTCTCCAGTGACACCGGTAACGCTTACTAAATAAGTAAAGCCTTTTGTATGATTAGATATTTTCTTCATTCTTTCATAAGGAGTAGTTGGGGCCACCAGTAAAATCAAGTCCATGCAATGGTTACTTACCATTTTAGAAAAGTTATAAGCTTCCTCTAAAGGAAGATCAGGGATTATTAGACCAGAAACTCCAGCATTAGATGCCATCTCGCAAAAATGTTCAAAGCCAAAACATAGTAAAGGATTTAAGTAAGAAAAAAGTATGATAGGGATCTTTAATTTTCCTTTGAGAGACTCTAAAAGTTTAATTACTTGTCTTAGGTTAGTCCCTGACTTTAAGGCGCGAGAGGCCGCTATTTGGATAACAGGCCCGTCTGCAAGTGGATCACTGTATGGCATACCTAATTCAATAAGGTCAGCCCCGCTTTCTTGTAATTTCAATAAGATATCAGATGTTATTTCAATATTGGGGTCCCCAGCCATTATAAAAGGCATCAAAGCTAATTTTTTATTATTTTTTAACTCACAAAACTTCTCATTAACCTTTGATAAAGATTCATTTTTAGTAATTTGCATTTTGTTTTTCATCAATTTTAGATTTTTTCTATGAAAAATTTATGGATTTTTTTCTAAATCTTCCATTAGTTTTTGCTGCTCTTCATTTGACAATGCATTGAACTTGGTTTCTAGTTTATCATTAACAACTTTTTCATACTCTTTTCTATAACGCTTCCTTTGTTCCATAAATGTCATTTTCCCATTTACAACTCTATAAACATAAGATGTTACCCAAGTAATAACAATCAGGATTAAGATACAACTTGAAAGAGTATTGGCCGTAAATTCGTCGATGCCAATTTGCGGTGCAAATTTATAACTAATTACAACTATTAATGAGATTAATAAACCTATTTTTATAACTTTACCTTTAGTCAATTGTTTAATCTTTACCACTTCCCTTTAATCTGAGATTTAAAAATGGAGAAAATAAAATTAAACCTGGGAAGAAAAGAAATACAAGACCATAAATCCCTAACCTTTCAAATTTACCCATTATATTCCATCTATTATTCATCCAGTAAAATAGTAATAATGGAATAACCAATAAATAAATAGAAATAATTCCGAAATAAGCAATTAAAGTAGCTAATGAATTATTGAAAAGACTTTCCATTTTTATCAATGATTGCTTAGCTAAAACATAACAACTATAAGCAGTTATCGTCAGAACTAAAAATAAATAATTAAAAAATGGGAGTGGGGGGACTTGAACCCCCACGAGCTAAATCGCTCGACGGATTTTAAGTCCGGCGCGTCTACCAATTCCGCCACACTCCCAAAAGGAATTTGCGCTTTTTTATCGTAGCTGAAAGTAACCCATTTAACCAAGAAAAATGCGAATATTTACATTTTTTGGAGACCAATGGACGAGCTAGAAGTATTTTAAAATTGATAGATTAAAATCCACCTCTATAACCTAATTCTCGAAATATAAGGAGCAAGTAGCTCTTTTTTTTAATGGTTATGATCATGCATACTGCATGGCATCCATTTATCTCCCATTTGATGAGCGCCTTCACAGTCAAATTTATAAGCTTCTTTTTCAGCCTGTTCTTTTGTGTCAAATAACATTGGCATTTTCATTTCTTTTTCGACGGGTTTATTCGAACAACTTAACGAAAAAATTGACATGAAAAAAAAGGAAGAAAAGAAATAAAGTGTTTCAAAATTATTATTAAAATAAAGACAGCTTAGTATTAAATATCTTTCGAAATATTTAAAAAATTTATTTCTTTACATATATATTGATTGACATTCGAACTAAAATAAAGGGCAATTAGCTCCTTTTTTTCTGTGCCTAATACATTAGTTATTTCGTCCTTTGGTTGTACTTTTTCTGAATTTGAAATGATGGTAAAAAAAGTTGATAAAGAACAAGGATATGTTTTTTGTTCTGAGTTGGAGATTGTAAAAGTAAATGAACATAAAGCAATGATTCTTATGAACTGTTCTGATTTAGAAAAGTTTGGTGCAATGCTTGAACAACCAGAATTAAAACAATGGGATATTGATAATAACTGTGTAGATACTGTTTATAATCTTGAACTTGTTGAGTAAATGGAAATGCTTACTACTTGCACCGCTAATACTTACTAATTGACAGTTGATATAAAATAAGGGGCAATTAAGTCATTTTTTAATGAAAAAAATCCTCAACAATTTCTTTAGGAAAAAAGATATTCCTAACGATGAAGCAATATCTGATTTCAAAACAAAGCAGAATACGGATAAGGAATACGTAAAAGCAAAGGATAAGGAAAAAGTTGAGGGAAAATCTCAACAGAAATTAATATTCGATAATTCCGAATACCTTTTTGATGAGCTTCCCTCTGAAGCTAAAAAATTGATAATGGGATTGAAAACAGCAGCCTCTCAGACAAAGATTTATGAAGATAAAATTAAATTAATAACTATAAGTAAAAATAAAATGATTACGGATCTTAAAAATATTGTGGATAATTTAGAACTAATTGAAAAAAAATAATCCCATTTTATTTCTATCTTTTTGAAAAAACTATCTTTACTATCAATTAAAAATTTTTGTTTTACACTTGGATTAGAATTTTAACTGCATTTATACATTCTATTTTTCATCATATATTTTTAATACATGACAAAATGTAATTAATGAAAGACTTACTACTCCCATTACTAGTTTTATTCGCTTTACCTACCGCTCTTAATGCTGGAATATCTGATGAATTTCATAAGAAATGTTTAGAAGCGCGAGATTATGCAGGTTGCGTGAATACTAATAAGAAATTTTCTCGCAAAAAAAATAAAGAAATATCTGGGATAGGAATAAGTCTTTTTCTTAATAGTGATACTGCTGAATTAACTATTCAATCTGTAATAAATGACTCTCCTGCCGCTTCCGCTGACATTCAACCAAATGATGTAATTATCAAAATAGATGGGAAATCAACTAAAGGAATGGGGATAAGAGAGGCTGTTTCTCTCATAAAAGGACCAATAGATAAGCCAATCAAATTAGTATTATTAAGAGTTAATGAGTCAGATAAAAAGAAAAAAATAAATGTTCGATTAATAAGAGATACTTTTAAAGTACCTAACAAAGAATATTTATATGAAGGAGATATGAGTAGGCAATTAGAGTTTTTCTTTCCAGAAAATTTAAAAGATATTTTTCAAGAAAATGAACTTTCCCCAAATCAAAAAAAAGGCTCTTCAATTTAAATCTCTGAATGAAACGCTTACTAGTTGCACCGCAAATAGTTACTAGTTGATAGTCGATCTAAAGTAAGGGGCAAGTAGCTCTTTTTTTTTATCTCACTATAAAAAAAAGGAAGTATGGATCGCACTAGATCAAGTTGTAGATATTTGACCTTAAGCGGATAGGTCAAAAATCAAGCAAGCGACTAACTTCTTACCAATCGCTAAAGGTTTATGTACTTAAGTGAATTAAAATCGCTCTTGTTTTTAAGTCCAGCGTGTCTACCAATTCCGTCACACTCCCATAAGGAATTTGCGTTTTTTATAGTAGCTGAAGTATATCATTTAACCAAAATTGGAATATTTACACTTTTAATTGTCAGATTAAATCTATTTTTTAATTTACTATCCCTTCCACTTGCCATTGTAAAGTTTCACCTGCATGAAATGGTTTTATTTGTCCGACAATATTTTTTTCTTCAACAACATCTATATATTCTTTAATTTTGTTAGGTATAGAAACTAATTTTAATTTTTCTTTATTTGGTGGGACATTATAAAAATTAGGGCCATTCAAACTTGCAAACTTTTCAAAATTATCTAGAGCATCCTCCTCTTCGAAAACTGTTAAGTAGCTTTCTATTGCTACTGGCGAATTAAAAATACCTGCACATCCACAAAAAGCCTTCCACTTCCTAAGGTGTGGAGCAGAGTCAGTCCCCAAGAAAAAACATTTTTCCCCACTTGTTGCCGCTCTCCTTAAAGCAAGTCTATTATTTTCCCTCTTAGCAACTGGTAAGCAGTAAAAATCACTATTTAAGCCTCCAAAAAACATTGCATTTCTATTTATATGCAAATGATGCGGAGTAATAGTAGCCCCAATATTATTTTCTTGCACAAAATCCACTGCATAAGAGGTGGTTATATGTTCTAGAACAATTTTTAATTTTGGAAATCTTTTGATTATTTGAGAAAGTTCTTTATCTATAAAAACTTCTTCTCTATCGAATACATCTACTTCAGAATCAGTCACTTCCCCATGAATTAAAAGAGGCATTCCAGAATCTTGCATTAATTCAAAGATCTTATATAGATTTTCTATTTTCCTAATTCCATGACTGGAATTTGTTGTGGCATTAGCAGGATATAATTTTGCTGCAAAAAAAACATTATTTTTAAAACCATTAATTAGTTCCCCTTTATCAGTGTCATCTGTGAGATAAAATGTCATTAATGGTTCAAATTTAGAACTTTCTGGTAGCGCTTCAACAATAGATTTCCTATAAGAGATAGCGCTATTGATTGATGTTATGGGACTTTTAGTATTTGGCATAACAATGGCTCTTCCAAAATATTCCGAAGTAAACTGAATAATATTTTTTAATACAAGACCTTCTCTTAAATGTAAATGCCAATCATCAGGTTTTATTATGTTTAAAGTCTTCAAGATTTTTTCTATTTAATCAATTTTAACAGCAAATTAAAATTGACAATAATTTATAGATATTCGAGGATAGTTTTTAACCAATTATGAAATTTTTTATTATCTAAATTAAATCCTAAACATGAGTGATTTTTTATTTCCAATAATAGAAATAGTTTTAGGCGTAGTTCTACTTTTTGCTGGAGGAGAGTTCTTTATTCAAGGAGCTATATTTTTATCTTTAATTTTAGGAATACCTCAAATAGTAATTGGTTTGACAGTTGTTTCTCTAGGAACAAGCTCTCCTGAGTTGTTGGTAAGTTTGAGTTCAATTTTAAAAGGCAGTGATTCTCTTGCGGCAAGCAATGTAATTGGAAGCAATATTTTTAATGTTCTCGTTGTTTTGGGCATAAGCTCATTGATAACACCTCTTAAAGTGAAGAGCAGAATAGTCAAAAGAGATGTGCCTCTTTTAATGGCAATTTCTTGTGCAGTTTGGGCTATGTCTTCAACAGGCTTATTAACATTGCAAGCAGGAGTATTTCTAATATTTTGTTTAATCTTAAATACAATATGGGAAATCAATACTATCAATGAGAAAGGAGAGGAGACAAAAGATGCTGAACCAGAGATAGAAGAATTAAAGGATAACCATAAAGGGAAAATGAATATTTTACTAAAGTTAATATTGGGAATATTTCTTTTAAGCTTTGGTTCAAATATTTTAGTAAATGGTTCTCAAACGCTCGCTACTCTTTTGGGTGTAAATGAAATTGTCATTGGTTTAACTATCGTCGCAACTGGGACATCTTTACCAGAATTAGTAACTTCAATAATTGCTGCATTTAAAGGTAAAACAGATCTCGCGATTGGGAATGTAATAGGAAGTAATTTACTCAATCAACTTTTAATCCTTGGAAGTTGCAGTATTTTTTCAGGATTTAAAGGTTTAGTAATTGAAGAGAGTCTTATAAAAGTTGACTTACCTTTTATGGTTTTAACTACCTTTGCATGCTTACCAATTTTCTGGAGCAAAGGGAAAATCACAAGAATTGAAGGATTTATTTTGCTTAATCTTTATATTTTCTACATTCTCGATAAGATACTTTTCCTGAATGGATTTAACTTCCTTTCTGAATTAAGGATAGTTTTATTTATTTACTTTGCATTACTTATAGTGTTTCTGATTGTTCAAGAAAAATTAAAATTTTCTAATTCTTAATTTTATCCATACATAGTCACAAATTCTTCTGAGATAGTTGGGTGCAAGGCCATAGTAATATCAAAGTCTTTTTTTGTTATCCCTGCATTTAATGAAATTGATACCATTTGAATAATCTCAGACGATGTTTCTCCAAACATATGACATCCAAGGACTTTGTCAGTTAGCTTATGAACTACAATCTTCAACATACATTTTGATTTATTCTTTTTAAAGGTATTAGACATAGGTGTAAATTTGCATTTGAAAATTTTTATATTTTTTTCAGAGTAAATCTCTTTAGCTCTTTTCTCACTTAAGCCAACTGTTGAAATTTCTGGAATAGTAAAAACGGCCTTAGGGATATATTCATAATTTACTTTTCTTTTTTGGTCATTAAAAAAATTATCCGAAAAAACTCTCCCTTGTTCTATTGCTACTGGAGTTAAGTTTGGCTTATTTATGATATCGCCAACCGCAAAAATACTTGCGTTGCTTGTTTGATTAATTTCATCGACATCTAAATATTTGCCATCCATCTTTAGATTTAAAAAGTCTAAATTTAAAGGCAAAAGATTTGGTTCTCTTCCTGTAGCAATAAGGATATTATTAGTTAGGAGTTTATCTCCCGAGTCTAAAGTAGATTCCAGATTCCCATTTACTCTCTTGATAGACTTTAATTGAGTATTGGAGATTATATTGATTTCAGTAAAAGTAGGTGATTCCTCTAGGCATGAAGAAAGATCCTCATCAAAACCATTAAGTAAATGTTGACCTCTAATTAATTGAGTTACTTTAGTACCTAAATTTCTGAAAATAGAAGCAAATTCACAAGCAATATATCCACCTCCTACTATTAATATTGATTTAGGAAACTTTTCTAATTCAAAAATATCATCACTAGTCCATGCCAAATCTACCCCAGGAATATTTAATTTCTTTGGTTTCCCTCCAACTGAAATAAGAATTTTTTTTGAACTTATTTTGTTTTTAATTTTCTTTGTGTTTGAACAAATAATTTCTAATTCATTTTGAGTAATAAATCTTCCTAAGCCTTCAAAAATTGTTATATTCAACTTTTTTAAAGAATTTCTATGTAAATTACTTAATCTAGAAACCTCCTCTCTAACATTCTTCAACAAAATATTTGATTCAAAATTAATACTTTCATTCTTTAATCCATATCCTTCAGAAGAATCCATATCTTTTTTACTTTTAGCTGCATAAACCATTAATTTCTTAGGCACACATCCCCTTATCACACAAGTTCCTCCTATTTGATTTGCTTCTATGATTGCGACTTTTGCTCCATAACTAGCCGCACGTTTAGCCGCCGCGAGTCCTCCAGATCCAGCGCCAACAACAATTAAATCAAATTCAAATTCCAAGACTTTTTTTAATCAATTATTATAACGTTAGTTTATAGCTTTAATTCAAATAATGAATGGGATTTTGACATGGGATGATTTAAATAAATTTGAAGTTGAAGATCTTGATAGAGTCCATGGTATAAATAATTCCTATGCAAATTTAAGATTATTTGGACATAGTGAAAATGATGTATTAGTTACCCTCTATAGGGATAGACATTCTTGGTGTCCTTACTGTCAGAAGATATGGTTATGGCTTGAATTTAAGAAAATCCCATACAGAGTCAAGAAAATAAATATGTTTTGCTACGGCCAAAAAGAAAGTTGGTTCCTTGAAAAAGTCAGATCGGGTAAATTACCTGCAATTGAATTTAAAGGGCAAGTTATAACTGAAAGCGACGATATCATAGCTTTTTTAGAAAATGAATTTGGAGCACTTGGATCTTTTATTACATCAAGTTACCTTATCAAAATTCGAGAGTTAGAAAGAGAAATTTTCAGATCCTGGTGTAATTGGCTCTGCCGAGAAAGCTTTAATTTTATAGATAACTCTTTTAGAAAAAAAAGATTTAAAGAATCCATTTCTAAACTCGATGAAATCTTAAGTAACTCAAAATCTGGGTTTATTGACCCATCAGTTTCTAACACGGGTGATATAAAGCCTGGTGTTGGAGATATAATTTTTATTCCCTATATGGAGAGAATGAATGCATCACTTATTTATTATAAAGGGTTTAATTTAAGATCTAACTATCGTCATGTAGATAACTGGCTTACCCTTTTTGAAGGGACAAGTGCTTATAGAGGCACTCAAGGAGATTTTCATACTCATTCTCATGATTTACCCCCACAAATGGGAGGATGCTACAAAGAAAGCAATGAACAACAGATTACTTTCTCAAAGCTAATAGATACTGGGGAGGGTTTAGGTAATTATGAATTAAACCAAAATTATGAGTCAAAATATTACGCAACAATTGCTCTTAAAAGAGTGATAAAGCATAAAGACAATTTACTAAAGGTAAACCCATACAAAAAAGATTCCTTTGACGAATCATTGAGATCAGCTTTGAGCCATATGATCACAGGTGAAGTATTAATCCCTAAAAAGCTTTCAGGAATCTCTTTAAGATACTTAAAAAATAGAATCTCAGTTCCAAGAGATATGCCAATCATTTCAGCGAGGTTATTAAGGCAATCATTAAATAGAATTGAATCTCTCAGTGATATCAATGAAATAGATAAATTACCTTTCAGGCATAGATATGATCAAGATCCTATAAATTTTATTTCTAGTTAATAGTAAAATTATAAATTCTTTCTTGAATCTATTTGAAGTAAATCTCTTATTTTTTGAACTTGACTTGCAATATTTGGATCAATAGATAATTTTTTTTCAACTTGTTCAATAGCATACATTACTGTTGTATGGTCCTTGCCCCCAAACTCATCTCCAATTCTTGGTAGGCTTAGATCCGTTCCATGTCGCATGAGATACATACCTATTTGTCTAGCTTGACTGACTGGTTTTCTCCTACTTGAACTAATCAATTCATCAGTAGAAACTTTAAAGAAATCTGACACTTTATTAATAACTTGTTTTGGAGTAACAACTACTCCAACACTATTCGGATCAAGCATTGGAGCAATTGATTGGACTGTCATTGGCAAGCCTGTTATTGATGCAAATGCAACAGCTCTAGTAAATGCTCCTTCCAATTCTCGAATATTCGAAGTGAATCTTCCTGCTATAAATTGAATTAAATCTCTTGGAAGACTCATCCTCTCTTGTTCTGCCTTTTTTTGAAGGATGGCTGTCCTCGTCTCAAGATCAGGAGGTTGAATATCTGCCGTCATGCCCATTGAGAACCTAGAAATTAATCTCTCTTGAATTCCCGACAATTGATTTGGTGGCCTATCACTTGCAATAACTATTTGACTTCCTGATTCGTGAAGAGCATTAAAAGTATGAAAAAATTCTTCCTGTGTATACTCTTTGCCTTCTAAGAACTGTATATCATCTATTAAAATCAAATCTACATTTCTATATTTATCTCGAATAGCTGTCATCCCATCTCTTCGAATACCACTAATAACATCATTAGTAAAAGTTTCTGTAGATACATATTTAACTTTTGCTTCTGGATCTATTTCTACTCGATAATGGCCTATTGCTTGCATTAAATGAGTTTTCCCGAGACCTACTCCACCACAAATAAATAATGGATTAAATTCTCTCCCGGGTGATTCTGCAACTGCTAAAGCCGCTGCATGAGCCAACCTACTATTTGGACCTACAACAAATCTTTTGAAGACGTAGCGTAAATTTAGACCGTTGGGATTTTTGGATCGATTTTTTGAAGAAATATCTTGACTATTATTAGCAAATGATTTTGTTTTATGATTCACAATCTGTTCATCTAGGTTCTCTTTATTTATTGAATCGCTGCTTATATTTGTTTGAGATTTAAAAACAACTTTTACATCATGGCCGCATATTTCTTTTGCAGCCTTTTCGATAGTTTGACAATAATTCTTTCTTAACCAATCACTGGAAAATGTATTTGGAGCAATTAAAGTTAATAAGCCATTTTCAAAACAATTAAATTTAGCAGGCCTTATCCATGTCTCAAATGATGGCTTACTTAAAGTTTTTTGAAGTGATTGTTGAACTTCCGCCCAAATAGGATTAATTGCTTGCAAAATTTTATTCTCTAGATTATTAATCTAGTGGGAATTTAATAATTGGCCATTAGGAAATCACAAGATCACGACAAATTTAAAATTACTTAACAAACTACCCTACAAATTTATAAGAAAATTTTATTTTTTATAGGCATATAATTATTTTAAATCGCAATAAATTTTTGGATAAAGCATTACTTATTATCATGGCAAAATGGCATGCTTTTGGAAGATGCAAAACAAGATTATCTAAAGATATAGGTAAAAGTAATTCTGCAAAGGTTCAAAGTGTAATGACCAAACACACAATTTCAGTCGCAAAATTTCTTCAAGAAAATAAATTGCTGGATATTTCTATTGCCATAACTGGTTTGGGAGTAGGAAATTGTAGAAAATGGTCTAGAGAATTAGGCATCAAAAAATTTAATTTGCAGGGGAAAGGCTGTTTGGGAGAAAAAATGAAACGGCAAATAATTATCAACAAAAAATTTTGTGCAAGACATAAGATCAAAAATATTATTTTTATTGGTACTGACCTTCCTGATTTATGCCATCAAGATTTATTGAATACTCTAAAAGAGTTTAAACATAATGATCTTATTTTAGGACCATCTAACGATGGTGGATATTGGCTTATTGGTTTATCAGAAAAAGTAATGTTATCACATACATATTTACCTTTTATCAACATAAAGTGGGGAACAGAAAATGTTCTTCAAAATACAATTGATAATTTTGCTTCTAAAAAATTAAAATATAAGTTTTTAGATAAAAAAATTGATATAGATACAATTATTGATATTGAAAATAGGAAGTAATCGACTTGTCAAAAATATCAATTATCATTCCAACTATTAATGAAGCTAGTAATTTGCCATTATTGCTTTCAGACTTATCAAGTATTCAGAAAGAGGGCGAAATCATAATTGTTGATTCTGGAAGTGAAGATAAAACTATTGATGTAGCAAATATTTATGGAGCGAAAGTATTTATATCCAAAGAAAGGAATCGAGGTTTACAATTAGATATTGGAGCTAAAAATTCAAAAGGAGAGTGGCTCATATTTTTACATGCAGACACAAGATTAACTCATGATTGGTTTAAAAAAATAAATTCTTTTTTAAAGGGAAACAAGAATAGTATTTACTATTTTGAATTCAAAATTAATCATAAAAAGATAATTTATAGAGTCCTCGAAATACTCGTGAATTTTAGAAGTAAATTTTTTAAACAACCGTATGGTGATCAAGGTTTGATAATTCATAGAACTACCTACTTTAAGAATAATGGTTTTAGAAAAATACCTTTGATGGAAGATGTAGATTTTTTAAGGAGATTAAACAAAAAAAAAGATTTAAAACAATTAAATTTACCTATTTTTATAAGTTCAAGAAAATGGGAAAGAACTAATATTTTTCTCCAAGCAATTAAGAACTGGCAATTTAGGAGAAGATGGTTAAAAGGCGAATCGTTAAAATCTATATATTCTGACTACTACAAAAAATGATTAATTTGCATACCAAAAAGCACATTTAGAGCCTCTAGGTTCTAATGTCCAACCTTGTCTTTTATAAAATGAAACCACTTCAGCATCAGCAAAAAGGGTTACTTTAGAAATTCCAATATTTTTCAATTCTTTTAGGACATATTTCATTAACTCTTTCCCCAATCCAAGTCCTTGATAGACAGGGTTAATAGCCACATCCCAAACTGTTGCTTCTAGAATTCCATCGCCAGTGCATCTTGCAAATCCTACTAGTCTGGGGAATTTATCGTCATGACGCCATAACCCAACCACCAAAATACTGAAATCTAAAGCTCTTTTTACCCTCCTTATAGGTCTTCTACTCCAACCAACAGTTTGCAAAAGTTGATCTAGTTCTATTAGATCTAAATCTTTATTTTTACTACATACAAATATTTCTTCTTTATTTATTTGAGTGAACTCATAAGAATTTAAACCATAGAGATCTATCAGCTCATCCTTTGATATACTGTTTGATTTTTTTATTAACGATCCTTGGTTTCTAAAAATCATTAAAAATTCACGAATCCTTTTTGTTGAAGCTCAGAGAGCTGAAAATATAAACCCTTTTTCAATCTCAATTCACTATGTGTTCCCTCTTCAACTAATGATCCCCCTTTTAAGACTAAAATCTTATCAGAACTTTCAATAGTAGCTAATCTATGAGCTATTACTAATGCTGTTCTTTTTGAAAGAATCCTCTCAAGATCTCTCTGCAAAGTAGCCTCTGTAGAGGGATCCATAAACGCTGTTGCTTCGTCCATTATTAAAACAACAGGATTTCTAATCGCTACTCGAGCTACTGAAAGAAGTTGTCTCTCTCCCGAAGAGAGATTTCCCCCTCTTTCTCTTAGTGAGGTGTTCAAACCTTCTGGTAATTTTTTTAACAAATTATCTAACCCTAATTCGTAACAAATATTTTCTAATTCAAGATTGTCTAGATTCGAATTCAGTTTTAAATTATCTGCGACATTTCCACTAAAGATAAAGGTATCTTGCAAAACGACTCCCAACATATTTCTAAGAGTTGCAATAGGAATATCTTTGATATTTATATCATCGATTAAAATTTGACCCGATTGAGGTTCATACAATCTACACAAAAGTCTTATTATGGTTGTCTTACCTGAACCAGTTGGCCCTACAAAAGCCACATGCTCTCCTGGATTGATCTTGAAAGATAAATTCTTTATAATTTGTTCTCCTTCGTTGTAGAAAAAATTAACATTCTTGAACTCAATTTTGCCCTTAAATTTTTTATTTACATTTTCAGCATTTTCTAAAAAATGCTTTGCGGAATTAGAGTCCTTAATCTGTATTTCTTCGTCCAATAATTCGTTTATTCTTTCTACAGCTGTTAAACCTCCTTGTATTTGAGTAAATCTTTCTGCAAGCTGCCTAAGAGGTTCAAAAAGTCTTTGGGAATATAAAATAAAGGTTGTTAATGTTCCTAAACCAATATTTCCAGAAGTAACGAGATAACCTCCAACTGCTAAAACCAAGGAAACTGCTGCAAGAGAAATCCATTCTATAAATGCCGAAATACTACTGTCATAAAATATTGTTCCATTAACTGCTTTCTTATAAGCAACTCCAGTTTTGGAAAATTTCTTGCTATTAAAAGCCTCTCTTCTGAACATCTGAACGACTTCTAAACCCTGAAGATTCTCTTGAAAATCAGAGTTAAGTTGAGACAATTCTTCCCTTACTTGATAATTGGCTCTTCTATAACGTTTTTGAAGCCAAATAATAAAATATGAAACCGGGATTTGAGTCAAAAGTAATAAAATGGCAAGCCCTCTATCAATTGACAGCATTGTCACAGAAATTACTATCAGACTGACGAAATCAGCAATGACTCCAACTGCCCCACTACCAAAAACCTCAGCTAATGCATCAACATCATTTGTTAGTCTCGTTAATAATTTACCTACAGGCATTTTATCGTGATACTTAAGAGATAAAGATATTGAATGATCAAAAAGTTCTCTTCTTATTCTTGCTGTCAAACGTTGTCCCACTGCTTGGATATTGTAAGTTTGGTATCCCTGCAGAACTAATCTGAATAAAACAGTTATAAATAAAGTTACGATAATGGCATTTATTGACTGGCCAAAGAAAGTTTTACTTAGCCAAACATCTGTAGTTTCGTTTTTTAGAATAGTAATTGCTTGACCAACTAATAATGGTTGAATAGCACCAGAGAAAGAAACAGGTAACAAAACTATCAAGATTAGATAGATTGTTTTTTTATCTTTAGTTAAATATTTACCTAACTTTTTAATCCTTCTAAAATCTTTAAAAAACATTTAGCTAATCTTCTATAAAGCATTAGTTGATTCTATTGATAAAATTGTATCTCTGAGATGATTATCATCTAACCTCATAGATAAAGGATTTCCAATTAGTCTTGCAGTCGAGTAATAAAGATCATCTATTTTAATTAAACCATTCTCTTTGAGAGTCTTTCCGGTTGCCACCAAATCAACTATTGCCTCTGCCATACCTGTAATAGGACCAAGCTCGACTGATCCTGTCAAATGAACTATTTCTACAGGAATATTTAATTCTTCAAAATAAGATCTTGCTGTTTTTATAAATTTACTTGCCACTTTACAATTCGCTGGAAGATCTGTTGGTTTTAAATAATTGCTATTTTTCTTAACCGCCAACGACATATGACAACCCCCAAATCCTAAATCTAATAATTTTGCGACTTTTAATTCAGATTCTCGTAAAACGTCATACCCAACAATACCTAAATCAGCCTGACCATAACTTACATAAACAGGCACATCTCCATTTCTTACTAATAGAGCTTTTGCCCGTTTGCAATTTGATTCAAAGGTTAATGATCTATTATTTTCTTCCAACGCATTAGAGAAATCTAACCCAGCTTTTTTAAAAGTTGAAATTGAATCTTTTAACAGAGCTCCTTTTGGTAAAGCTATAGTAATCATAGATCAATTTCTTCCAAGGATTCTACATTCTAATTTAACAATGGATTTTAATAAAGCTCGAAATATAATCGGACTAAAAGTATTAAGTGATAACATCATTTGGTTGTTGATAAAAGATAAATCCGTTTTAGTCGTAGATCCATCTGTTCACGAACCAGTTATAAGATATATAAATGAAAACAATTTTCACTTAGAAGCTATTTTGCAAACTCATCATCATTCAGACCATATTGGAGGGACGAAGTCTCTTATTGAAAAATGGCCAAATGTAAAGGTGATTGCTTCTTCCAAAGAAAAAAAGCGAATCCCTTTTCAAAATGTATCTGTTGAAGATGGAGAAACTTTGAACATTTTAGGGGAAGAAGTAAAAATAATTGAAGTATTAGGTCATACAAGCTCACATATTGCCTTCTTTTTGAATGGGGAAAATCCTGTTCTTTTTATTGGTGACACATTATTTTCTGGAGGCTGTGGAAGAATTTTTGAAGGAACTTATCAACAAATGTATTCTTCACTAGAAAGAATCAAATCTTTACCAAAAAATACTCTCATATATTGTGCACATGAATATACAAAGGGGAATATATTGTGGGCATTGAATCTCAAGCCAAAAGATCAAGATATAAAAAATAAACTTTCGGAAGTTGAAAAAAAACTTTCACTTAATGAATTGACAATTCCATTTTTACTTGATGAAGAGATAAAAATAAACCTTTTCTTAAGAGCAAAAAATTTAAAAGAATTTACTTTTTTAAGAGCAAACAAAGATTTATGGGTTTAAATAGATAGGTATCTTCTTAAACAAATGTCCCCCAAACAAGTAATTAAAACATCAAATGCTCCAGATCCAGTAGGACCTTATAATCAAGCAATAAAAGCTGGGGATTTTATCTATTGTTCTGGTCAAATTGCTATAGACCCTGCTATAAATGAAATAACATGTTTAGGTGATATAGAGAAGGAAACTATTCAAGTTTTAAAAAATCTTGCAGAAGTTCTTAAAGCTGGTGGAGCCAAAATAGAGGATGTAATAAAAACAACTATTTACTTAACGGACTTAAGTAATTTTCAAATTGTCAATAAAATATATAGTGATTTTTTTAATATAGAGAATCCTCCAGCAAGGGCCTGTGTGGAAGTTTCATCTCTACCAAAAGGAGTTTTAGTTGAAATAGATTGCGTCGCATTTCTAGATTAATTTCTAATTATTGAGAAATTTGAAATATGAACCAATTATGCACCATAGTTGTATAGATTATAATTTGATAATTCACCTTTGATCTATGTCAGCAGCAAAGCTTAATATAGATGAACTAGAAGCAGGTTATCCTTTATTTTGCAAAGCTCTTAGACTATTAATCCTAAAAGGAAACTCAGTTAAAGATATAGAAAAGACAGTGTGTTGGAGTCATCTTGAGACTTTAAATAGATGTCTACCTGGTAGATATAAAGCTCCAACATATTTAATGGCTTTAATCAAAAGAGATATTGCAAAGCCTAATAATTATTAAAAAGGACTAATCCTCTAAATAAAATTTATCAATATCCATTGAAAAGTCTTTTTCCTTTTTTGATATTTCTTTATTATCTAAAAATATTGAAAGACTTACAAAATTCTTACCGAAGCTGATATTTGGATAGATATCCCTTTCTTTGCATAATTTCTCAATTTCTCCCATGAATTTACTAATTTTTGAGTATTGATCAAATTCAAATCTTTTTTCAATCCTGGAAGGTGATTCTCTTTCATTCCACATTACATTCTTTATTCAAGACTAATTAACACTATACATTCAACAAAGTTTCTCAATAAATTTTTGAAGTTAAAATTTTTAGTCACTCTCCCAATAATCAATAATACCTCCAATGGTTAAATCGGTTTGAACTTCTGGATTAGGACATGCAAATCTAGCAGCAGAGCCACTAGCAGTAAAAACCCAGTTACCTTCTCTGGCTCCAACAGGATCAACAGCAACTAATTTCTTTCCTTTATTATTTTCTAAAATTCGTAAATTCATATGACCTAATCCAGCGACTCTTTGAGTGCATACCATCCTTCCTAATACCTTCATAATTTCCACAATTTATATCCTCCTTTTTTATGACTTATCAGGATCCCAATGATCAATTATCCCAACAATCGTCAAATCACTTGGATAAGATTTACTTCCCGCTGCTTCCCTAGCTGCAGAACTTCCAACACAAATAACCCAATCTCCTGGCTTACAGCCAACAGCATCAACTGCAACTTTATTAGAAGAACCATCTAATACAACCTGCAGATGTTTATGTTCAAAGCCAGGAATCCGGTTGGTAGAAACAAGTGGTTTTACAACCTTGCAAATTAACATAATTAGTGAGCCTCCTCTGTTTTTTTATCTATAGACATTCCAATAATTTGGGCGGAATGAATATTGTCCCTATCTCTAATACTAGAGCAAGTATGTAACAAACCTTGATCAACTAAATTTTTATATCTAATTGATATCGCATTATTAACTCTTTCACAATCTTTTATTGCCCTCTCTTTTGCGCCGGGTACTTTGCCAGAGTAATCAAATCTAATTACTACAGGAATAGGTAGATCTTGAGAAACATTTAATCCAGTAAAAATCTTCACTCCTACATCTAAATCTGGAGCCCCTTCTTCGACTGTATCTAAATGAGCAAAATAAGTTAAATTTCTGAGATGTACTTCCTTGAAACCTATACCTACTCCAATAAATCTCTCTGCATGTCCAATATCTTTATAAGAACCATTATGAAAACTCTTAACATAATCAATTTGAGAAATATTATTGACAATTAAATTATACGTAAATTTTTCCAGTCCACTGAGTTTATCTTTTGAAGATTGCTTAGAAATTGTCTGGCAAATTTCTCTTTCTGCATCCTCTATTGAGAAATTTATTGTTGAATTATAAATTTCTAATGTAGAAATAGTTTTTTCTAAATCTATACCGCCATTGCCAGTTGATAAATGTATTTTTAATGAATCAGTGTCTGTATCAAGTCCAATTAACATTAAATCCACAGAAGCTCCGCAGCAAAAGCTATTCTCTACAGCCTCTTTGAAAGCATATAATTTATTTCTACCTTCTGCTGCAGCTAACTCGTCATTACTCCCATGAGCTGCGCATCCCTGATGCAAAGGATCCACAGAACTAAAATGATAAGTTACAACTTTTAAATACCTGGTATCTTTATGAGATTCATTAGGAACATTCTCTCTATATCTTTTATGTTCAGTTTTTACCCATCGATTAACGGTATTTTCAATATCAAACAGTGCTCCAGCATGGGATCTTCTTCTTACTGAACTAAAAGGTATTCTCATTACATAAGCAACTGAATGAGCTAATCTTCCATCTGAACAAGGAGTTATATCAAGTAAATGTATTCCACAATCTAAGAGAAATTTTTCAAAGTCTTTCGCATCCCTACTTCCAGCAGCACCTTCAAGTGGATCATTTTTAAAAAAATTATCGCTAAGTTTCTCATGCTGTTTGAAAGCACACCATGCATATAAAGCCCTCATATCAAGAGGTTTAACCCAAGATTTATCTAATACATGTAGGGGTAAATCTATTCCCAAATTTTTTCTTGATATTTTCTGAGCTTTATTTATAAAATCTTCGTGATGTTGAATTCGAGCAATTTCCTTGAGAGTTGGAACAATTTCGTCAAAATCACTTTTTATTTTACTTTCATACCTAAATAGATTTTCGTTTTGGATATTGTTGGTTAATTTATGAGACTTTCCAGAATTTGGGAAATTATTTGATTCTTTAGTTTGTATATGGATATTTTCAGTAAAAGTTTTCATTGGAGCTGTTGGGCCCAATGTGAAGTTCTTGGCTTTAGCCAGTCCTCTTAAAGGCATTATTTACTTAACCTCTTGCACCACCTGAAAAGGTAACAAGTTGTCCTTCACGAGTATTCCCACTAGATCCAGTTATCAAAAAATCTGGTTTTTCTGTTTCCTCATTTCTTTTAACATCCATAGGGGGCATAGCGCTCATAAATCCTGCTCTTGATGGATTTCGCTTTCTAGAGGAAGCTCCCTCTGTACCTGTTACCTTATCACCGCGATCCCAATCATCTCCAGTTACGTTTCCTACTGATTGTCCTTCACCAGTAATCCTTGATGTGACTCTTTTTTCTGGTGTCTTTGCAGCACGGTCTGCCTCTTCAATTTCCATTTTTTGTTTATAAGTAATATTTTTATTCGGTTCAAATCTAAATTTTTCAGTCCCAGTGACCTTATCAACTGCCATATCAAAAGGTCCTGTTACCTTTGAACCATTTTCATATTCATTACCTGAAACTCCTTGAGTATTTTTTTCAGAATACTTGTCTCTTGATGGTGATTTAACAGAGAATTCATTCCAAGAGTTACCTGCTGACTTTTCTGGATTCGCATAAGCAGTGTCATTTGGAGGATTATCACAAGCTTGTGAGAACTGATCTCCACCAACATAAGGAGTCCCTGTTAGATTTTTACACGCACCTTTTTTAGCACCTGTCATTACTCCGCCAATTCCTGGTTGTTGTCCTGTAAGTCTGGCATTTGAATTATTTCCAGAATTAACAGTTGATCGGGATTTCATATCTTCAGAAGTTTCAGCATTACAATTCTCATTAATCTGATCTAAGCCTGAGTATGGTGTTCCGGTTAACACTTTGCATGAACCTGGTTCGTCTCCAGTGACTATTTTTGATCTTCCTGTCATAGTCCCACTTATTAAATTAGACTTTGAAGAAAGGCTTAAACCAACTTTCCTAGCTTCTGGTTTTGGTTTTGAACCGCAGTACTTCTCATATTGCTGAGATCCTATGTACTCATCACCAGTTATATTTTTGCAACTCCCATGTTCATTGCCAGTCATATGGTCTGATCTTCCTACCCCTGTACCAGTTATATTATTCCCATTAAGAGTGTTGTAACTGCCTACTTTCTCAAATGCTTTACCTTGTGGATTTGGATCAGAGCCAAGATATTGATCTCCAGTTAACTGATGTCCAGAACCTGATTCATCTCCAGTAACTAAGGTTGATCTCCCAGGAAGAGATCCAGATACTTTTAATCCATCAATTGTAGTGCTGTGTTTTACCTTTGAAGGATTTTTTGGGACATCACCGCAATACTTCTGTGATTGATTAGCAGATATATATTCAGTACCTGTAAGGTTTTTACAAGTCCCAGGCTCATCGCCTGTGACCTTCTCAGATCTACCAACTTCATTTCCTGTTACTTTATTACCTGATGTTGTTGCGGTAACAGTAGATCTAACTGGTTGTTTATAACTAGGTCTATCTTGACAAAATTGATCAACAACCTCTGTTCCCATATATTGGGTACCAGTAACTGTTCTGCATGTACTTGCCTCATTACCTGTAGTTTTAAAAGATCTATTGGCTTGTGTTCCAGTAACAATTTGACCAGAATCAGTTTCACTTTTGCCAACTTTCCAACTAGCATCAGCAATATTTTGTTTGGCTCCATTTTTATTTGGACCGCATGGTCTACATTTACCATTACCTTTTTTGCCTGTGGCACCAGTTTTACTTCTTAGCTCCCTTACTCTTTGAGAAATCTCTCTACTACTTAAGTCTGGGTCTCCCCTTCTAGCTAAAGAAGCGGCACTAGTATTTTGTTTGGTTGCTGATTTACCATGCTTGGATTGAGCTTCTCTTCTCGCTAAAACAATATCTCTGCTTGTATTAGTAATAGGTTTTCGCTTCTGATTAATTCTTCTTTTAACGGTTTGTTTTGGCGACTTATTTTCTGTACTAGTTGAATCTTGACTTTCTTGATTTTTACTCATAACTGATTTAACTATATTTACAGAACTCTCTTTTTTTACATCAGTACGCGTTCTATCGGATGAAGTTATAGCTGATTTCCCATGGGTAGACATTGCTTTTCTTCTCTCTATGACTAATTCTTTACTAGATAAAGTTGTCGAAGAAAACTTTCTACTTACCTGATTTTTTGGAATATGTTTTGTAAGTGGTTTAGAAATATTTTGATTTTTAGGCGAAGACTGAGTCCCAGAAATCTGTATATCTTGAGAAGATCGAACTCTATCTTTAGTTTTTGAAGAATAGGTAGCAGCTTTTTTACCGCTATCACTCATCGCTTTTCTTCTTTCTAGTGCAATCTCTCTACTGGTTTTTTTTGACATAATCTTCGAATTTAAAAATCTTTTAAAAAACTCTTTTAAAAACTTTCTCCAAAAAATTTTGGAGAAAGATATTTACTACATGAAGTAGATTTAACGTCCTTGGAAAACAACAAAAGCTGTTCCTTGGCTTTGAGTGTAAGCATCGTATCCGATGATTCTTACATGGTGATCAGGATATGCTCTATGACAAGCCTCCAATTCACTTACAACCAAGTTAAGATCTTTTTCCCCAAAGAATGGGAGCTTCCAATAAGACCAATAAGTTTGCATACTTCCACTAGGATGAACATGCTCAATAACAGGACTCCAGCCTTGAGCAATAATGTATGCAATTTGATCGTATATTTCTTCCTGGGTCATCGGTGGTAAGAAACCGAATGTTTCCAGGGTTGCAACTGTTTGATAGTCGCCTACTGTGCTCTGGAAAGGCATAATTAATTAAAATGTGAATGAAATTACTCGTAATAGAACGAGATTTGTAGAAGTTTGAGGAGAAGAAGAATCTCCTCAATTTTGAAATCTTTTTTAACCTTGAACGTCAAGCTTGTCGACAGTATCAAATTCAAACTTGATTTCCTTCCAGGTTTCAAGAGCAATAGCTAATTCAGGACTGTGCTTAGCTGCTTCCATAAGGATGTCTCTACTCTCTTTTTCGATTTCGCGACCAGCATTACGTGCCTTAACACAAGCTTCTAAAGCAACTCTATTAGCTGCAGCTCCAGCAGCTGAACCCCATGGATGACCATGTGTTCCTCCACCAAACTGAAGACAAGAATCATCTCCAAAAATCGCTAAGAGTGCAGGCATATGCCAAACGTGAATACCACCTGATGCGACAGCAAATACTCCTGGCATCGAACCCCAATCTTGATCAAAGAAGTTACCTCTTGATCTATCTTCAGGAACAAATGATTCTCTTAAGTTGTCAATGTAACCAAGAGTTGTTTGACGATCACCCTCAAGTTTTCCAACAACAGTTCCGGTATGTAATTGATCTCCGCCGGAGAGTCTCAAACATTTTGCTAGAACTCTGAAATGGATTCCATGCTTGGGATGTCTATCAATAACAGCATGCATAGCTCTGTGAATATGCAGAAGCATGCCATTTTTGCGACACCAGTTTGCTAAACCAGTATTTGCAGTAAAACCACCAGTTATATAATCATGCATGATGATTGGCATATCTAGCTCTTTTGCAAATTCAGCTCTCTCATAGAGTTCTTCAGGAGTGTTTGCAGTACAGTTTAAGTAGTGACCTTTAACTTCACCAGTTTCTTGCTGAGCAAGCTTAACTGCTTCTGCAACAAACTCAAATCTTTCTCTCCAACGCTGGAATGGTTGAGAATTGATATTCTCATCATCCTTCGTTAAATCTAGACCGCCTCTAAGACACTCATAAACTACTCGACCATAGTTTTTACCAGACAAGCCTAATTTAGGTTTAATGGTACAACCAAGAAGAGGTCTTCCATATTTGTTCAAACGATCTCTTTCTACTACAATTCCATTCGGTGGACCACCGCAAGTTTTGATAAAAGCGATTGGGAATCTAATATCTTCTAGACGTAAGTGTCTTAGAGCTTTAAAACCAAAAACGTTACCAACTAGAGATGTTAAAACGTTTGTAATTGAACCTTCTTCAAAAAGATCTAAAGGATATGCAATAAAAGCATAGAAAGCTTCGGGATCTCCTGGAACGTCTTCGATTCGATAACAAC
Organism: uncultured Prochlorococcus sp.; assembly: GCA_902591865.1. Lineage (GTDB taxonomy): Bacteria > Cyanobacteriota > Cyanobacteriia > PCC-6307 > Cyanobiaceae > Prochlorococcus_A. The sequence continues at coordinate 23,287 of CACJCK010000011.1, forward strand.
GTCCTTTATAAAATTCTAAATCTGTAAGTAACTCGGACCAAACTGTTGACCAAGTACCTGTTGAAGATTCAGCTGCAACAGCTGCTGCAACTTCTTCTCTTGGAACACCTTCTTGACCTGTGCATTTGAAACAGGCTAGCAAATCGGTGTCTAGGGGTACATATTCAGGAGTCCAGTAGGTATCTCTGTACTCCTTTACCCCTGCATCATACTTCTTACTCATAAGGATAAATTTAGGTCTGTGTAGGGAAAATAATTATTGTGCAAAATTGATAAATCTTGCTTTACTTAATTAGTCCTTCTGACCAAGGAATTCACCATTACCTAGAGCAGGTTCAACTTCTCTGTGAGGACGAGCAATGATGTGAGCTGCAACTAAACCGTCACCAACTCTTTCACAAGCATCAGCACCAGCTCTTACAGCTGCGTTAACTGCGCCTGTTTCGCCTCTAACTAATACTGTGACATAACCGCCACCGACGAATTCGCGACCGATAAGACGAACTTCTGCTGCCTTGGTCATTGCGTCTGCTGCTTCAATTGCAGGTACAAGTCCGCGTGTCTCGATCATGCCGAGAGCGATACCCATTGTTTCTGTAGCCATTGCCTACTAATTACTAAATGTGGAATGTTCAATCCGAAGAATGCTTCATTAAGTAGTTATAAGTCAAGCCTTTTCGATAAAATCTCCATTAATGTTTTTTCTATCATTTATAAGTTAAACTTATCACCCTTGGTACTATTGATATGTCAATACTAATGCAAATTAGTCAGTGCATCAAAACATACTGTTGTGTTAAGAAAAAATTTACATTATGTTATTTCCGTACGAGGCAGGCCCTGTCTACACAGGTGTGGTATGTTCAACCTTTCCTGTCTCCGTAACAAGCTCTAAAGTGAGATAATATTTACAATAATTTTACTTATTATTTTGAACCTCCCAGTTCTAACTATTGCTAGTGGTAATTCACTTAAGGTATCTGAAATTTCAGAGATGTTAGATGTTTTATCTTTAAGGGTTCAGAAGCAACCAGAATATTTAAATGTTGAAGAGACTGGAAACACATATTTTGAGAATGCATTTTTAAAAGCAAAAGCAGCTGCCTTAGAGACAAAAACTTGGGCATTAGCTGACGATTCAGGTCTTGAAGTGGATATCTTAGATGGTAGACCAGGCATATATTCTGCTCGATATGCCAAAAACAATGCTGAAAAAATTAAAAAATTAATTAATGAACTTTCTAATAGTCCTTACAGGAGCGCAAGATTTATAAGTTGTATGGTTTTATGTGATCCCTCCGGAAACTTAGTGAAGGATACAACTGGAATATGCTGGGGAGAAATACTTAAGACTCCAAAATATCCAAATGGAGAGTTCGAATCTATTTTTTGGGTAAAAGAAGCTAACTCTGTTTATGGAGAGCTCTCACAATCACAACTAAGTAAGCTAGGAAGTAGGGGTAAAGCCGCCAAAATTATGTCACCTTACCTCAAAAAAGAAATTGGTTTAAATTAAATAATTCTCAATAATTTGAAATTTGATCAATTGCTCTTATAGCAGCTGCTGCTGCCTCTTCTACATCTCCTTCTTTCCCTGCCAGAGTTAATCTACCAAAAGCGCCAACTGCCTTTACATCAACAACAGTTATATTTGAAGCTTTTTCTGCTTCATTTGCTGCTTTTAAGACATACCCAGCCGGTTCAGTTTCTAATATAAACATGCTCATTCCAGATTGAATCATTGATCCACTTCTGTTTTGTCTATTTATTAAAACAGCATGATCTGGAGTAATAGCTCGAATAACTTCTGTCCAACTTGTTGAAGGTTTGGTTCTTTTTCTAACTTCACTTCCAATAGCATCTAGAACAACATCCCCAGAATGTAAAACAGTACTTTGATCTTTGTGATAAAGAGCAAGAGAGCCAAATGCTCTTTCAACAATCATCTGACCAAGTCTTACGTTACTTGCTTTTAAGGCAATATCAGTGACTCTATGCACGGCCATCCCAGGTGAAACTTCCATCCAAAGGCATGAATCTCCAGGTATAGGTAAAAAACCTCTACTAACCGTCCCCATATATGCAGCTAATTGAGGTTGGAGAGAATCCAAAAAAACATATGTTCTCAACTCAATTTGCTCAACTTGACTTGCTTGTCTGGACACCAAAGACTTTTCTGAATCAGTTGTAATAAAACAGCTTGCACCACTGGCCTGAGATTGCACCTCAGATCCTGTAACAAGAGAACTGCCTTTTTTTCGTTCCCCTCTGTTTAAACTAGAAGTAGGTTCCATTCACGCGACTATAACGGATAATGGTTCATTTTTTCTATTAAATTTACTTGCATGCTTACCACAAAACGATAACTTCAAGTAAAAGATATGCATTTTTATGGGAACTTCTCAAAAAAAAGAACCAAATGTTTCTGGTACTGAAAAAGAATTAACTCCTGATCAAACTCTTGGATTAGTTAGCCTAAGCTTGATGCAAAAACTATCTCAGAAAGACCCATCTTTTAGTTGGTTAGAAGAAGATAAAATTGAAAAAGTAAATCTTAAGAACCTTAGAGATAGATTGGAGTTAACGCAATTAGCTATAAATACTGGAGCACCTTTAACCACTTCAGAAGTCACAGCTTTAATTGGGGCAAAGCCTGGGAAATCTAAGTTGGAAAGAGCAGGATTATTAGCAACAAAAATAGCTAGAAATGTGTGGAAGATTTCAAAAATTAGCCAAGTAAATTCCTTCTACAGAAATTAAAATACGCCCCAAAAGTTTTTTTTCATAATTCCCATTTAAGTATTTAAACATTCATATAAGTTTTTTAAATGTGTTCATTTTGTAAGAGAACTTATTAATTACTTTCTTAAATTAAAAAGTTTATGCAAGCTTGAAATATAAGCTCTTGAAAATTTTTAATGAGTAAAGTTGAATTTAATAAGGAAACTGGGCCCAGGGAAGTTTTTTGTGGGTTAACTTCAATAGTTTGGCTCCACAGAAGAATGCCGGATGCATTTTTTCTAGTTGTAGGCTCAAGGACATGTGCTCATTTAATTCAAAGCGCTGCAGGAGTTATGATTTTTGCTGAACCAAGATTTGGGACGGCTATTCTTGAAGAAAAAGATCTTGCTGGTCTCGCTGACGCTCATGAAGAATTAGATCGAGTGGTAAATGATCTTATTGCAAGAAGACCAGAAATAAAAACTCTTTTTTTAGTTGGATCTTGTCCAAGTGAGGTAATCAAATTAGATCTTGCTACTGTCGCAGAGAAATTAAATAAGAGATTTTCAGGTCAAGTGAGATTCGTTAATTATTCTGGCAGTGGGATAGAAACAACTTTTACCCAAGGAGAGGATGGCGCCTTAAAAGCTTTAATTCCATTAATTGAGTCATCAGATGAGGAGAAATTATTATTAGTTGGGACTCTCGCAAATAATGTAGAGGATAGGTTTAAAAAGATTTTTAGAAATTTAGGAATTTCAAATATTGAGAGCTTTCCACCACGGCAATCAACAGAATTACCAAAGATTGGCAAAAACACAAAAGTATTACTAACTCAGCCGTATTTAAGTGATACGGTTCGAGACCTTAAACATCGCGGTTGTGAAATAATTTCGGCTCCATTTCCTCTAGGTATCGAAGGAAGTACTAATTGGTTTTTAGCTGCAGCCAAAGCTTTCGCAATTAGTGAACATGAAGTTCATGAAATTATTTCGCCTTTAATCACTAGAGCAAAACTTGCTCTTGAATCTCACAAGGAAATACTTAAGGGAAAAAGATTATTTCTTCTTCCTGAATCACAACTGGAAATATCTTTGGCAAGATTTTTGCATAATGAATGCGAAATGGATCTTATAGAGGTAGGTACTCCTTACTTGAATAAGGATTTAATGAAAGAAGAAATTAATTTATTACCTGATAATACAAAAATTGTCGAAGGGCAACATGTAGAAAAACAATTAGATCGAGTGAGAGAATCTAATCCAGACTTAGTAGTTTGTGGAATGGGTTTGGCTAACCCTCTTGAGGCGGAGGGGATTAGTACTAAGTGGTCAATAGAAATGGTATTCAGTCCAATTCATGGAATTGATCAAGCCGCAGATTTGGCTGGTCTCTTCTCCAAGCCTTTAAAAAGAAATCAAATACTAACTTCAAAAACTTTAGTAACTCATTAAAAACTATGGAATTAACTCTTTGGACTTATGAAGGACCTCCACATGTTGGTGCTATGAGAATTGCCTCGTCAATGAAAGACATTCATTATGTGCTTCATGCCCCCCAAGGAGATACATATGCAGATCTTCTCTTTACAATGATCGAGAGGAGGGGGCAAAGGCCTCCAGTAACTTACACAACTTTTCAGGCTAGAGACCTTGGAGGTGATACAGCTGAATTAGTGAAGAAAAATATTAAGGAGGCGGTTGAACGATTCAAACCCAAAACTCTTTTAGTTGGAGAAAGTTGTACTGCAGAACTTATCCAAGACCAACCTGGAGCACTTGCGAAAGGAATGGGGTTTGATATGCCGATTGTGAATCTTGAACTACCTGCTTATAGCAAGAAAGAAAATTGGGGGGCCTCTGAAACCTTTTATCAACTAACAAGAACCCTTTTAAAAGAAAAAGTAAGCTATTCAGAGAAAATTAGTCCTCTAAGGTGGAAGGAATTTGGGCGTAGACCAAAAGTTAATATACTTGGCCCTTCATTACTAGGATTTAGATGCAGAGATGATGTAATCGAAATCCAACGCATACTTTCTGAGCAGGGAATAGATACAAACGTAGTTGCTCCATTAGGTGCTAGTCCAGATGATATTGAAAGACTAATTGATGCTGAAATAAATATTTGTCTTTATCCAGAAATTGCGGAAGCATCATGCGAATGGCTTAAACGGAACTTTGGAATGGAATATACAAACATTATTCCAATTGGAATAAAAAATACAATTGAATTTATAAATGAAGTTCATAAGAAATTAGATCTTCCTTTGACGAATAAAAAAGAATTAGAAAATAAATCAAAACTTCCTTGGTACTCAAAATCAGTTGACTCAAATTATCTAACGGGGAAAAGAGTTTTTATTTTTGGTGATGGAACACATGCAATTGCAGCAGCCAAAATTGCTAAGGAAGAATTGGGTTTTGAAGTAGTGGGTCTTGGAACATACAGCAGGGAGATGGCTAGGCAAGTAAGAGCTACTGCAAAAGATCTAAATGTTGAAGCTCTGATAACTAACAATTATCTAGAAGTGGAAGATGCCATGAAAAAAGCGGCCCCTGAATTAGTTTTAGGAACGCAAATGGAAAGGCATAGTGCAAAAAGACTCGGCATTCCATGCTCAGTAATTAGTACTCCAATGCATGTTCAAGATGTTCCTGCAAGATATAGCCCTCAAATGGGATGGGAAGGAGCAAATGTTATTTTTGATGACTGGGTACATCCCCTAATGATGGGCTTAGAAGAGCATCTCATTGATATGTTCAAACATGACTTTGAGTTTGTTGATGGTCATCAAAGCCATTTAGGACATACAGCGACAAACAAGAAGGACATTTTAAATTCTGATGAAAAAAAAGAAAAAAATAGTAAAGAAGGAATTATCTGGACAGAATCTGGCAGAGCTGAATTAACAAAAGTTCCATTTTTTGTAAGAGGTAAAGTTAAAACAAATACTGAAAAATACGCAATCTTGAGAGGCATTCTAGAGATAAGCGATGAAACTCTTTACGATGCCAAAGCATATTTCAATTAATTTTTACTAATAAACTATAATTAGGTCATGAGTATTTTCACTCATAATCTAATAGATTTAATCCTAAAAATTGAGTTATAAGAATATATTTACCGCTTTTAATACAATTAAATACATATTTGTTTAGAAACATATTTCATGTGTATTTGCGCTGCAAGAATATAAATAATAATGTGTTTAAGCTTTAAATGACAAGTACTATAAATAGACCTCTTGATGGAGAAGGAAGTGTTCAAGTAAAGCAAGATCCAAAAATAAATATTGAGGAAGGGGCTTTAGTTATTGCCGTGTATGGGAAGGGTGGCATCGGAAAATCAACTACATCATCAAACCTTTCTGCAGCATTCTCAAAATTAGGTAAAAAGGTTCTACAAATCGGATGTGATCCGAAACACGATAGCACTTTCACTTTGACGCACAAAATGGTTCCTACAGTTATCGATATTCTCGAAGAGGTAGATTTTCATAGCGAAGAATTGAGGCCAACAGATTTCATGTTTGAAGGTTTTAATGGCGTAATGTGCGTTGAAAGTGGAGGTCCTCCTGCTGGGACAGGGTGCGGGGGGTATGTAACTGGTCAGACAGTTAAACTATTAAAAGAACATCATTTGTTAGAAGATACAGACGTTGTTATTTTTGATGTCCTAGGAGACGTCGTTTGCGGAGGATTTGCAGCTCCATTGCAACATGCAAATTATTGTCTAATTGTTACTGCTAATGACTTCGATTCAATATTCGCTATGAATAGAATTGTCTCTGCAATTAAAGCAAAAGCAAAAAATTATAAAGTCAGATTAGGTGGGGTAGTCGCAAATAGATCAAAAGACACAGATCAAATTGATAAATTCAATGAAAGAACAGGTTTAAAAACTATGGCTCACTTTAAAGATGTCGACGCCATTAGAAGATCAAGGCTAAAAAAATGCACCATTTTTGAAATGGAACCAACTGAAGATGTTATTGAAGTTCAAAATGAATATTTATCTCTTGCCAAAAATATGCTTGAAAACGTAGAACCTTTAGAAGGTAATCCACTTAAAGATAGAGAAATTTTTGATTTATTAGGATTTGATTAGTCTAAACTAACCCGACCCATTTTGTCATAAGTAGAGATTCGCTGAGAACCTAGTATTTGCAATTATTTATAAGTAATTGAAGTATCTAGAAAACTTTTTTATTTAAAAAGCTCTTTCTGTTGGCGGTGTTTTATAACATCGACCAGAACCTGAAAGTTCTTTATCCTTATAAGTGGTATATGAATTTCTAAAATAATCAATATAAAAATCACCTGTCATCCTTAGGATATTAATGACATGATAAGGTCCGTCAAATGATTCATATTTCCTAATCAAGAAATTTCCTTCAGACTGAGTTAAACGGGCTCTTCTTCCTTTAGTTCCTTTTACTTTAACAGAGTTAGTTTTTGTGTTTATTAAAACTTCAAAATATGGATATCTTGGTGAAGATCCTCTACAGCTTAGAAAAATCCCTTCCGCATTAATAGAAGTTGGTAAAGCTATAGTAACTAACAATAGGATGAAAATTTTACGCATTTAAATTAAATCCTTTCTATTAAGAATAATATCTTCTTATTAAAAGATAAATTTCTAATCATCATCTATCTCTGTAAATCTTTTGCAGTTTTTTTGGATCACTCCATTCAAGACTATCTGTATTACTTTTATAAGTTCCACGCCATTTTTTATAAATGCTTGGAGTCCTAAAGTTGTGATAGGTTTCGATCCTATCTTTCCAAGAAGCGCGACACCTCTTTACATCATTAAAATTGACTGCATCTAAAGCAGCTTTAAACCCGTAACCACTCCTCCAATAAGATACAACTTTAGATATATTTTCTTCTGCACATCCAAAAATTCCCCAATCAGCATTAACAGCAGTAGGTAAAGCTAGAGCAGCTAATAAGGGTATTAAAAATCTCTTCACAAAAAAAGAAGCTAATTTCCCCTTATTTTAGATCGAATGTCAATCTTTAATAAACATAAAAATTTTCTTTACCCTTTGTTAAAGAAGTTTTTGCAGCATTTTATAAAATTATTTTAAATAATCGAAATAGCAGTGATACCAATAGTTTTAGCAACAACCATATGGGTATAGTTAATCTTAATTAATCTAATCCAACCAATTGGCTTGTTAAATCATAAGTTTGTTGAGAAGTCTTCGTATCAATTATTCTTTTCGACAACTTTTGAGAAAAAGCTTTTCTGCCAGTTTTCTGACGATTTCCCCAGCTCCAATGGACTGATGATTTAGCAAATTCTTTATAAGTTGCCACTTGAGCGACTCTCTCTCCTGCCAGTCTTTGTGAAACATATCCTTTTGTTATGAATTTTTGAAATATCGGGAAAAGGAATCTAAATAACCAAGGTGTATCTCTAAAAAGTTTAGTATCAGCAACACATCCAGGATATAGAGAATTTACAATAATCTTCTCTGCAGGATATCTTTTTGATAATTCCTGAACGGTCACCATATTGCAAAGTTTACTATCCTTATAAGCCTTACCAGGTTTAAATTTCTTTCCATTAGCCATACTTATTGGAGATAAAAAACCATTTTTGAATCCAGATAAATCGCCCAAATCAGCTGGTGCTGGAATGGGGATCCTTCCTCCAAGTTCTGAATAATTAGCCGTAACAGTCCCTAATACTGTAATTCTTGGCTTGAATACAATTGATTTGCCATTTAAAACAATTTCTCTTTCAGAAGATAAAATATTTTCCATGAGTAGGTTTATCATAAGAAAATGCCCAAAATGATTTACTGCCATAGAGTTCTCAAACCCCTGAGCAGACCTTTCAGGTCTCTTTAGTCTCGGTTTATAAACTGCTGCATTACAAATAAAAGAATTTATTGGCTTCTTAAATCTTTCTAATATTTCATCGCAACCTTTTCTCACATCATCCAAGTTAGAAAGATCTATTTCTATAAATTGAACATTTTTAACTTCTTCTTTTGTCAAGAATTCCTCAGCTATTTTTATAGCTCTTTTATTTGATCGATTAACTGCTATAACCTCCCAACCAAATCTTAATAGAGGTTTTAGAGTATTTAATCCAACTCCTGAAGTTGTTCCTGTTATTAGGACTAAACCCTTAATGTTCTTACTCACTAGCAAAAAAGTTAATTGAAAAATGAAAAGAAGAATGATTCAAAACCATCCTTATCAACGCCATATTACTCTGATAATGTCCCTAGAAATTATTTGATCTTGATCCTTCATAAATCTTTGCTCACCTTCAGAAGAGAATAAATCATCAAACTTATCTATTAAAACATTAAATCTATATTTTTCGTATAAAAATGATTCTTCAATTTCCCTTAATCTGGTCAACCTTACTTTTGAACTATAGCCAAGCTTAATCAGGCTTATTATTGCTAGAAGGGAAAAGCTAATTTTTATAATTAAAAAAATCAATGATACAAAATTATCCTGTTTCTGTTGTCTTTTTATAAATAAAGACCCTAAATACTCTTTGTGGAAAATTCTATTTTTATAAAAAGATTTTGACAAATTAAGTGATTGATATTTTTACTGAATAAATCAATTCAGTCTTACTTTATTATTACCTTATAAATTTTAAATTTTCTAATAGATTTTAGTTCCTACCTAAACTAATTCCTAGTCTTAATGCTAAAACTCCTGCATGCATAACAACTATGAGGCTTAATGCAATAAGATTTATTGTTTGAGTTGGCTCCATGGTAAAAAAGTTATTTTCTATATTCTCCACCGAAAAGAGAAGATTTGAAACACTATTACAAAATGATGTTACGTAATTAACAAATTGAAAGAAAAAATTTATTGAAAATTATCATAAATAAACCTACAAAGTTAATTTTGGGAATTGAAAATCAGGCTTTAATTTTTTCAACAAATAATTTACCTGGATTTGATCAAATGGCTTTAGATTTAAATTCTTTAGATCAGACAATTTCGAATCCTGAAATAATTCTCACATTGAGGTTCTACTATTGGACTGGGGATTGGCTTTCAATTGGCTATCACCAAAAGGAAATTCCTCTTCATTGGAAAAATTTATTATCAAATGGAGAAATTAATATTGTTAGACGTCCCTCTGGAGGGGGTGCTGTTTTGCATTCAGGAGGCATAACATATGCATTAACATTTAAAAGAACTTACTATAAATTCTTAAGTTATGAAATGGTTAATAATTGGTTAATTAAAAGTTTTAGAGAATTAGGTCTAAACTTACAATATGGTAATTTACGAAAATCAAGCATTAAAACAAATTGTTTTGGGACTTCATTAATTTCCGATTTAGTTGATCAAAATGGGTTTAAGAGAATAGGTAGTGCTCAATTTCGTAAAAAAGGCGCATTCCTCCAGCATGGAGAAATTCAAATAAATCCTTCAAGAGATTTGTGGTTCAAATTATTCAAAGAAAAAGCTCCACCAAAAGTAAATTTAAAACTAACAAATGATGAAATAGTTCAACATTTGAGAAATTCATTCGTAAAAAATAAATCAAATATAAATTTCAAAGATATTGCCATAGGTAATAAAAAATAGAAAATTTTAATGACAAGAATTATTAAAGATCTCCTTTCTGCTTCATTGAATTAATTATTCTCGGCAATTCAATTCCTAAGGGATAATGATTTTTAAAGTTTAATTTATTAACAATATTTGAAGGTAAATTAAAACCTAATTTATTCAATACAAAGTTTCCAATTTTTGACCTATCAATTATCCCCAAAGGGATATCTGCAGCATTGAGAACCAATAAAAAACCTTCATTTGTTTCTTCAATTCTTTCTATGGTTTTCCATAATTTATCGTTATAAGATACGCTTTCAAAACTATCTATCGGTTTCATAAAATCTCCAACAAAGTTCCTTTCCCATTTTTTTAAGGAAACAGTTTTTAAAATATTCTCATCAACAAAACCGGTCCATCTACCATTATTCGTAACAAAAAGATATTTATCCGATGCATCCTTGTTATTTTTTATTAATTTATTAAATTCTGAGAAATTTGAATCGTATTCAATTTTCCTCAAAGGCTTTAGTTTAATCTCAGAAACTTTACTAAATTTTAGTATGTTTTCAATTTTAAAAAATTGACTTTCAGATTTTGAAGAATTAACTCCAAACAAGCCTAAAAAAGAAAGGATAAAACCAAAGTAAAAGTTAAATCTAAATAAACAAATTATCCCAAAAAATAAAACAAAAAAAGATAATAATAAATTTACTTTATTGAGGAAATTTCTCCCTTTATTTTTACTCCCTGAGAAATGCCAAATAATACTTTTTAATAAATTCCCACCATCTAAAGAACCAATTGGAATCAAATTTAAGAAGCCTAAGAATAAATTAAATATACCTACTCTTGAAATTACATTAACTGCTATTTGTTCTTGAGATGAACTGTTATTACTAATTAAAAGTAGGATAAATGCTGTTGCGAAACATAAAAGAGGTCTAACAATTGCAATTTTTATATTGCCTAAAGCAGTTTGACAATATTTATCTATTTGTAAAATTGCTCCTAAAAAATAAAAAGTAATTTTTTTTATTTTTACACCCTGATTAAGTGAAACAAAGGTATGAAAAACCTCATGAAAAATAATTGAAGATAATAAAAAAAAAGAAGTTAAAAACCCTATAATCCAAGCTTCTTTATTATTGTAGGTATCGCCAGAAGATAAATTGACCTGATTACTTATACTCCATGAGAATAAAAAGAGAATAACAAACCAATAGGGATGAACTTTGAAGGGAATTCCCCATATTTTAAAAATTTGCCAACTTCTCAAAAATAATCTCCGCTATATTTAGCAATAATATTAATCTTACATGCAGGATAATGATATGCCCAAGACTAACCCTTTAGTTAAAATCTGTGGACTAACTTCTGAAGAACAAGCTCTTCAAGTTGCCAAATTAGGAGCGAATGCTATTGGCATTATTTCTGTTGAAGAGTCTCCAAGGTATGTATCAGCTGAAATTAAGAAAAAAATATTTAAAGCCCTAGAAAATTTTTATCCAAAAATCGAGAGGGTAGCAGTTGTACAAAATTGTCCAATAGACTTAATTATTAAAAATTTCTTAGGAAACCCCACTGAAACTATCATTCAATTACATGGAGATGAAGATATTGATTATTGTAAAAAAATAAGGGAAAAAATTCCCAATATTGGCCTGTGGAAAGCTTTCAGAATAAAAACAGAAAAGGACATAGATAAAATAAAACCTTTTGAGGATTTTGTAGATGCGATACTACTTGATTCTTGGAATAAAGAAACGTATGGAGGTTCAGGGAAAAAAATAAATTCTATACACCTAAAAAATTTGCAATTTAGCAAACCATGGTGGTTAGCAGGTGGAATATCAATTGAATGGATTGATGAAATCCTCACTGATTTCAAACCAGATGGATTAGATATTTCAAGTAGTCTTGAAATATCTCCAGGTTTAAAAGATATTAAAAAAACAGAGGATCTTTTTAAGTTTTTGAAAAGAAATTAGTAATTATTAGTAGCAGACTGCTGTTTTACAAGCTCAAAAAATTCTTGTTTTAAACTTAAATCGTGTCTAAAATCGCCTCTCACCACTGAATTAATCATACTTGTATTTGGTTCTTTAACTCCCCTCCACTTCATACAATAATGTTGGGCCTTTACAATAATGCCTAAACCTTTAGGTTCGCATAATTTTTCAATTTCATCTGCAAGAATCATTACGGCTTCTTCTTGAATATGAGGTCTTGAAAAAACCCAATCAGTAACTCTTGCAAATTTTGAAAGACCTATGACTTTATTGCCAGGTTTAATACCTATCCAACACTCCCCTAGAATTGGAACTAAGTGATGTGAACATGCAGATCTGACAGAAATTGGTCCAACCGTATAAATTTCATCAAGATTCTTGTCATTAGGGAAACTTGTAACTTTAGGTTGTTCATGATATCTGCCTTTAAAAACTTCATTTAAATACATTTTTGAAACTCTTTCAGCAGTTTCTTGAGTATTATGATCATTTTCAACATCTATTACAAGGGACTTTAGTAAGTCTTTAACCCTTGAGGCTACTTCTTTTTCTAAAATTTCTAATTCACCAGGATTTATAAAATCAGAAATATTATCGTTGGCATTAAATTTTGTCCCAGAATTCTTAATTCTGTCTCTAATTATTTCAGAAATTAGTTTATTAGTAATCTGGTCGTCAAAGTTTCTAATATTATCGTTGGGTAATGTAGAGGTCATAAAATTTTTAACAGAAAATTGTATGCAACTTAATTAACTGTATCTTCCAAAAGCTTAATTGCTCATATACTATATCACATTCTCCTGTTCAATCGGGTTCAAATAGCACTAAAAAAAATCACTGTTTTAAGATTAATCAGATAAAGAGAATGTTTAAAAGGCTCCGCCAGAAGGCATCAAAGTCAAGTCTTCGATCAATTGTGATTCAGGTTTTTGAGCCATGTAGAGAATAGTTTCTGATACCTCTTTTGAGGAGAGCATAGAAGTTCTATCAAAATCAAAATTGATTGATTCGGAGTCCCAAAGAGGAGTATTTACTGAACCAAGAGTTATTGTGCACGCTCTTATTGAATTAGATCTCTCCTCCTCCCTCAAGCATTTAGTAAACATAGCTAGTGCAGATTTTGAAACACAATAAGCTCCCCATTGGGGGAACGCATTATAAGAGGCATGACTACTAACATTAATAACTAAACCACCATTTTTTCTCATTTGAGGAATTATTGAACTACAAATTTGAAAAACACTTGTGAGGTTTATTTGAATAGTTTGTTCCCATTGACCTAATTCCATTTCAACTAAAGGCCCATTAAATGCGCAACCGGCGTTATTTATCAATACTGAAGGGCACCCATACTTCTCAATTGCTTCTTTAGCACAATGCTCTATTTCTAGAGAATTAGATAAATCACATTTTACTAGGTTAATTTTTGATTTAGTGGTCAACAGTTCGCTCTTTAGTTTCTCCATTAAATCCATATTCCTGGAGAGTAAAATTAAATCCCAGCCGGCGTTAGCAAAAGTAATTGCGGTAGATCTACCAATGCCTTTAGAAGCACCCGTTATAAAAGCTAGTTTCAATTTATTCAGTTTTTTGAGGGATTTCACTATAAATCTCTTCAATATTATTTGATTCGATAAATTTACCTAAAACTCTAAATTTTTTGTATCTTTCCTCAATTAATTCGTCTTCAGGCATTTGCAGTAAAGCATTAAGGTGTTTCTCAATAGCCTCTCTTAATGTGTTCCCAGCATCTAAAGGAGCCCAATTATTCCCACCAGAAGGTTCTGGCAATACCTCATCTATTATCCCTAATTTAAGTAAATCTTTACCTGTAATTTTAAGTGCTGATGCAGCTTCTGATGCCTTCGCAGCATCTCTCCACAAAATTGATGCACATGCTTCCGGACTGGCAACTGTGTAAACACTGTGTTCGAACATTAGTAACCTATCTGCAACACCTATTCCAAGTGCACCTCCTGAACCTCCTTCTCCAATGACAGTCGCGACAATTGGAACTTTCAATCCAAACATCTCTCGAAGGTTTCTTGCAATCGCCTCCCCTTGACCTTGTTCTTCAGCTTTTAAACCAGCATAAGCTCCAGGAGTATCAATAAATGTAAGAATTGGCAAAGAGAATCTATTTGCATGCTGCATTAATCTAAGAGCTTTTCTGTAACCGCCTGGTTTTGCCATCCCAAAGTTTCTTACAACATTTTCTTTTGTGTCCCTTCCTTTCTGATGCCCTAACATCAACACTGGTCTATTATTTATCGAACCTATCCCCCCAATTAGTGCCATATCATCGCCACCATTTCTGTCTCCATGTAATTCGATCCAGTCATCACAAAACATTTGAACAAAGTCCAAAGTACTTGGCCTTTGAGGATGTCTAGCCACCTGAATCTTTTGAGCAGGGGTAAGAGATTTAAATATTTCTTCTCTTCTCCTAGCGGCTAAGGTTTCAAGCTGTAGAAGCTGTTGACTAACATCTACCTCTGAATCTCGAGCTAATTCTTTAATTTGCTCTATCTGCTTCTCAAGTTCAACAAGAGGCTTTTCAAAATCAAGGAGGTAACGTTTAGCCATAATTTAGACAGTTAATACTTTAGGCTGCTTATCAATTCCAATAGCGGAAAAACCATGCTTTAAAGAAGCTGCTCCAATAAATTCCATCTTTTCAAGGGAAATGTTATTTCTTCCCCAACTAAAGTTTGTATGACACTTTTCAAATTCTAAAATCATAGCTTCTGCAAAGCAAGCAAACATCTCTCGCTGAGGGTTTTGCATTTCTGCAAGTTCCATCATATTCCAACCAATGTCATTAAAAAACTCTACTATACCTCCTTTTAAAACATGAATATTTTCACCCTTAAATTTCTCATCAAGATTTTTGGGGTATCCACCATCAATCATTAAACATGGTTTTTTAAAATTCTCAGTTTCAATTTCAATAGTTTTAGGCATACTTGCAACCCACACAACAATATCAGCCTGAGGCAATGCCTCATCTAAACTTGTTATTGTGCCACCATCTAATTCTTTTTGTAACAGCATTAATGGTTCTTGTTGTCTTGCTACCATAAGAAGTTCTGAAATCCCTGTTTTATTGATAAGCCACCTACAAACAGCACTACCAATATCACCTGTAGCACCGATTACAGCAACAGTTGCTTTTTTAAGGTCTATTCCAATGCGAGGCGCATTTATTTCTAGCTGTTTACAAATAACCCAGGCGGTATGAGTATTGCCAGTAGTAAACCTTTCCCACTCTAATGCTGTATTTCTTATTTGTTTATGCTGTAGAAGATTAAAATTCTCGAAAATAATAGAAGTAAATCCTCCTAATGCGGTGATGTTAATCCCTTTTTTCTGAGCTAGTTCCATAGCATTTAGTACTTTTCTTCTGGCGGTTTTAAACCTAGAAAGCATTTCAGGAACAAAGCAAGAGTCTATGTAGGAACCCTCAATAGATATTCCAGTAGCACTCTTAACTTCTACATTCTCAACCAATTGAGGAGGAGCTGTACACCAAACATCCAAGTCGCCATCTGCAATATGATCAAAACCTAGTAACGAAGCTTTTCTTTTTGCATCTTCAAAACTAGTTGAGTGGCCTATTAACCCAAACATTTAAAAATTTATTGATGATTTCTATATATTGTTATGAAGAATAGCACAGAGGTAACTACTTAAAAAGAAAGATTAATTATTGAAAAGCTTAATTAACTAGAACTGCAATTAAACAATAGCTGCCATAGCCATTCTTGCAATTTCTCTATTGTCTAAACCTATTTCCATCAATGTATCTTGATAAGCAATCATGAATTCTTCCATTAATTCTTCTCTGTCCATGGCCAAAACTGTTGCGTCATCTGCTACTTCATCTAACATCTTTTTGATTAAGGGAAGATTAACCTTATTAGCTTCCATTAATTCCTCTTTACAAGAAGATAAATTCTCCTTAAGCCATTCTTGACCATAATTTAAATGAAGATATTCATCCTTAACAACTCCCTCCGTTATTTTTTTTGCAAAAGGATCAGCAACCCTTATGTAAACGTTATACGCAGAGATTGCAAATGCTTCAATTAAGATAGCTTGTATTAAGAGACATGTTGTTAAATTTCCTTTTTCAAGAGCAATTTGAAAATTACCATGTAACTTAGAAAAGAATTTTTTTGCAAAATCCATATCAGCTTCTACGCCTAAATTTCTTCCACAGGCAGTAAAGCCTTTTTTATGTTTCATTTCCATTCTCGCCAATTTAGTTAATTCCTCTACCTCATTTGGTATTAAAGTTGCTATTGAAATGTAATTATCATGAGCCTCTTGCTCCCCCTCTATAACAATTGCATTTATTCTGCTGTATGCATCCTTGTAAGAATCTGTTGTAAAGTCGGGCAAATCTAAAGAAATCGGATGAGTCGATTCTTCAACAGTTTTTTTATTGGATTCTAGAGTTTGCATGTCAGTAATCTTTAGCTCATTATGCATGAATATTATATGATTATAGTGAGTTTATTTAAATATCATGAAAATAGTTTCAATTATTAAGTCACATTTTTTTGTTTAAAGTTTTAAAGAATTGTTTGGCCAATCTGATTGCATCAGATTCATAATCAATTTGAACCAATGATTAATCAATAATTCCTTTAAATTTTTTCCTAAAGACTCATTTGCTCCTCTGCTATCTCCAATAACACCTGATTTACTGAAATCGTCAGTAAGCCAAGCAGTAGGAGCATTTCCCTCTAGACTCCAGCCTTCTGGGATTTGTCCATTGATGCACTCATTTGGACGTTCATCGCCTACTAATTCTGGTTTTAAAGCGAGCATCAAACTTGTTTCAGCTAAAGAAGCATGAAGCCCATGCTCTATCTCAGTTTTTGTTAACAATTCACATAATCCATTTACACCACTCCACAAGAAACAAGGGAGAACTGCCATCCCTGGTGAGAAACTTCTTAACTCTCTTGCTGCTGTATTTAATAGTGAAATTTGACCTCCATGTCCATTAATCAAAATCAATCTTTTAAAACCCATTTCAGATAATTGACTTCCGACTTCCTTAATCATTGAAGTTATTAAATTTGAGGAAAGTGAAATTGTCCCAGCAAAACCCTTATGTTCTGGAGAAAAACCAATATATTGAGTTGGAAGTTTTTTTAATGGAATATCTGCAGAGAATAATTTAAAAACTTCGGTAATAATTTCATCAACAAAAATACTATCTGTCGCAAGAGGCAAATGCGGTCCATGTTGTTCAACAGCACCGAATGGCCAAATCACTGTGGATCTTTTGTTTTTTGCAACACTCTCAATTTCTTGCCAATTTAAATATTCAAATTTATTAGGTATTGGTTTAAAGTTCATTAATTTTAATTTTGAGTACTAACATTTAGAGTATGTTAATAATTAATTATTTTTATTTTACCTACGATGGGAGTCAATAATAGAAATGCCCAAGATAATATCAAATCAAAGGGCAATAAAAAACCTCTTCAGGTACTTCACATAAGCAAGAAAGATACTCAAAAAATATCTCAAGAAATAGATAATGAGAAAACAAATTTGCAAGAAGAAACTACAAAAGAAAATATCGCAATCAAACCTCAAATTATTAAAGATGTTTCAGTAAAAGAAATTAATGACAGTAATGAAAACACTAAAGATTTTGATATTTTTCAAAAAGATTTAACTCCACAAGAATTAAAAAGACCCCTTAGTTTTTCTGAGCAAAACACAGATTTTCAATTAGAAAGAACTGTTGATGATTTCGATTTTGATGAAAGTGCTTTTTTGGAGGCTTTAAATGAAAATGAGCCAATTGGGGCTACAGGAGAAACAATTTCAGGTAAGGTTATAGCAACTGAAAGTGATGGACTATATGTTGACATTGGAGGGAAAGCACCTGGTTATATGCCCAAAAAAGAGTGTTGTTTGGGTACTATAACTAACTTTAAAGAGAAATTTTCTATAGGCCTTGAAATGGAAGTTTTGGTTATCAAAGAACAAAATGCTGATGGGATGGTAACAGTGAGCGCTCGAGCATTAATTCTTAGGCAAAGTTGGGAAAAAGTATCAAGTTCTGCTAAGAATGGAGAATTAATTAACGTTTTAATTAATGGATTTAACAGAGGTGGTCTTACGTGTGATGTAGACGGTTTGAGAGGATTCATCCCAAGATCCCAACTTGAAAATGGTCAAGACTATCAATCTTTTGTTGGCAAAACCCTAAAAGTAGCATTTATTGAGGTGAATCCAGAATCCAGAAAATTAGTTCTCTCTGAAAGGAAAGCATCATTAGTCTCTAAACTTACAAGTTTAGAATTAGGTCAATTAATTGAAGGAGAAGTTTTAGCAGTAAAACCATATGGCTTCTTTATAGATTTGGGTGGAGCTAGTGGACTTCTTCATCAATCCTCACTAACAAATGGATCGATTCGTTCTTTAAGAGAAGTTTTTAGAGAAGGGGAAATGATAAAAGCTTTAATATCTGAAATTGACCTCGAAAAAGGGCGCATTGGACTCAATACAGCACTCCTAGAAAACTCTGCGGGAGAATTAATTATTGATAAGCAAAAAGTTATGCAAGAAGCCACAGAGAGAGCATTAAAAACTAAAGCACTCTTCGATAAAAAAGAAGAAGGTAAATGAATATTAATGAAACAATGGAGTCAAGTCTTAAATTAAAAATTTCAAATTGGGAATTAGACTTCTACTCAAGACCAATTATTGAATCAAATGGAAAAAAAAGGTGGGAGTTAATTATTTGCTCAACAAAAAGTTATAAGACAGAAAATATTTTTCTTTGGAATAAAAAATGCCCTGCCAATAAAGTTAATTCAGTATGGCTTACAGAGGCACTAAATGAAGCAATAAGTGAAGCAAAAAAACAAGGCTGGGAGAAACCTTCAGTAGTTAGATTCTGGAGGTCGTCAATGAAATCGATCATTAAGAAATCTCTTGAGGCCGTAAGTATTGAGGCTCTTGTAAGTAGGAGAACTTACGATTTATTAGATAGAATCGAATTTCTTGAGAAAGAGATTTATCCAAAGGAAAAAGGCTATGTGAGAGGTGTATTAGCTCCTACTTTTACTTCTAAAATGGAAACCCCCCCTACACCTTTACCAGAAGAAGTAAGGGGTGATGCTTTAACTATCTCTGAAATATCAATTGGAGAATTAAAATCAGCAGAAAATTGGCCTATTGAATTTGGAGAAATTTTTCCAATTCAGCAAGATTTAGATAATAATTACTTGGTTCCGGGATTAAGACTTTTTAGCAAAGATAGATCTTTAGCTCTTTCTGCATGGTTTAGTTGTTTAGAACCTATTAAATTAGTCATCAATAAGAATCAACTCATACTTGAAGCTTCAGAAGACGATAAGTGGCTGGTAACAGATTTGCAAGAAAAAGATGCAAACATTTTGAGTACAAAGTTTTTAGAGAATAAAAAAAATTCTTTTGATTATCAATTTATTTCCATACAATCAACGCCATACATCGAAAAATTTGCAGGATTCTGGATCTTAAGAGATATTGAATTAATTTCATAAATTCAGTTTAGGAGCAGGAACTATTCTATACAAAGAAATATATTTTTCAAAAGCTGAAATTTTCATTCAAAACAAAAAATTTGAGTATTATTCATCACCTATCCTTAGTCAAAATAATTTCAAACATGCATATTTTACGAAGTCAAGCTCTGAGAAATTTCTTCAATTATTAGGAAATTACTTTAATGAAAATTACATAAATTGTGTTTCCAATCAAATTCACAGTAATGTGATAGTGTTAGGATCAAATTCAAGAGAAGAGAATAAGACTGATGCAGATGGTCTTGTTGGTGATAAATGCAATCAAAACTTATGGGTTTATACAGCTGATTGTATGCCAATTTTTTTTGCAGATAAAAGGACAAGAAATGTAGCAACCTTGCATTGTGGAAGAAAAGGTTTAGAAAAAAAAATAATAAAAAATATGGTTAAAATTTTTGATAATTTAGGGGCATCTAGAGATAACTTACTTGTTGCAATAGGACCAGCGATTTCAAAGGAACATTATCTAGTTGATAAAATGACACTCAAAGAATTTTATAGAAAGGCCGAGAACAAAAACATAACGGTCAATTTTACTAAAGCTGAAAAAAATCTTTGTTTTAGTTATTCAAATCACTTCAAAGAGAAAAACTTAAATCAACTTGATCTTAAAAGATCTGCTTATAGACAACTTTTAAATGAGAACATTCCCAATACAAATATAGACATTTCAAATTTATGTACATACAAATTAAAAAATGAATTTAATTCTTGGAGAAGGAGCAAAACATTCTCGAGACAATGGAATTTTATCTGTTCATAGAGATAGTTAACTTGGACAAATTTCACTTGTTAAGTCTTTGGTGACTAATAATTCGGTCATCTCTTTAGTACCTTTAATATTAAAAACTTTAGCTAACAAAACATTCTCTTTGAAACCAAAAGGTTTTATTTTCACTTTGCTTCCCCTTGGAAATTCACTTCTAAGTAATTTAGTTGCTTCAAGCTCATCATTTTCATTTACATCTACACAAAATAGTCCAATCGTTAAATTCCTATTTTGATCCCCCACCAAAATAGTATTTGAACTTTTAATTTGAAGAATTTCGGCCGAGTTTACTGTTACAGGATTAAGAACAATCAAGCAGACTATAATTATAATTTTTGGTAATTTTTTCAATTCAGAAATATCTAAGTTTTTAAAATTATCTTAAAGTTAATTTTTTTAAATGAGGAATTTAAAAAAATTAGTCATCACAATTAACATATCCA
>CACJCK010000012.1 GCA_902591865.1 uncultured Prochlorococcus sp.
GCAAGAGTCCAAGGTGCGCCAACAAAACCTAAAACAGTTGCATCATTATTCACATCTTTTTTTAGTGAAGAAAGAACTTGCCCAACAAAGCTTAAACTCTCGCTTGGATTTAATTCTCTTAAATTCTCAACCTGATTAAGAGTTCTTATTGGGTCCTCAATAATTGGACCTTTACTTTCTATTATTTCAAAATTTATGCCCATCCCTGGAAGAGGTGTGAGAATATCTGAAAAAAGGATCACACCATCCGGTTTGAAAGCATGAAAAGGCTGCATTGAAATCTCATATGATAGTTCTGGATTTTCAGACCTCTCTCTAAAGCTTGGGTAACGCTCCCTTAAATCTCTATAGATTTTCATATATCTTCCTGCTTGCCTCATCATCCATACTGGAGGCCTAATTACTTTTTTACCTAATGCGGCAGAAAGTAGTAGTGGTAAATCTTGACCCATTTTCAATTCGATATTTTTAAAAAAAAATTAAAATCCAACTTAAAAATCTTACAATGTAAAGCAGAGCAAAAGTGTTATATGAACATTTATATGAAGCAGTAAGTTAAATGAGCCTTCTTATTTTTTTGATTGATGTTTGAATATACTCACGCTTAATGGGGGCAAAGCAAGTTCTAGAGCATTTTGATAATCATGAATATTGTAATTTATAGTTTCTTTACCCCCCATATTTCCTTTGTTACTGCCCCCGTATCTAGAGCCATCTGAATTAAATATTTCTTTATAGAATCCTTCCACAGGAACACCTACTTTGTATGACCCATGAGTATTAGGTGTAAAGTTAGCAACAACAACAAGCCACTCATTGGTATCGTTTTCTCTTCTCATGAAACTTATAACTGAATTAGATTTGTCATTACAATCTATCCATTGGAATCCATAAGGATCAAAGTCATTTTTCCATAATGCAGGTTCATTTTTATAAAGAACGTTTAGGTCATCAATCAAGTTTCTGATACCTTTATGGGGCTCAAATTCTAGTAACTCCCATTGCAGATCATCCCAAACATTCCATTCTTGTCTTTGCCCAAATTCCATTCCCATAAATATTGTTTTTTTACCAGGGTGGGTCCACATATAAGTTAGTAATGCTCGAGTATTTGCATATTTCTTCCAGTCATCGCCAGGCATTTTATGCAAAAGATGACTTTTACCATGGACAACCTCATCATGACTAAGTGCAAGCATAAAGTTCTCTGTATAGTTATATGTTATTGAGAAAGTCACACTATTTTGATGGAATTGCCTAAACCAAGGATCTATTTCAAAATAATCAAGCATATCGTGCATCCATCCCATATTCCATTTCAAGTTAAACCCTAACCCTCCCATGTCAGTTGGTTTGGTTACCATTGGCCAAGTTGTCGATTCTTCAGCGATAGAAAGTGCACCTGGGAAGTGTTGGAAGAGTACATGATTAGCCTGTTGAAGAAATTTAACGGCCTCTATATTTTCATTCCCACCATTTTCATTGGGTATCCATTCTCCATCAGGACGTAGATAATCTCTGTAAAGCATGGAAGCTACAGCATCTACTCTTATGCCATCAATATGAAACTCTTCAAACCAATAAACGAGATTTGCTACTAAGAAATTTCTTACTTCGTTTCTGCTGTAATTAAATATTAGGGTTCCCCATTCTTTGTGTTCACCTATTCGTGAATCTCCATGCTCATAAAGATGGCAGCCATCAAAAAATGCTAAACCATGCTTATCTTTTGGGAAATGACCGGGCACCCAATCAAGAATTACACCTATGCCCTGTTCATGGCATTTATTTACAAACTCTCTAAATTCATTTGGGGTGCCAAATCTACTTGTTGGTGCATACCAGCCTGTAACTTGGTATCCCCAGGAACCATCGAAAGGATGTTCAGATATTGGCATTAGTTCAATATGAGTGAATCCTCTTTCTTTTACGTAAGGGATTAGTTTCTTGGTTAATTCTGGATAAGTTAATAATCGTGTTCCAGGTTTTAAATCGGCTGCAGGTACTGGGTCTCTTGGTTCACCATTGTCCTCCAGATATTTATTATCTGTTGATTCATGGAGCCAACTCCCTAAATGCATTTCATAAACTGAAATTGGCTTGTTAATTTGACTAGAAGAATCTCTGTTTGAAATCCAAGAACTATCATTCCAATTAAAGTTTTTCAACTTTGAAACTATTGAACCATTTTGAGGTCTGATTTCATGAAGGAAACCATATGGATCAGCTTTCTCATAAATATGACCTTGTTGTGTTCTTATTTCGTATTTATATGCGTCGCCCTCTTGCATTGATGGCATGAATAGTTCCCAAATTCCCCCTAATCTTTTTTGCATTGGATGATGTCTTCCATCCCAAGAATTTATATCTCCAATTATTGAGATTGATTTTGCATTTGGAGCCCAGATGCAAAACATAACCCCTTTTTGATTCTTTTCTTCAATTAGATGTGCTCCCATTTTTTCCCAAATATGATGATGATTACCTTCTGCAAAAAGATGTCTATCAACTTCTCCCATCCACTCTTCTCTATATGACCAAGGGTCATGTTGTGTATGTGTGATCCCTCCTCGTGAAATATTTATTTCGTAATTGTGATTTGGATTTTCAGGCAGGATAGCTTCAAAAAGCCATTTATGGTTTATGCTTTCCGCCTTATAGGTATTGTTTTTAAAATTTATTTTAACTTCGTCGGCCTCAGGCATCCATACCCTAATTACCCATTGTTCTTCAAAAAAATGAGGACCTAATATTTTTAATGGATTATCATTGCAACAATTTTCTAGGTTGAAAGCTTCTGATTTAATCCAGTCTGCTTGAATTGTCTCTATCATGACTGGTAGATATTAACGATTAATAATATCAAATGATTAACCAAAAAATTAATTATTTATAAAAAAAAGGGGTCATTTTCATAAATGTTTTATCAAGGCTAAAACTAAGAGTAATAACTCTATGATTTGCTGAGGGAGATCCAATATTTCCCTCCCCAAATCCAGGATTAACTCCAATAGCGGGATAAGCTGCTGCAGATATAGATAAGCGAAGCTTGCTATTTTTAATCAAACAAATATTTGTTGGTTGCATTGTGATTTGATAAATGCATTCTTCACTTATTTTGGAGTTTTTAACCCTTAAGAATCCGGTTGAAAATTGATTCACCTTTTCATTACCTTCTTCAACTAGAGATAAAGCAAGGCAGATATCGAAATTGGGCTGATCACTTTTTACTTGGATTTCTAATGTGGGGACTCCTGTTAAATATTGATCTTCTTCAAAAGAATTGGTTTGAAAAATACCTACATCCAGTCGTTTATCAATAATGCTTCTGTTAAACTTTCCTGGATTTGGACCTAAATGTCCACCGTCAGATGGAGCAGGTCTCCATGGGTCATGAACAATTGTAAACCATCCTGATCCTTTTGAATTTATGGTCAGACTTCCATCCTCAAACTCTAAATTTGCTATACCATCGCTTTTGAGTCCAAAAATAAATTCAGGATTAAATTTGTTATCTAAATCTTCCCATTTATTTAATGAAATATTCCATATTTTTTTCTCGTCTTTTAAATTCTTAGAATTAAAATTTGCATCTAATTTTAAATGTTTATCAAAAAAATTTAATAAAGATTTTTGTGATCCCTCCCACCAATTTAGATGTGTTGCATTCCCAATAATAATCTCTGGGCTTCCACCAGCTTCTATAGATTTTTTATAAAGATCAAAGGCACCTTTTAAATGTGGATCCCAAAGTCCTCCAATAATTAACATAGGTTTTTTTATCCATGTTGAAATTGGTTTAAATTCTTCAAATGGGCGAGCATTATTTAAATTTTTAAGCCATTCCAAAACAAAGCTATTAGGATCATATTTTTTTAAAATTTCAATTCCTTCTGTTAAATAACTTTTATTTTCTAAGGCTAATCTTATCTTTCCCCACTCAATCAAATTATTTTCTTTTTTCATTTTTAGTGCCGCGATTTGAAGTCCCCAAGCAATATTGTTATGCCACCAATATGCTCCTCCATCTGAGCACCAATGATCCTTAATATTCATCCCAGTCATTGCTGGAGATAAACAATCGGGCGGCTTTGAATTTAATTCACCGGTTAGTTGAGTAAATCCTTGATATGAAAAACCATATAAGCCAAGTTTTCCATTACATTCTTTCAGAGACCTTACCCATTCATGAGTTTCTGAAGTATCGCTAGCTTCTTGAGAAAAACCATTAAAGACTCCTTCAGAAGAACCCATACCTCTTACATCTTGAATTATGACCATATACCCTTTGGAAGCCCACCATTCAGGATGAGAATAGGTAATAGTTGAAGCTATTTCCCTGCCATAAGGTTGCCTCATTAATAATGCAGGCCATTGCCCATTACTATTAGGTAACCAAATCCTTGATATGAGTTTTACTCCATCTCTAAGTACTAGAGACTTGTCAAACCATCTTGAACCAGACATTTAGGCTTTAGATAATTTCTGGACAGTGCAGCCCAATGACGTAAATAGAAAAGATCTCTGCGTTAACGGGAGTTAACTTTTTTTTGTTTGATACATACTCTATAGCTTTATCTGAACTAGCTGAAATACCTTTTGAATTAAACTCTCTAAACTTATTACATAAATACCTAGCTTCGTTTGGATTCTTTTTTACATTTTCTAGTAGGTTAGATTGACTAAAAACAGGGTATAAAGAATTGGAAAACAAAAATAGCAAAAAAAACAGAGGTTTCATTATCACTAACTTTTTTTAAATTCTACATTAAAAAATTTTTTTAACCAAGATTTTAAATAGATTTATCGATTTGACTAGCTTTATTGATCCATTCTTTTAAGAGAGAGAAAGTTGTATCTGTCTCAGTTTTTACTCTAAGAATCCTTTCTAATCTTCCAATTTTACGCTCTAATTCGTGAGGAGTAGATAGTGATAATGTTTTAATAGAAGATATCCCGCAATGTAAAAGTAGATATGCTTGCGGTGGAGAAATTCCAATTTCTTTTTTAAAAATTGCTATAGCTCTAATTTTCTTTAGATTATTCAACGTACATAGTGAAGATTTTCTTTGAATCTCATTTATTTCTGGGTCCGAAAGATTACTTAATTTTTCAAATTCAGTTAGATTATTTTGAACAAAAAAGGATTTCTCATGTCTAAAGTTAGTTGGCAAAAAATCTAAAAAGGTTTTACTTTCCATTGTTTAAAAGACTAATTCATTTTGACATTTTTCTGAACTTCTCCTATAACCACTGGTTTACTTACGCCCTCTGAAATTTTTTCAAGTTTTCTTATCTTTATTTTTACATTCGCACCAGATCTGCTACCTTTCCTTAAGTTTTCCGACAATTGTTCTAAAGTTGGTTCAATAGATTCTTCTGGAAAGTCATTATCTGCTTTAGCAATAATCAAATTGAACCCATTGTCATAAACAATTGGAACATATTTTGCACCTTCTATTACAACCTTTTCCGTGTAACTTTGTATAAATGCCCAACTACTCAATGAAAGCAATAATGAAAAGATGGTTGCTCCAATTATTCTAAATTTAAAACCAAAATTAAATATAAAAGCTGCTATGGTGCTAATGAAAAGAAATATTCCAAAGAATCCAAACAATTTGGGTGTGTTCTCTAATAGTTCAAAAAAAGACATTTAGTGGCTTTGACCAGATTAATTTCTTATATTTTGTAAGCCTACTCTATTTTTGGGCTCTAACTTGAAAAAAATTAGATCTCTAAATTTAAAAAATAAGATTCTTTTAGTTGGGATGCTTTTCCCCTTAGGTTTTTTAGGCACTTTTTTATTAAATAATTTTTTAAAAGAAACTTATAGTTCTAGGAAATTAGAATTAGAAGAAAGTATTGAGAATCTTTTAGATAAAAATGTTGATTTGGGTGATTATGTCGGGATTAGATTTCTAGGTATTTCTTTGAGTAATTCCAAAATTAATGATAAAAAAGATATAGATTCTGAAATTAAAGCTAAAAATGTATACGTGGGCATTATGCCTTTTAGATCTTTTTTAAAACAAAAATGGATAGTAAAAATAATTCCTGAGCAAGCTGCAATTAATGTTGATAAAGATTTTTTTAAAAGGGATAAACCTTATGAAACAGATAGAAGTACAAAAAAATCAAAATTAAAATATGACTTAAATTTTAAATTTAATAAATATTCGATTCTAAATCTTAAAAAATCAGGATTAGAAACAAAAGTAAAAGGTAACGTTATTTACAATTCCAGTAATAGAGAAATTATTGCAAATATAAAATCAAATTTTGATGGTAAAGGCTTTCTAGAATTTAAATTTAATACAAAATTAAATCAAGACTTTTTAAAGCTGGAGTTATTTACTAAAGGATTAGATCTTAATAGCTCTGAATATAGTATTGGAAATAGAAAAATTAGCATTAAAAAGGGTAAATTTCAATCTAACTTTAAATTTAATAAATCATCAAAGCGCACATTTTGTGAAGGAAGATTTTCTTTTACTAATTTAAAAATAAAACCAGAAGATTTCTCAGAAAATATAAATTCAGATTCAACTAGTTTTTTTTGTAAAGATAATAATTTAATAGGAAATTCCGAAAACCTAAATTACGGAACCTTGATTTCAAACTTTAATCTAAATATCCCATTAAATAAAAGTTCTAATAAAATTGATCTTAAAGGAAGTCTTGGATATATTAACAGTCTTAATCCAGATATTGAAATATCAGGGAATGTTCCCTATTGGTTTGATAGAAGAGGAATTAATTTTGGAATGATCTATTCTAGTTTAAAAGTAAATAGAACGCAATTATCAAATTTAAATATTTTCCGAAATAATGAAATTAGGGGTTTCGTTACTGCTAAAGGCGAATTAAAAGGAAAAATTACTGATCCAGATATTTCAATAAAGTTTAATGTTGATTATCCGCACTTCAAAGGTATTCGAATCAGAGAGATGTGGGAGGGAGATATTAAAAAGAAAAATAATCAATTTCTCTTAAATATGAAAAATAGATACTCTCCAATTCCTTCATTTCTTTCTATGAAGTTTGATTCTAATCTTAAATTAGATAATTTAACTTTTAGTAGATTATCTAATTCTAATAAAGGAAGCATAGAAGTATTTAAAGAGAATAATAGTTATATTTGGAAAGCTAATAATTTTACTCTTGATGAACTTGAATTATCAATAGGAAACAATCAATTCGATAGGATTAAAGGAATTATTAATGGTTCTGGATCAATATATTCAGACCAGTCATATCTTGATGGACGACTGGCTTGGAGTATAGGTAAATATAGGAATATAAAGTTAGCAAATTCACTATTTGATTTTGGTTTTAAGGAAAATTCTTTTTATGTCAATTCATCATTGTATCCAATTGATGGTGGAATAATTAAAGTCGATTATGACTCAAATAAAAATAATTTAATTAATTTAGACTTTAATAATATTAGTGCTAATTGGACGGTCCTTACTGCGCTTGATATTATTAATTTTGATAATAAAAAAGTTATTACAACTATAAATTCCAATATCTTGGACGATTTAGAAATAAAAAAAGAAAATAATTCGTTTAAAGAGAGAATTGATTTTATAAATAATTTTATTGAAAATAATAATGTACAAGAAGACAAGTTTAATACGCAAAAATATTTTAATAAATTCAATAGTAGATATAATGCAAAAGTAACTATTGAGGGGGATAGTCCAAGCAACTACAAATTAAATGCAAAATTAAATGGCTATCTTGATGTCTTTACAGATGATACTAAAAATAAAAAAGAGGAATTTTCTATTGATTTGAAAGGAGGTGTACTAAAAGGTAATGGCTCTTTAAAAATTAAAAAACTACCATTAAGTGCTGCAAATATTTTTCTAAATCAACCAAGAGATTTTCTTGGTGGTTTTGATATAGATTTATTTTATAACCTTGAAAAAAAATCTTTCTCGAGTCGAATTTCTTCTAACAATTCATCAATTAAAAATAACAAAATATTATTTGAAAAAGGAATTATTGAATTTAATAACTCTATTTTTGATATTGACTTCTCTTTGCTTTTAAATGACTCTGAAATACCAATTAATATCAAAGGATCAATACCTATAAATAAATCAGATAACCTAGATCTTAGGTTGATTGGGAATGGAAACTTAATTGAGTTAATAGATATTTTTGCTGATGAATACTTTATCTTTAAAGAAGGTGATGTGAATATTAGAATGATTCTAAAAGGAACCTTAAATAAACCTCTATTAAATGGATTTGTCGTAATCAAAGATTCTGAAATTGATTTTTTCAACAATATATTAAAAGATATTAATAGCTTAATAATTTTTGATTTTGATTCTTTAGAGATCAATAATCTAAAAGCACAGTCTGAAGATTATGGAGAAATTTTTATAAAAGGGTCTTTGCCTTTTTATAGTAAGAATGATTCCGAGAATGAAGAAATTAATTTGATAACGAATAGATTTAATTTAAAGAAAGATAATTTTAATTTTTTAATAGATTCAGATATAGATTTAACTGGATCATTTGAAAATCCTATTTTGGGTGGATCTCTTTATTTTAATAATGGATTTATCAATTTAAATAGCACCAATCAAAATAATAAAAAAGAAAAAAATCTTATCCGAAAAAATGATAAAAAAGATTGGCCTGAACTTTATTGGAATAATGATAAGAATATTGAAATAATTTCAAATGAAACAATTTTAAATTCTGTTCTTTTAGGAGAAACTTTACCAAATTATTTGGATAATTTAAGTTTTAATAATCTTAAATTAAAACTTGGACCAGATTTTAAACTTCAATATTCAGAGATAATTCAAGCTTATTTAGATACCAAATTAGACCTCACAATCAATGGCGATGTAGGAAAAAATTTAAATGCTAGGGGTCTTATTTATCTCAAGAAAGGTAGAGCAAATCTATATACGACCCCTTTTAAACTTGATAAAAATAAAGATAACTACATTCTATTTGCTTCAAGAAGTGGTGTAGTTCCATTTATCAATTTTTCTTTAGTAAGTAAAGTTCCAGATTCTATAATACCTATAAATGAAAACAATAAGGATTTAAATATCTCAGGTGATCTTGATGAGGATGCTACTTCAAGTGGTTATGGTGCAATCGGGATTGGTAATACTAGGCTTATCAAAATTGAAGCTTCTTATGAAGGATTTTTAGATCAATTATCCTTTGAAGATGAAAATAAAAGAATCCAATTAAGAAGTACTCCTAGTTATAATAGATCACAAATAATTGGTTTAATTGGAGGTAACTCTGCAAATTTAATCAATAGGGCATTTATTTCTCAACTCAATAATGCGGATGCTTTTAGTGAAAGATTTCAATTGTCTTTATATCCAGCCTTAATTGAAAATAATGATTCTTCAAATAACATTTTTTCAAATGAAAATTTAGGAAAAGAAAATGGTGAACAATCATCATCTAATGAGGAATTTTCTTCTCAAGCTTGGGTGGCTCAAATAGGACTTGATATTACTGATGCAATAAATTTTGCCTTCCAAACCGTTCCAGGTAGAGAAGACCTTCCCCCTCTAGGAATTGTGACTTTTCAGGCTAATCCAAACTTAGAGTTATTGGGTTCTTATGATTCTAATGGAGATTGGAAAAGTCAAGTTCAATTATTTTTTAGATATTAAGTCTAAAATAAAGTTAGTTTAAAGAATCGTTAATTTGAATTAATATTAGATTAACTAAATAATATTATGGCCAATATTTTTGAAGTTCTTCAGCCAGGAAATGATCTTTTAGAAAAAGCTGATCAAGTTCGTTTGGCATCAATAAAAATAAGTCAGACTGAAAATCATAAAAGAATTAAAGCCTTAAATTTTATGGCTGATTACCTTGAAAAATATGCTAATGAAATATTAGAGGCTAATAATGAGGATTATTTAAGTGCTGAAAAAAAAGGCATTTCAAGGGCTTTACTCTCTAGATTAAAGTTATCAAAAGAAAAACTAAATTCAGGAATTGAAGGAGTAAGAAAAGTTGGAGACTTGGCTGATCCTGTAAATCAAGTTCAAATTAAAAGAGAGCTTTCAAAGGGATTGATCTTAGAAAGAAAAACTGTGCCAATCGGAGTCTTAGGGGTTATTTTTGAATCAAGGCCAGATGCTGTGATGCAGATTAGTTCTTTAGCAATAAGATCAGGAAATGGAGTAATGCTAAAAGGTGGTAGTGAAGCCAATTTAACAAATACTGCAATAGTCAAAGCATTGCGAGCAGGTTTAAATGAATCAGGTCTTGATAAAAATGCAATATGTTTACTTACAAGCAGAAAAGATAGCATGTCGATGTTAAATCTTGAGAAATATATTAATTTAATAATTCCTAGAGGAAGTAATGAATTAGTTAAATTTATTCAGGAGAATACAAGAATTCCTGTGCTAGGTCATGCTGATGGGATTTGTCATTTGTTTATAGATACTGAGGCAAATCTCGAGATGGCTTTATCAGTCGCATTAGACAGTAAAATTCAATATCCTGCGGCATGTAATGCTATTGAAACTTTATTAGTCCATAAAGATATCGCACCAGTTTTTCTAAAGAAGGCCATACCTCTTTTTAATTCTAATGATGTTAAATTAATTGGAGATAAAAGATCAGTTGAATTGGGGTTAAAGTATGAGGCTACCGTAGAAGATTGGCAAACTGAATATTTAGATTTAATCTTATCGATAAAAATTGTTAATGATCTCGAGGAGGCAATAACACATATTCAAAAATACAGTTCAAAACATACAGATGGAATAATTACTGAAAATTTAAGTACTGCTAATAAATTTATGAATGTAGTTGATAGTGCAGGTGTTTTTCATAATTGCTCGACTAGATTTGCAGATGGGTTTAGATATGGATTAGGAGCTGAAGTAGGGATATCCACTCAAACTCTTCCCCCAAGGGGACCTGTAGGCCTAGAGGGTCTGGTTACATATAAATATTTCCTAAAAGGGCATGGGAATATAGTTGATGATTTTTCGTCAGGAAAGGCTGTCTACACTCATAAGGACCTTTAAATTTCTTTAAGATGGAAACATTTTTAAAAATTGAGAATATTAAACTTTGGGCTAGAGTGGGTCTTCTTGATGAAGAAAGGGAATTAGGACAACTATTTAGTTTGGATATATTTTTGTGGACTGATTTTGGAAAGTGTACTGAAAATGATGATATTAAAAAAACAGTTGACTATTCAAAATTAGTTGAAATTTTAAAAGGTCAATCAAAGAAAATATATTGTTTTACAATCGAAAAATACTCAAACGCAATTTTAGAAATCATTGATAGTGAATTTAAGCTTTCGAAAATTAAAATTATTTTGACAAAATGTAATCCTCCAATAATTGGTTTTGACGGGAAGGTGTCAATAGTAAGAATTCTTGAAAATAAGTAAAAGTTTTGAAAAAAAGAAATCCTATTATATTAATTCACGGTCTTTGGAATACTTCAAGTATTTTTTCTTTTATCACCTCTAAACTTGATGAAATTGGGATTGAATATTTTACCCCAACTCTTAATCATTCGTATGGAATGACTTCAATTATTGATTTAACAAATAAATTAAACGAATTAATTTTGGAGAAATACGGTTTAGAAAAAGAAATAGATATTTTAGGGTTTTCTATGGGAGGCATAATTGGTAGGTGCTGGCTTCAAAAATTTAATGGATATAAAAGAACAAGAAGATTAATATCTATAGGTTCCCCCCACAAAGGAACATTGATGGCTCAATTAATACCTAAATACCCTTTTAGAGGGATATCAGAAATGAAAATAAGTAGTAATTTTTTGAGAGAACTTGCAAATAATGATTTTTTCCTTGAACATATCGAGTGTATAAATTTTTTTACTTATTGGGATCTAATGGTTTTCCCTAGCTGGTGGACTAATTTAGATTTTGGGAAAAAAATATCAGTAAAAGTATATAAACATAGAAATCTTGTTAGAAATAAATCTGTGGTTAATAAAATTATGGATGAAATTATTATGTAGCTCCAGATAAACCTAGGTGTCTTATTAAGGAATCTGTTTGTGGCTCTCTTCCCCTGAATAGTTTGAATATGTCTAATGGAGGCAAGCTCCCCCCCATACTAAGTATTGTATCTTTAAATTTATTTCCTATAAACTTTAAATCTTCAGAGTTTTCTAGATCAGCTTCTTCGAACATTGAAAAAGCATCAGCACTCAGAACTTCCGCCCATTTATATGAGTAATATCCTGCAGAATATCCGCCTGCAAATATATGACTAAAACAACAAAGAAATTGATCTTCTTGAATTGGTTCAATAACAGTAGTTTGTTTTGCAATTTCTCTTCTTATTTCATCTGCTGTTTTACCTTTGTTTTTATCAATACTACTGTGCAATCTGAGGTCTGTAATTGCGAAATGTATTTGTCTAAGAGTAGACATACCACAATTAAAAGTTCTATTCTTCAGGAGCTTCTCAAAATTCTCATCGGATAATTTTTCTCCTGTTTTGTAGTGCTTAGCAATATTCATAAGTGTATTTTTATGGAAACACCAGTTTTCCATAAATTGACTTGGAAGTTCGACTGCATCCCATTCAACGTTGTTGATGCCAGCTGCTTGAGGAAGATTTACAGTAGTAAGCATGTGTTGAAGACCATGCCCAAATTCATGGAATAGTGTCTGAACTTCTTCAAAACTCATCAAACTAGGTTTATCTTTTGATGGCGGTGTCTGATTACAAATGAGATAAGCTACAGGGAGGGTCTTTTTGCCAACATTATTTTTATTCAAACATTCATCCATCCAAGCCCCTCCTCTCTTTGATTCAGGCCTCGAATATGGATCGAGGTAAAATGATGCTATTTTTGTATCTTCTTTGTTGAGGATATTAAAAAATAAAACGTCATCATTCCACAGAGGTGCCTCATCAGTTGCCTCCACTACTTTAATTTCAAAAAGATTTTCACTTAATTTAAATAAACCTTTTAAAACATCATTTAGTGGGAACCAAGGTCTCAAAGACTCTTGATCCAAATTGAGCTTTTCCTTCCTAAGAAGTTCGGACCAATAACTAACATCCCATGGTTCGATATTCTGTGATTTTGAAAACCCATTAGCTTTAGAAAACTTTTCGAGCGTTTCTAATTCAATTTTTGCAGTTTTGAATGCTGGTTTTCTCAATTCTTCTAAAAGTTTTTCAACATTATTAATTTCTTTCGCCATTTTCGTTGACAAACTTAGATCTGCCCAACTTTTATAACCGAGAAGATTAGCCTGTTTAGTTCTAAGAGATAATATCTCTTCAATGATTTGAGAATTATTTTTTTCTCCTTGAGACGCTCTACTAACGAATGCCTTATATAGTTTCTCTCTTAGGTTACGGTCGGTGGCATATGTCATAAATGAAGTATAAGTTGGAATATCCAGACTTAATTTCCAAGGACCATTGTTGAAATCAACTTCCTTATCTTTTTCTAAATGGTTTTGTGCAGAAATTGCCATCAATTCAAGTACCCGTTCAGGAAGACCATCGACTTCAGATTTTTTATTTAATATTAAAAACCATTTATTATTCGCATCAAGAACATTATTGCTGAAATCTGTTGATAGCTTTCCAAGCTTTTCTGAAATGTTGTTAAATTCTTCTTGATCATTATTTTGTAATGAAATTCCCCTATGTTGCATCTTTATAATTTCTTTATCTAAAATTCTTTTTTTGATTTGATCAAAGTTTTTTGTCTCTTTAAGCTTGACTAAAGAATTGTAAATTATCCTACTTTGTCCGAATTTATTACTTAAGTTGATAATTTCTGGAAGAAATTTTGAATAAATATCTCTTAAACTTTCAGAATTATTTACTGCATTTAGGTGACTAATTACTCCCCAACTCCATCTAAGAACTTCATTGACTTCATTTAAGGGATTTATGACATTGTCCCAATTTAAATCATTTTGAATCAAATAGTTAGATAAATTTTTCTCTATGTTTTTAAAATCTTCAGCTATCTTTTCTAGTACTACTGGGAATTGTTTACTTATGGTTTCTGGAGTAAATTTATTAAATTCTGGTAATTCTCCATATTTAAAAATTGAGGTATCCATTTATTAAAGTAATTTAATTAACTAAATTAGGTATTAACCCAACTAACTTAGCTAGAGTGAGCTGCTGACTGAGAGCATTCGTTGAAGATTCGTATAGATTTATAGCGATTTTTGGCCAAAAACCAATCACCAAAGTAGGCAACAATAAGCTCAAACCAATCGTCAATTCTCGACCGTTCATCTCTTTAACTGTTGCTAGTGCAGGAATCCTAGGGCCAAAGAATACTCTTCTACACATTGAAAGTAGATATATTGGTGTTAGAACTAAACCTACAGCTGCAATAAGAATAGTGATCGATCTAAAAATAGAACTGAAGCCTTCTTGACTAGTGATTCCTAAAAACACAGTTATTTCACTTATAAATCCGCTCATCCCAGGTAGTGCTAGGGATGCCAAAGAACTTGCCAAGAAAAAAGCAAAAGTTATTGGCAAGACCTTTGCCAAACCGCCCATATTCGGTATCGAAAGAGTATTTGTTCTTTCATAGAATGAGCCCGTAACAAAAAACATAGCTGCAGCGATAAGTCCGTGACTGATCATTTGGAGCATTGCTCCGCTTATACCTAAAGCATCTACCGCTCCAATCCCTAAAAGAACAAAACCCATATGGCTCACAGAGCTACATGCAATTCTCCTCTTAACATTATCTTGTGCAAATGCATTGAGAGCTCCGTAAATTATATTAATGATTCCAAGAATAATTAACGCAGGTGCAATTTGAAGATGTACTTCAGGTAGTATTTGAACATTGAATCTTAAGAGAGCATAACCTCCCATTTTTAAGAGTATTCCAGCTAGTAACATTGAAACTGGAGCATTTGCCTCTCCATGAGCATCGGGTAACCAAGTATGTAATGGAAAAATAGGAAGTTTTACGCCAAAACCAATTAAAAATCCTAAATAAGACAATAAAGCTAGGCTACCTGTTACATGTTTATTGGTTAAATCGGTAATATTTAAAGTAAAGGTATCACCACTTAAGGCAAGTGCTAATCCACTTATTAATATTAATAAAGAAGCTAAAGCTGTATAAAGAATGAATTTAGTGGCCGCATATAATTTCTTTTTTCCTCCCCAAATCGCAATAAGAAGATATACTGGAACTAATTCAAGTTCCCATGCCAAGAAAAATAATATAAAATCTTGAGAAAGGAAAACTAGTGCCTGTGCTGATGCTTGGACTAATAAAAGAGCAAAATATAGATTAGATTTTTTATTAATTTTCCAACTAGCCGCAGCTGATAAAAATGTAATTAATCCGCTTAAAGCTACTAAAGGAGCAGATAATCCATCTACTCCAAGAGACCACTCTAAGCCTATTGATGGTAACCAGGAAACTCTTTCTACGAGTTGTAAAGAGCTATCTGAAGTATTAAATTTTTGAAAAAGAACGCCGATTATTAGTAAAAAATCTATAAATAAAAAACTTAATGAGATATTTCTAGGGAGTGTATTATCTTCTCCTTCTTTTGAACTTAAGAAAGGCATTATTAATGCCCCAATTAAAGGCAGTAAAATAATAGAAGATAGCCAAGGAAAAGATTCTAAATTCATTTATGTAATGAATAATTTTTTTATTCTAGTTGAAGTTGTACTAGCTTGAGACTATAACATTAAAAATGCCTAAGTAAAACTACTTAGCAGAGATAGTACTAAATTGGCTACCTGTTGTTTGTACGTTTAAGAATGGTGCTCTGCTAGCTACACCCGACTTTTCCCAAGCTTTCACCATCGCTTGACTGATGTCTTTACCATTTTCTTTTTTACACAAAGCTAAGATACTTGGCCCGGCTCCACTAATTGCGCATCCTAGTGCACCTGCATTTAGTGCGGCATCTTTGACTTCTAGTCCCCCTTTAATAAGTTTCCATCTGTAGGGTTCATGTAGCCTATCAAACATTCCCTCTTTTATAAGTTCCGCATTTCCTGCTTTTAAGCCGTTTAGTAATAAGGTAAGTGCCCCCATATTTGTAACTGCATCGGATATGGGTACATTCTTGGGCATAACCTTTCTTGCTTCACTTGTGCTTAGACGAATTGCAGGTATTGCTACAACAGCTTTAATTGAATCGTGCCAATCACATCTAATGATTCTCCATCTTTGAGAAGAAGACCTAGCTGTCAAACAAAGCCCACCCAGAAGAGAGGGAACTACATTATCAGGATGACCTTCTATATCAATGGCAAGTTCAAGGAGTTTTTCTTTGGACAATGGAGAGTTCATTATTGCATTTGCTCCGATTAATCCAGCAACTATTGCTGTAGCACTACTTCCAAGCCCGCGTGCAGGTGGCACTGCTAACTTAACTCTTGCTTCAAGTGCAAAAGGGTTCATATTTGCGCTCTCCAATACTTTCTGAGCTGCTCTAAAAACTAAGTTTTCAGGTCCTCCTCTTAAGTGATTACCATCTGTGCTTTCCATTATTAAATCAAATCTATCTCCACCACCCTCAATTCTGGTAAAAATAAACTCATTATACAAATCTAATGCTGCTCCAAGACAATCAAATCCAGGCCCTAAATTGGCAGTTGTGGAAGGTACTGTTACCCTTATTTTTTTACCTACTTCAGGAATAAACATTTTTTGTTTTTAAGTTTTTAAAAGCATTTTTGCTCTGCAGGCTGCACTAAAAAGTCCAAATTCTTCATCTAAAATTACTTTCATAGGTATTGTTTTAAGAATATCTTTTAATCTCCCCTTGTCGAAAAATTGTTTTAAAAATAAATCTGATTTAAAGTTTTTTAAGTGTTTTGATGCGGTACCTCCAGAAATCCATAACCCGCCAAAGCACAATTCTTGAAGAGCAACATCTCCTAATAAAGAGGCATAAGCGCCTAACCAAATCCTCTCAACTTCAATCATTAGCTGATCCCCTTCTTTAGAAAGATTACAAATTTTTCCAGGTAGTTCTTTTCTTGCAGTATCAAAATTTTTAATTTTTTTTAAATATTTTTGTAGAGGATGGTTTTGGGCATCAGGTTTGCTTAGTCTCCATTCGGCAATTCTTGATAAACCAGTGCCGCTAATAATTCTTTCACAAGATATCCTTTCAACTTTTAAGTAATTCTTAAGCCAAATTTTTAATTCCCATTCTAATTTTGACTTTGGGGAGTACTCAACATGACCACCTTCACTAGCTAAAACTTTTACCTTTTTTCCTGATATTATTCCTCTTGCAATGCCCAAACCAGTCCCCGCTCCAACAATGGCATGCAAATCATTATTAGCACCTTCAAAGTGGGATCCATTTTGTATAGTAGAATATTGATTTTTTTTTAAAAAAGGTATTCCATAAATTTGTACAGCGAAATCATTTATTAGCTCGCAGTTTTTAAAATTAAATTTGTTCTGTAAAGCATTTCCAGAAATATTCCATGACAAGTTAATGATTTTTGCTTTGTTATTAGATAAAGGACCAGCTACGGCAAAACATGCAGAAAAAGGATGAGTAATATTTTTGCATTCTTTTTTGAGAAAATCTTCTAGGATTAGTTCAAAAGAATCCCAATCAGACGATATATATTTCTTTTTGAATATTAACTTAGGCGAATTATTATTTATGTCTTTTTCGAAAATTCCTAATAAAACCTTTGTACCTCCTAAATCACAAGCGAGAAAATTCATATATTAGAAATTATTCTGTTCTCCCTTTTTTTTCTATTAACTTATCCATTAATTTGCAAAGATTAGATAAATTGAAAATTCCTAAATTTCTTCCATTCAAGGCTCTTAAGGCGACTGAATCAATTTCCTCTTCTTTATCTCCAATAACAGCAATTAAAGGAACTCTCCCGAGAGTTGCCTCTCTTATTTTATATCCTATTTTTTCATTCCTAATATCAACTTTTGATCGATAACCATTATTATTTATTAATTCATTAAATTGTAAACATTTTTCAATATTTCTATCAGTAATGCTTAATAAAATTATTTGATAAGGCGCAAGCCAAATTGGGAATTTTGCCTCATATTGTTCAATTAAAATTCCTATAAATCTTTCAAAGGATCCTAAAATTGCTCTATGTAACATAACTGGATTTCTTTTTTCATTATCAATATCTACATAAGTTGCATTTAATCTAATAGGCATTGAGAAATCAACCTGAATTGTTCCGCATTGCCAAACTCTATTAAGACAATCTTTTAACGAGAATTCTATTTTTGGACCATAAAAAGCACCCTCCCCTGGTTGGAGTTCCCATTTTAAATTCTTATTATCGAGAGCTTTTGTAAGAGCATCTTCTGATTTATCCCAAATCTCTTCACTACCTACCCTTTGTTCAGGACGAGTTGATAATTTGATAATGATTTCATCAAAACCAAAAGTTTTATAAACCTCGAAAACAAGATCTATAAAAATAGATACCTCTTCTTGAATTTGCTCTTCTGTACAAAATATGTGCGCATCATCTTGAGTAAAGTTTCTAACTCTCATTAAGCCGTGTAGAGCACCAGAGGGCTCATTTCTGTGACAAGAACCAAATTCAGCAAGACGAATTGGTAAATCCTTATAACTTTTTAAACCTTGATTAAATACTTGAATATGGCATGGACAATTCATTGGTTTAATAGCATAAGTTCGATTTTCTGATGCAGTAGTGAACATATCGTCTCTAAATTTTTCCCAATGACCGGATTTTTCCCAGAGAGATTTATCAACAGCTTGTGGGGTTTTTATTTCTAAATAATCATTTTTTTGAAGTATTTCTCTTATGTATTTTTCCAGTACTTGGTAGATTGTCCATCCATTTGGATGCCAAAAAATCATTCCTGGAGATTCTTCTTGGATATGAAATAGTGAATGTTTTTTCCCAAGTTTTCTATGATCTCTTTTTTCCGCCTCTTCAATTCTTGTTAAATAATCTTTGAGTTCTTTTTCTTGAGCCCATGCAGTTCCATATATTCTCTGTAATGATTCATTCTCACTATTACCTCTCCAGTATGAGCCAGATAATTTAAGTAACTTAAAATGTCTTAAATGTCTTGTGTTGGGTACGTGAGGCCCTCTACACATGTCGATATATTCTTCGTGCTTGTATAAATTTATGGGACCTTCTTCAGGAATTTCTTCAATTATTCGTAATTTAAAAGTCTCATTTCTTTCTTTAAAAGCTTGAATTGCCTCTTCTTTAGAGACTTGTAAAATTTCAACGTCATAGTTTGTTTTTATTAATTTATTAATTCTATTTTCGATTTTTATTAAATCTTCAGGAGTAAATCTGTATTCGGAAAAAATATCGTAATAAAAACCATCTTCAATTACAGGCCCAATCGCCATTTTAATATCAGAGTAAATTTGTTTAACTGCATGACCAATGAGGTGAGCAAAGGAATGTCTTATTATTTCAATGCCCTCTTTATCTTTTGAAGTGATGATAACAACTTTGGAATCTTTATTTATAGGAATTGTTGCATCTATAAGAACATCATTTACCTTTCCAGCAATTGTTGCTTTTGCTAATCCAGCGCCTATACTCTTGGCAATTTCTAGAATAGTTACAGATTTTTCGAAAACTTTTTTGGAACCATCAGGTAAGGTAATTATTGGCATAATTTATTTCTCCATTTCAAAGAATCCCAATTTTGATTTAACTCTTTTTAAAGTCTGATTTGCCAAATCTTCAGCTTTTTCCTTCCCTTCATCAAGAACTTTATTTAATTGATAGGGATCATTAATTAATAATTTATATTTTTCCTGAATAGGTTCTAGTGATTCAATAAGTTGTTCAGTAATTAATTTTTTAAATGTCCCCCATCCAGTCTCTGAGAATTCTTTTTCACATTTAGAAATTTCTTTGCCAGATAAAATTGAATAAATCATCAAAAGATTTTTAGATTCTGGTCTCTCAGGGTTGTTAAATTCAATTCCAAAAGAACTATCACTTTTTGCTCTTTTTATTTTTTTTGTGATTATTTCAGGAGGATCTAATAAATTAATGCGACTGCCCTCATTAGGATCACTTTTGCTCATCTTTTTTGAACCATCAATTAAACTCATTATTTTTGAACCATTCTTCATAATTATTGGTTGAGGTATTTTTAAAATATTTTTATCCTTACTAAATCTGGCATTAATTCTCTGTTGTGCAATATCTCTAGCAAGTTCAAGATGTTGTTTCTGATCCTCACCTACTGGTACAAAGTCAGCGTCATAAAGAAGGATGTCTGCAGCCATCAGTATTGGATAGTCAAATAATCCAATAGATACATTATTCCCCTGTTGTATTGATTTTTCTTTGAATTGAATCATTCTTTCCATCCAATTTATTGGGGTCATGCAATTTAAAATCCAACAAAGTTCTGAATGTGCTGAAATCTGACTTTGGACAAAAATTGAGCATATTTTGGGATCTATTCCACAAGCTACGTACAATGCCGCAGTAGAGATAGTGTTCTTGGATAATTCTTTGGGATTATATGAAGCTGTGATTGCGTGCAAATCAACTACACATAGAAATGTTTCATATTGCTCTTGAAGCGTAACCCAATTATTAATGGCCCCAAGCCAATTCCCAATATGTAAATCACCAGTTGGTTGAACTCCTGAAAGTATTCTTTTTTTATTTGACATCCTCTTCTGCTTCGCTAGATTGGATCTCTTCAGTTGATGTACTTTTTACTGGTCTAGCAAAGGGGTCCGGAGCTGTTTTTGTCTTTTCTTCATAAGAATTTTGTGATTGTCTATTCGGAGAGGAGTTTTTATTGTTTTTTGCATATTCTTTGATTGATTCAATCAATTTCTCGTCTTTGATCATTTCGCTAAGTGTTCTTACAGAGAAACCCAGAACTGCAACGGTTGATTTTAGTTGAAAGGTCTCTTGTATTGATTTAACAGCTTTCATTTCGTTATCACTCAATCTTATGCGAAATCCTCCTCCATCTCTTTTACCGCCTGACCTATCCCTGAAATTAGATCTTTCATTGTTAGAACGAACTCTGTAATTTTCTTGTCCAGAATTATTGCTGAAATTTGAATTAGACATCTTAATGTTTCTTAAGTTATTTAAATAGTCTATAAACTTAGCATCTTGTTATGCAATAAGTCTTTTAAAATACCTTTAATTTTTATCTTTTGATTAACGACTTATGTAATTTCGCTTTTCTCATTCACAACTTGCATTAAAATGAAATAAGAGAAATAAAGAATTGTGTTTGATATTAGTAAAGACAACCTTTTAAAGGATTTCATAAAGTTTCCAAAAAAAAATCTTTTTGTTATTTTATTATTATTTGGTTTTGGGGAATGGTTTGTCAGTGACTTAATTCATTTTGCAGGCGGCTCAATAGGATTTTTTGCATTGTGTTTTGGGGGATATTTTTACTTGAAGAATGATAAGCCTAAATTTAATGAGCCAAATAATTTAGATGGTTGGATAAATCTATGTAATGAAGATTTAAATTTTTTTGAAGAACTTGAAGCAACAAATGAATTAAAGAAACAGAATTCAAAAAGACAAAAAATACTTGAATCGATTATTAATAGACGTGAAAAAGAAAAAATAAGTTGCATTGGACAAAAACATTATCAAAGTTGTCAGTCTGTTTTGAAAAGTAATTTTAAAGCAGATAAGTTTGACTTTGATTTATTCGAAAAACTGCCAAAATACAACTCTTCTGAATTTATTCCAAAAGAAGCTTTGAATAGTGATGCAATCTTATATTTTATAAACTTGCCTTTGTCGGCAAATGATTTTTTGTGGCTGGAAAAGTTTCCTAAAAATATGCCAATCTGGTTGGTGGCTTTAACTTCTAACGAAATAGAAGCCAAAAATCAGATAGAAGATCTAAAGTCTCAAATATCAAGTGACTTTGTAAATAAAATAATTACTTTTGATGTGAATAAGAATCAAATAACAAATATTCCTTTTTCTTTAAGGAAGTTTTTCGTAAGTTCATCTCAAAATATTGAAAATACAAAAAAAAGGCTCTTGAAAGAACTTCATGTTGTATGGCAATCTGAAATTGAAGGAATAAGAAGAATGCAGTTAAAAGGTATACAAAGAAAAAATCAAATTCTTGTTGCAACAACTGTT
This sequence comes from uncultured Prochlorococcus sp., assembly GCA_902591865.1. Classification (GTDB taxonomy): domain Bacteria; phylum Cyanobacteriota; class Cyanobacteriia; order PCC-6307; family Cyanobiaceae; genus Prochlorococcus_A. Next base: position 22,134 of record CACJCK010000012.1, read on the forward strand.
TTCTTATCTCCTATCCCATCAATTGATGTTATGGCAATGACTGTACTAAATTCATTAATGATTAAAGAAATAAAGTCTATATGGGGATGTAATTGGTCTCCTGAAATTTTAGATAAAGTATCTAAAGAGGTTTTAAAGACTGCAATTGCTCAGGGAGTTATTGAATGGAGTGGACAGACTCTAATTGGCATAACAAAATTGCATGGACCAAATTGGCTTGTTTCTGGCACATTTCAGGCTGTCAGTGCTGCTTATTTAACAAGAGTAGTATCAAGTTCTTTGGCTGATTTTATGGCAATAACAAAGGGAGTAGAAGAACCTGATTTGGATTTTATCAAGAAAAATTCTGAGAAAATTGTTGAAAAAGCATTTGAAAATGAAAAAATAAATTGGAAAGGATTTATTTCTGATCTTAGAAAACCACTTATGAAACTATCTTTTAGTTCATAATCCAAGGATGAAAGTAAAATATGAGAAAAAATATTCTTTTTTTGAGTTTGTTACTTCTTCTTTCTCTTGCTTCAGGCTCATGTAAGAGAGTATTAAATAAAAATGAAAGTAAAGAAGTAATACTGGCAAGTTTCACTGTTTTGGCGGACATTATTAGCAATGTTGCTAAAGATGATTTTATTGTTAGATCATTAACGAAACCTGGAGTTGAAGTTCATGGCTACCAACCAACTCCAAGCGATTTAGTAAATGCCTCTAGTGCTTTTGTTTTTATTGATAATGGATTTGGATTTGAATTATGGGCTGAAAAATTTGTTTCTAATTTAAAAGTTAAAAGAATTACTGTCGCAGAAGATTTAGATCCTATTTTTATCAGTGAAGATTTTTATAAAGGGAAACCCAATCCTCATGCCTGGATATCTCCAAAAAGAGGGATCCTATACGTAGATATTCTGGTGGATTCTTTATCAGAATTGAGGCCATCCAAAAGAACATTATTTGAAAAAAATGGAAAAATTTATAAAGATAAACTCTCTAAATTAGATAAAGAATTCTCACTTTTTATTAATAACTTAAATAAAGACAGGAGGTATCTAGTAAGTTGTGAAGGTGCTTTTTCATATTTAACAAATGATTATGGATTAGAGGAAGTTTATTTGTGGCCAGTTAATGCTGAGAGTCAAATTACTCCCAAAAGAATGACAAGAACAATTTCACTAGTTAAAGAAAAAAATGTCCCATCTGTATTTTGCGAAAGTACTGTAAGTAACGAATCTCAAATGGTTGTTGCAAACGAAACTGGGGCTAATTTTGGAGGAAATCTTTTTGTTGATTCATTATCTGATGATAGTGGGCCTGCTAGTTCCTATATAAAAATGCTTGAGCATAATTTGGATTTAATTAAAAAAGGGCTTTTTTGAATTATGGAATCAATCAATTATCAAAACTTTAGGATTGATGCAGAGAATATTTGCGTAGATTACAACGGTAAGGTGGCTTTATATGATGCCAATTTAAAATTGAAACCTGGCCAGATTTGTGGGTTAGTAGGAATGAACGGGGCAGGTAAAACAACTTTTTTTAATGCTTTAACTGGCTTTGTTAATATTTCAAAGGGAAAAATTAGAATAAATGGAGAGTCTGTAAGATCTGCTCAAAAAGATCAGACAATTGCTTATGTTCCTCAGAATGAGGGAATTGATAGTCAATTCCCAATAAGTGTTTGGGATGTAGTGATGATGGGAAGATATGGTTCGATGAATATTTTTAGGTGTCCTAGAGAGTCTGATGTTCAGGCGGTTAAAGATGCTATTGAGAGAGTTGATCTTACCGATCATTTAACTACGCCTATTGGAAACTTATCTGGAGGTCAGAGAAAACGAACTTTTTTAGCTAGAGCAATTGCACAAAGAGCGTCAATATTACTTCTTGATGAGCCTTTTTCAGGTGTTGATATAAGAACTGAGAAACTTATATCGGAATTATTTATTCAATTTAAAAATGAAGGGAAAACTATATTATTATCAACGCACGATATGATTCATGTCCGTGAATTTTGTGATTTGGTTCTTTTAATAAATAAAACTGTTGTAGCTTATGGCGAGACCTCTGAAGTGTTTACCCCCGAAAATATTACAACCACTTTTGGAGGGATCTCACCTGATTTCTTGTTTGGACCTGAATCCTAAATTTAAAATTATATGGAGCTCTGTTCTTTTTTAACTTTAGATTCATTCATAACAGATCCTTTAACTCATGATTTTATGAGAAAAGCACTTCTTATGAGTTCATTAGTTGCAGCTGTTTGTGGTTTTCTATCAAGTTTTTTGACTCTTAAAGGGTGGGCTTTAATGGGAGATGCAGTTTCACATTCGGTAATGCCTGGTGTTGTGGTGGCTTATGCATTAGGTCTTCCTTTTTCATTAGGGGCATTTATTTTCGGAGTTGGTTCTGTAGCATTGATAGGGTTTATTAAGCAGAAATCTAGAGTAAAGGAAGATACTGTTATTGGATTGGTATTTACTGGATTTTTCGCTCTTGGAATCGTATTGGTTTCTAAGATTAAAAGTAATATTGATCTGCACTCTATTCTTTTTGGGAGTCCACTAGGAATATCACTTTCAGATGTAAAACAAACTATATTCATTTCTTTATTGGTAGTAATCCTTTTATCAATTTTTAGAAAAGATTTAATGCTTTATTGTTTTGATCCTAGGCATGCAAAAACAGTTGGGATTAACGTATTTTTTCTTCATTATTTACTCCTCACATGCTTATCTTTGGCCGCTGTGGTTGGCTTGCAGTCTGTTGGAATTATCTTGGTAGTTGCAATGTTGATTACACCAGGGGCTACAGCATATTTACTTACGGATAAGTTTGATAATATGACAGTAATTTCAGTATTAAGTGCAATTATCTCAAGCCTGATAGGAATTTATGTTAGTTTTTGGTTTGATCTTGAAACAGGTGGATCAATTGTCTTGGCACAAACTTTTATATTTTTATTTGCTTTTTTATTCGCGCCAAGATATGGAATATTTAAGTTAAAGAAATTATTTACTGGGTATAAATGATAGTGGTGGAAGAAACTTTAAATAAAAAGTGGAATTGGTGGCCATTGTTCCCCTTATATCCTTATGGAAAAAAGAAAACAATTTTAAGAGAATTAATTCCTGATCAAATATGGTCTTTGGAACAAATACAGGGACTATATTATGTTGCGGTTCCAATAAGAATGACTGTAATAAAGGTTGATAATGGATTGATGCTAATAAATCCACTGCCACCGACAAAAGAATTAATAAATGAGTTAGAAAAATTAATTACGATACACGGTAATGTAATAACAATAATTCTACCGAGTGCTTCTGGACTAGAACATAAAATCGGACTGCCAGCTCTTTCAAGAATTTTTAAAGATGCAGAAATTTGGCTTTGTCCTGGACAATGGAGCTTCCCCATAAATCTACCACAAGATTTTTTAGGAATTCCATCAAAAAGATCAAGAATACTTTTTGAGGAAGGTACTCCACATACAAACTCCTTTAAATGGTCTTCATTAGGCCCACTGAATTTAGGACTTGGAAGATATCAGGAGATAAGCTGTTTCCATTATTCTACGAAAACTCTTCACGTAACAGACGCAATAGTTGGAATAGACTCCATACCTCCTGAGATATTTAATTATGATCCAACTCCACTTCTTTTTCATTCTAGAGAGAGAGGAGATGAACCTTTGATTGACTCCATCGAACAAAGAAAAAAAGGATGGAAAAGGTTAGTCTTATTTTCATCTTTTTTGAAACCAGGTAAATTAAATATTCCACCGTTAAAAAAAATATTTAAGTATTCATTTAAAAAAGATCTTAGAAATTGGAGATCTCATTTCGGTATATATCCCTTTTTATGGGACGAAAATTGGGAATCCTCTCTTGTTGAAATAATGGGTAAAGATACTCCTATAATTCAAATTGCACCAGTTTTACAAAAATTAATTTTTCCGCGCTCAAAAGAAGTTTTACTTAATTGGTTAGAAAATATAAAGTCTCTTGAAGATATGGAATATTTAATTCCAGCTCATTTTACGGCGCCTTTAAAATTTACAATAGAAGATTGTCAAAAATTAATTAATGAAATCAATTCCCAAAAGTGGGACAAACTTCCTGAGGATAATAAATTTTTGATAGGTTTATATAAAAAGTTGTTTGAACTAGGAATAATTCCTGAAGAAGTAAATCTTTAAAAACTATTATTCTTCTATAGACATGTTTTCATCATTTTTAAGAGTTTGTTCCAACTCTTTTCTTTGCTCCATTTGTCTTAAGAAATATCCTGTCATCATTGCAGAAGATAATAAATTAGCAATGTTCTCTTTAGAAGATGTTATTTTTACATCAAATTGATCTGAAGGAAGCATTCCAAGAAGACCTTGAACATTATGTTTAATAATCTCTTGAATATCTTCACTAGCCGATTTTGCTACTCTTTGCAAAACTTCTGGCGATTGTTTTTGTAAATATTGGATTAAATCATTCTCATCGTTGGGATCATTATTTTCAGTAGCAAGAAATTCTGGATTAAACATTTCTATAGCTTCAAGATATAAAAACCCTACAACATCACGTACCCATTAATCTAAATTATTAAGGGCAGGGAACCGAATAGGTCCAATTTTATTAAACGGCCAATATCTAAAAATAGCTTTACCAATAACCTTTTCATAGGGTAAAAATCCCCAAATATGTGAGTCCATACTATTATTTCTATTATCTCCCATCACCCATAATGACTCTTCTGGGACAATAAAAGGCCCTATAGAATAATTAATATTTTTGTCAAAAACGTAATTCTTTTGAGCGATATCATTTAAGTAAAGGTTACCATTCCTTACTTCTACTTTGTCTCCAGGTATCCCAATTACTCTTTTTATTAGTGCAGTATCTGCCTCATAACCAGTATTAATTAATTGTTCTGGAACGTTAAAAACAACTATTTTATTTTTTAATGTTGAAAGATTTGATTTGGATGTGATTTTGGGTGTTACTTTCTCAACAAGAATTTTATCTTGTATTTGAAGAGTTGGAAGCATTGAACCGGATGGGATCCATCTTGGCTCTATAACCTGCCATCGTATAATCAAAGCTATAGATATCCATATTAAAAGATTTTTTAAATCCTTTAATATTGAATTTCTTTTTTCTTGAGTTGTAGACATGTTTTATTTAATTCAGTTATAAGGGAAATCCCAAAGCATTTATATAAATTATGACATCATCTATTGAATGCAAAAATTTTCTTAGAAGTTTACAACTTTTGAATCTTCTTATAAAAATAGGAGTTCAAAATTTAATAGTATGTCCCGGTAGCAGATCAGCGCCTTTAGCAATAGCTGCGGGAGAATTAAATAAGTTAGGGCTGGTAAATGTTTTTAATTCAATCGATGAGAGATCTGCGGGATTTCACTCTCTTGGAATTTCTGCTGCATCAGGTAATCTTTCCTTAGTTATTACCACGTCTGGGACTGCCGTAAGTAACTTATTGCCAGCAGCAGTTGAGGCAGACCGATCTTGTAAAGGTATTATATTTCTTACAGCTGATAGACCCTTAAGATTAAAAGATTGTGGCGCTAATCAAACAGTAAATCAAGAAGATTTTTTGAGTTCAGTCTGCAGAAGGGTCTTAAGTACAAATCTAAATGGACTTCATGAAACACAAGAAAATGAACTCTTGAATTTAGTTCGAATTACTGAGAAACAAATATCAACTTTCCCTGGTCCTATTCATTTAAATATTCCTATTGAAAAGCCTTTAGGTATTTCATTTTTGAATAAAAAAAATGTTTTAGCGGTTTTTGAGAGAATTTATTTAAAGAAAAAATATATATTTCAGGAAGTTGAAATAAAGTCTGATAAAAACAAATTCTTAGAAAATTCGAAAAGTTTAAATTTAGATAAATCCGGTATTATTTTGGTAGGTCCGTATCAAGGTTCCATAAATGATTTAAATTCTTTCAATAAATCTTTAGAACGATTACAACAAATTACTGGTTGGCCAGTATTTGCTGATCCTGTTTCAGGAGTTTATTCTAATTTGAGAGGATTAGTTGTGAATTGGGAATTAGTCTTAAGGAAAAATAAAAATTCAATAAATTGTCATCAACTTTTGAGGCTTGGCCCTATGTCATCCTCAATTGATTTGGAAAAGTTTTTAATAAACTTCGAAGGAATACAAATTCTTATAAAAGAAAAAAACTATAGAAAATTAGACCCTATAAAAAAATCATTTGAATATGATTTTGGACTAACAAATTTTACTGCCTTATTGTTAGACAAATTATCAATTAACGAAAAACACAAAAAGTCTCTTACGCCGATGGCTCTAGATCTGATGGAGAAAGGCGAGCAGATTAAAGAAATTTTAAGACAGGAAATTAAACAAGATAATCAAATTACTGAGTATATGCTTGCAAATCTTGTCCCAAAACTTTGGCCAGCTGAAAATCCTATAATGCTCTCCGCGAGTAGCCCGATTAGAGATTGGCTTACATTTTCTGAGAATGGAACTTTAACAAGAAATTGTTTCAGCTTTAGGGGAGCTTCTGGTATCGACGGTACTTTATCTCTTGCATTAGGTATTTCTAGAATTAAAAATCCTCTACTTCTTGTGACTGGAGATTTGGCTTTTATTCATGATATAAACGGTTGGCTGGTTGAAAATTCAATCGACATGAATTTAACAATTCTTCTGATAGATAATAATGGCGGAAATATATTTAATCGTATTTATAAAGAAAATTTAAAAGAAGATGAATTAAAAAAACTTTTTATTATGCCAAAAAAAATAAACTGGCCAAAACTTGCAGAGGGCTATCAAGTAAACTTTAAATGTGTTTCAAATTTTAAAAAATTACGAGAGGCATTCGATTGGAGCATTTCTATCCAGAAATCTGTAATAATTAAAGTTGATATTGATCCCGAAAATGAAATTTGTGAAAAAAATGCCCTGCTAGAAAAAATAATTGGCAGTTAAATTTATCATTTTCTATTTTTGAATAATTAGGTTTCATGAAAGTATTACCTGGTAAAACAACTTTAAATTGGTCAGAATGCAAATCTTATGAGGATATATTGTTTCACATATCAGATGAGGGAATTGCGAGAATTGCAATTAATCGGCCTGAAAAAAGAAATGCATTTAGACCACAAACTGTAGATGAACTCATTAATGCATTTGACATCGTAAGAAATGATGAAACTATTGGTGTAGTTCTCTTTACAGGTGCGGGACCTGACAAGAAAGGTATTTATTCTTTTTGTTCTGGAGGTGATCAGAGTATAAGGGGTGAAAATGGATATAAAAATGATGAAGGGAAGCAGAGATTAAATGTACTTGAACTTCAAAGATTAATAAGAAGTTTGCCTAAAGTGGTTATTGCCTTAGTCCCCGGTTTTGCAATTGGAGGAGGCCAGGTACTTCATTTAATTTGTGATCTCAGTATCGCCTCTGAAAATGCAATATTTGGTCAAACAGGTCCAAGAGTTGGAAGTTTTGATGCAGGTTTTGGATCTAGTTATTTGGCAAGACTTGTTGGGCAAAGAAAAGCAAAAGAAATTTGGTTTTTGTGTAGAAAATATAATTCCAAGGAAGCTCTTAAGATGGGCTTGATAAATGCAATTACAAAGATTGAAGAATTAGAAGCTGAGGGTGTAATCTGGGCAAAAGAGATTTTACGAAATAGTCCAACTGCTATTCGTATTCTTAAAGCTTCATTCAATGCGGAGAATGATGGGATTGCAGGTATTCAAGAATTATCTGGATACACAACTCAATTATTCTATTCGACTGAAGAAGCTCAAGAAGGTAGAGATGCCTTTCTTGAAAAGCGTCCACCAGACTTTTCTGACTATAAGTGGACACCCTAGTTTATTTTTCAAAAGAACTTTTTTAAATAATTATCAATGAGAATTCTTCTTGCCGCTGCTGAATGTGCTCCAATGATCAAAGTTGGAGGTATGGGAGATGTGGTTGGTTCGTTACCTCCATCTTTGATAAAACTTGGTCACGATGTAAGGGTGATAATTCCAGGTTACGGAAAATTGTGGAGTCTTTTACAGGTATCGAATGAACCAGTCTTTAGAGCAAATACAATGGGCACTGATTTCGCCGTATATGAAGCAAAGCATCCCATTCATGATTTTGTGATTTACCTTGTGGGTCATCCAACATTTGACTCTGACCAAATATACGGAGGCGAAAATGAGGACTGGCGCTTTACATTTTTTGCGAGTGCCACTGCTGAATTTGCCTGGAATTGTTGGAAACCTCAAGTTCTCCATTGCCATGATTGGCACACTGGAATGATTCCTGTGTGGATGCATCAGGACCCCGAAATTAGTACTGTCTTCACAATTCATAATTTAAAATACCAAGGCCCTTGGAGGTGGAAACTTGAAAAAATGACTTGGTGTCCTTGGTATATGCATGGAGACCACACAATGGCTGCGGCAATGTTGTACGCAGATAGGGTCAATGCTGTTTCTCCGACTTATGCAGATGAAATTAAAACCTATGAATATGGGGAAAGTCTTGAAGGATTACTTAATTACATTTCAGGTAAATTAAGGGGAATTCTCAATGGCATAGATCTTGATGAATGGAATCCGGCCAAAGATCCAGTTTTACCTGCAAAATTCAGTATTAAGAATTTAGAAAATAGACTAGAAAATAAAAAAATTCTGCAGAGAGAAATGGGTCTCGAAGTTAATTCTAAAAAATATCTTTTAGGTATGGTCAGTAGGTTAGTTGATCAGAAAGGGGTTGACTTACTATTACAAGTTTCAAGAAGACTATTAGCCTATACAGATTCTCAAATTGCTGTTTTAGGGACTGGAGATAGATATTTAGAGTCTGGATTATGGCAATTGGCATTAGATTACCCAGGAAGATTCTCAGTATTTCTTACCTATGATGATTCTTTATCAAGGCTTATCTATGGTGGCTCAGATGCATTTCTAATGCCAAGTAGATTTGAACCTTGTGGGATTAGTCAACTCCTCGCTATGAGATATGGCTCTATTCCAATAGTTAGGCGAGTTGGAGGTTTGGTTGATACAGTTTTACCTCATGACCCAGAAAATAATAATGGTACGGGATTTTGCTTTGATCGCTTTGAACCTATAGATTTCTATACTTCTTTAGTAAGGTCATGGGAAGCCTTTCGACATAAAGATAGTTGGCAATTACTGCAGAAAAGAGCCATGAGCCAAGAGTTTAGTTGGCAAAGATCAGCTCTTGAATACGAAGTTATGTATAAGGATGTTTGCGGAATAAAAGAACCATCGCCAGATGTTGCTGAAGTTGAAAAATTTTCTTACGGACAATCAGCTGATCCATCTTTAAAAAAAGTATGACTTAATTTTTTAATGGAATTCTCTTTATCAGAATTAAACGATGTTTTGGGGGATATTAGAAATCTGAACGAGGGGAAAAGAGATGTTTTAAATTTTAAGAATATAAGTATTGATAGTAGAACTTTATTAAAAACTGATCTATTTATAGCTATCAAAGGTAAAAATTTTGATGGACATAGTTTTCTTCCAGAGGTTTTAAATAAAGGAGTTAAATCTGTAGTAATTAAAAAAGGGATGCAGAGATTTCTTCCAAGAAATTTTCCTTATTGGGTTGTAAATGACACACTAGAGGCATTTCAAAAATTAGCATTGCTAAAAAGAAAAAAATTAAATATTCCAGTTGTTGCAATAACTGGCTCAGTGGGTAAAACGACCACAAAAGAAATGATTGGTGGAGTTTTAAATAGACTTGGAAGAATTAAATTATCTTATGCAAATTTCAATAATGATATTGGAGTTGGTCTTACTATTCTTGCTACAGATATAGAAGATAAAGTTTTAGTTCTTGAGATGGGGATGAGAGGTCTTGGACAGATCGAGAATTTATCTAAATATAGTGAACCCGATATTGCAGTTATTACTAACATTGGCACAGCTCATATTGGATTGTTAGGCTCGAAAAAAAATATTACTCATGCAAAGTGTGAAATTAGTAAATTTTTAAATCCCAAAGGAGTTGTAATAATTCCAGAAAATGATCAACTTCTTGAAAAAATTTTGAGAGAATACTGGAAAGGTAGAGTAATAAAAGTAGAGCTGTTGAATATAGAAAATCAAAAAGAGAATTTTAAGAGCGATGATAATTTGCGAGGTTTTTATAATCCTTTGAATAAAACAATTTTAATTGAAGAAAATATCTTTGAAATTTCATTGGAGGGATTTCACAATGCTTCGAATTTCTTATTTGCTTATGCAGTTGCTAAAGAGTTAGGCATTGATTTTGCAAGTTTTAATAAATTTGATTTTGTAAGTTTAGGTGGAAGGAATAAAATTGTTAAATCGCTAAAAACAACAATATATGATGAATCATATAATGCTTCTCCAGAGTCAGTAAAAGCATGTATTAAAACCCTGCTTGAAAAACCGAGAAATAAATATTTCATATTTGGAAGTATGCAAGAATTGGGAAAAGAATCTGAAATATATCACAAGGTAATATTCAACTTAATAAATAATTCAGATATAGAAAAGTGTTTTTTTGTTTGCGATAAAAAAAATGAAAAAATTTACTCCAATTATCTAAAAGATAAGAAAAAATTTTTAGTTTTAAATGATATTAAAGATGTACCTCAAGAAATAAACAAATCTACAAAAAAAGGAGATTCTATTCTTATTAAAGGGAGCAGATGTTGGCAACTTGAAAAAATTATTGAATTAATTAACTAGATTAGGATTTCTTTCTTTCCCAATTTTCTATATTTACTTGTTTAGTTCTTGATATTGCTAATGAATTATCTTTGGAGTCTTTTGTGATCACTGAACCAGCTCCTGTTGTAACTGATTCCCCGAGATTTATTGGCGCTACAAAAACTGTATTCGCACCAATACTGGAATTTTTACCAATTTTTGTTTGATGTTTTTTCTGACCATCAAAATTTGCAGTAATAGTACCTGCTCCAATATTTGTAGATCTTCCAATAATAGAATCACCAATATAACTTAAATGGTTTACTTTAGATTCTTCCTCTAATTGGCTATTTTTGATTTCAACAAAATTACCTATTTTGCTAAAGGAAGATATTTTGGAGTTAGGTCTTATATGACTGTAAGGACCAATCTTTATATGATCTATTATTTGCGAATCATAAATGGTGGAATTGGAGATTTCACAATGTAATCCCACATTAGAATTCTCAATAAAAGTATTTGGTCCGATAATGCAATGACTATTTATTTTCGTATTTCCTCTTATATGTGTATTAGCCTCTATGATTACATCCTTGCCAATTTCAGCTTCTTCACTAATTGAACAACTTGCTTTATTTATAAAAGTTACACCATTAAGCATATGCTTTTCTTTAATTGAATTCTGAATACTTTCCTCGCACTCTGATAGTTGAATTCTGTTATTAATTCCTTGAAGTTCTCCATTATCTTCTATCTCCAAGCTTAAGGAATTTTTTAGCAAAGGTATTGAATCTGTTAAGTAAACCTCCTTTTGATTATTATTGCTTTGCAGGGTATTAATTATTTCTGACAAGTTACCCCAGTTAAAACAGTAAACACCTGCATTTATTAGTGGATTTACTCTTTCTAAATCATTGCAATCTTTTTCTTCAACAATTCTCTGGATAAAATCCCCCTCCAAAAAAACTCTGCCATACCCATAAGGATTTTTTTTCTTAGTGGTTATTAAAGAAACATCTGCATTTTTAAAATCATGTAAATTTATAAGCCTATTTAGAGTCTCAGGCTTGATGAGAGGGACATCCCCATTAAGTACTAAAAGTTTACCTTCATTTTTTTTTACTGCTTTACAAAGTACTTGGATAGCATGACCAGTTCCTGATTGGGGATCTTGGATAACAAATTGGATCTTTTTATTGTCTGTTATTGACTCTTGTACCTCTTTTGATTTGTGTCCAGTAATTACGAAAATTTGATCAGGATTTAATTCAAAACATGAATCAATTACTCTCTGCAAAAGACTTTTCCCAGAAATTTTATGTAAAACTTTTGGCAATGAGCTTTTCATCCTAGTGCCCTTACCTGCAGCCAATATCGCAACACTTAACATATTTTTTTGAATATATATATAAATCTAACTCTTAAGGGACGACTTCGTCATTCCCCATTTCTTTCTCCATTTCTTTGTAGATAATAGATTTGATGATAATTGCTCATTTAATCTTTTCTTAATGATATCTTCTTTACTTGAGTTCAAATCTTGATCTCTATAGGGAATGCTCGCTTTAGTTAAAAGATGTTCCTCTTCCATGACAGATAACTTTTCTAAGTTGAAATTAGGTTCCAATTTGTTCTTATATAATCTCGAGATTGCAACAGTACCCTGACTCCAAAAAGTTTTTTCATTAAAATATGGTTTGATGGTAAAAATTTCTAATCCAAGATTTCTTAATGTCTTTCTTACCGCTGCTGATGAAGAATAAGTTATTAAATAACCCTGAGAATTAAGTTTCTCTACCACCTTGGATAAGAATTCAATTGTCCAAACTTGTGGGCATTTTTGTGGAGAAAAACCATCTAAATAAATTAGATCGAATTTAATGGATGAAGGAATAATGTTAATTTTTTCTCTAGCATCCCCCCATAAAATTCTACATGTAAAAAATTGATCCTCAAAATAATCCTTCCGGTACAATGATTCAAATATACTTTTAACTTTTGGAGCCCATAATTTCAGGAAAGATTTGTTGCTCAGCGAATATTCAAGAGGCTTTTTATCAATCTCTAAAGCATATAAATTTAAATAAGATTTTTGTTTAATTAATTCATCTAATAAAGAAGCTGAGTTGTATCCTAAACCAAAACATATATCCAAAACATTAAGAGATTTGCCCTTAAATCTTTGCAAATTAGAAGTAGATGTAAACTTTAACTTTGTTTCCCCCAATGCGCCCAATAAACTATGAAAGTTCTCTTGAAAAAACACACTTCTTAAAGAGTAACTACCATCTTTAGTTAAAACTTCAATTAATTCAGACAAAAACTTTTTAGCCTAGTTAGTTAGTTTTGCAAGCTCTTCCCAAAAAGTGGGATAAGAGACGCTAGCTGCATCTGCTCTCGTGATTTTTGAGGTGCCTTTGGCAAGAAGTGAAGCTATAGCAAGACTCATTGCTACTCTATGATCTGTCTCACTGTCTACCTCCGCAGAATGAAATTTTGATTGCCCTTTTATAATTAAGCCATCTTCTTTTTCTGTTATTTCAGCCCCAAATTTTTGTAACTGACGTGCCATGACTTTTAATCGATCTGTCTCTTTAACTCTTAATTCTTGTGCATCCTTTATTTCAGAAACTCCATTACAAAAACAGGCAGCAACAGTAAGAATTGGAATTTCATCTATAAGTTTTGGGAGAATATCGCCTTCAATAGTGAATGATCTTAAATTATTTGAAGTCTTTACTTTAATAGATCCAATAGGTTCACCTGCAATAGTGGATTTATCTAAAATTTCAAAATTGCACCCCATTGAATCCATTACATTTAGAATTCCTGTTCTAGTGGGATTTAATCCGACATTCTGAATTAAAACCTCTGAATTTGGAACAATAGATGCAGCAATCATCCAAAAAGAAGCAGAGCTTATATCTCCAGGAATCAATATTCTCTGGCCTATTAAGTTGCCCCCTGACTTGATAACTACATTTCTTCCTAATTCTCCTCTGATACTGATGTCTGCTCCAAATGCTTTTAACATTCTTTCAGTATGATCTCTTGAAGATGCTGGTTCAATAACAGAAGTGGTTCCAGAAGCTTTGAGGCCTGCCAATAAGATTGCAGATTTTACTTGAGCACTCGCTACAGGGGTTCCAATAACACATCCTTTTAGTTTATTACCATCGATTGAGATTGGAGCTTTGTTTCCTTTTTCTCTACCAGAAATTTTTCCACCCATCAACGATAATGGTTTGCCCACCCTCCCCATTGGCCTTTCATTAAGGGAAATGTCACCTGTCAAGATAAAATTCCTGCCTTCTTGACCAGCAAGTAACCCCATTAATAATCTCATGGTGGTTCCCGAATTCCCACAATTTAGAATTTCTTTGGGCTCTTTTAATCCATCAAGCCCCAACCCTGAAATCGTAAAAGGCTGATTTTTTTTTATTTCTGGTATGTTTACACCTAATTTTCTAAGACAATCAGCAGTTGAAAGTGGATCTTCAGAATGTAAAAACCCCTCAATAGTGGTCTCACCCTTAGCAATACTTCCTATTATTAAAGCTCTATGAGAAATGGATTTATCTCCAGGTACTTTTACTTTTCCTTTTAAATTAATTCCACCATTTATTTTGCGGATATTACTCATTTGCAAATTAAATACTTGATAAGATGTTTGTAAAAACAAATTAGTTATATATTATCAATAAGTTTGTTTTTTAAAAAAAATAATCAAATTAAGTAACTGTTTTCTATAATGAAATTAGAAAAAAGGACTTGATTATTAATCTTACTTACTATCACGTTGCAAAGGATGTTCCAGAAATAAGTCCTGACATTGCAGTGGTCATTGATGTTTTAAGAGCTACTACCACAATTTCTTGGGCTTTAAAAAATGGAGCTGATTCAATACAAGTTTTTGCAGATTTAGATTTATTGAAAGAATCTGCAACTAAGTGGCAAACTGAAAAGAGACTAATGCTTGGAGAGAGAGGCGGTAAGAAGATTGAAGGCTTTGATTTAGGAAATTCGCCTTTATCAGTTACAAAAAAAGTTGTTAAAGGTAAAAGACTATTTATGAGTACTACTAATGGGACTAAATCATTGCAAAAAGTTCAGAATGCTAAGCATCTATTTGCTATGGGTCTTCCAAATAGGAAAGCAGTTGCCGAAAAAATCATTTCAATAAAAAGTGAAAATGTTTTAATACTTGGTAGTGGTTGGGAAGGCTCTTATTCACTTGAGGATTCTTTAGCTGCTGGTGCTTTGGCCTCATACCTCAAACATAACTGTGATTTCAAAATTAATATTCTGAATGACGAATTACAAGCTGCTTTGGCACTTTGGGATTTTTGGAAAAATGATCTTTTGAAATGTTTAAAAACAGCAACCCATGGCAAAAGATTGACAAGTCTTGGAGATTATGAAGATGATTTTAAATGTTGCTCTGAACTTGATTGCTTAGATATTGTTCCAGCTCAAGTTGAAAGAGGTGTGATTCGTGCCTCATGATTTACGAATTGGTTCACTATGAGTAAAGCCTTGACTGATTTTTTGGTAGCTGCATTGCAAATTACGAGTACTTCAAATGTTGATGCAAATTTTATTGAAGCAGAAGAACAGATTGAATTAGCTGCTAGAAGAGGTGCTGAGTTAATAGGCTTGCCTGAGAATTTTGCTTTTTTAGGTGAAGATGATGAAAAACTTAGATTAGCTTCTGAATTGTCAGAGAAGTGTTCGAATTTTCTAAAAACCATGTCACAAAGGTATCAAGTATTTCTCTTAGGAGGAGGTTATCCCGTTCCTGCCGGTGATGACAGTCATACTTTTAATAGGTCAGTACTATTCGGGAAGGACGGACAGATTTTGGCAAAATACGACAAAATCCACTTATTTGATGTTGATTTGCCAGATGGAAATTTATATAAGGAATCGTCTACTATTTTATCTGGGGAGGAGTATCCACCTGTTGTAGATGTCCCGGGATTATGCAAAATAGGATTATCGATTTGTTATGATGTTAGATTCCCTGAACTTTATAGATATTTGTCTTCCAAAGGTGCAGAGTTAATTATGATTCCGGCAGCTTTTACAGCGTTTACTGGAAAAGATCATTGGCAAATCCTATTACAAGCAAGAGCAATTGAGAATACAGCGTATGTAGTTGCTCCAGCTCAAACTGGGATTCATTATGGAAGAAGACAAAGTCATGGCCATGCAATGGTAATTGATCCATGGGGTACAGTTTTATCTGATGCCGGAAAAACTCAGGGAGCGGCAATAGCACCTGCGGATAAAGAAAGAGTAAAGAAAATTCGGGAGCAGATGCCAAGCCTTAAACATAAAAAAAACAAGTTGTTTTCAAACTAATGATAAAGTTTTTAGATAATAAACTTTTTCGTTATTTAGCTATTTTTTTATTTTTAAATTCTTCAATCCTTCCAGTTAAATCTTCAAGTGCTCTTGCGGCATGGACGATAAACAATAATGGGGTTTTAGAATTAAGAACTAAATCTAATACAAATTTAAAAGCATACTTTCAGAAGGCTAATCAAATATCTAGAGATAGATTCTGGGTAGATTTTCCAGGAGAATTAAAAAATCCTAGAACAATAAAAGGGAATGGCCCAATAAAAGAAATTAGATTAGGTAAACCAAATAAGGGTAAAACAAGACTAGTAATTGAATTTAAGGAAGGGACTTATTTGAAACCTTTGACTTGGCGATTGATTGGCTTAAATCAAAACAGGTGGAGAATCAAACTTTTTGACCCAAAATATACTTTTCAAAAGATTAGTGAAGGTCAAGTTTTTAAGAGAACTGGAAATATTAAAGAAAATCAAAATTTAATTCGTAATAAGAAAAAAAATTATGGTTACTTGAAACTACCAGATGTAAAACGAAACAAGTTTGAGGTTGTAATCGATCCAGGTCATGGAGGACCCGATCCGGGAGCAATAGGTATTGGTGGTATTAGAGAAACAGATGTTGTTCTAGAGGTTTCAAAAATAGTTAAAAATTTACTCTCTGAGAAGGGTGTCAAAGTAAGATTAACCAGAAAAAATGAAGTTGATTTGGATTTACCTCCCAGAGTTTCCATTGCTAACAATACGGATGCAGATATCTTTGTAAGTATTCATGCAAATGCCTCAAGAGGGAAAAGAAAGGATATTAATGGATTGGAAACTTTTTACTATAGAGGTTGGAGAGGAAGGTTACTTGCTAAAAAAATTCAAAAACAAATTCTAAGAGTTTCTCCTGGGAGTCCTGATCGAGGCGTTAAGCAAGGTAGATTTTACGTAATTAAAAATACTAGGATGCCTGCAGTTCTCGTAGAAATTGGATTTTTAACGGGGAGATTAGATGCAAGAAGATTAGAAAAAACAACCCACCGTAAAAGATTAGCTTATGCAATTACAAAAGGCATCCTTGAATATCTCTATAAATTAGGATGAAGCTTAAAATAGGTATATTTGATAGTGGTATAGGTGGTTTTACTATCCTTAATTCTTTGCTAAAAACACGTAAAGATGTAGAAGTTTTTTATTTGGCGGATACAAATAGAATACCTTTTGGCAGTAAAAATTTTAAAGAGATAAGATCAATTGCAAAGGAGATTTGCAATTTTTTTGCTGATAAGAATTTAAATGCACTTTTAGTAGCTTGTAACACTACAAATGCATGCGCACTTGATATCCTGGAAAATAATTTAAAGGTCCCCTGTTTTGACCTTATTAACTCAGTTTCGGAGATAGTTGATAAACAAATAATTGGTGTTCTGGCAACACAAACAACTGTTCGTTCGTCATATTACAAAAACGCTATAAATTCTAAAAAAGAGAATACCATAATATTTCAGCAAGAATGCCCAGAATTTGTATCAGAAATTGAAAGAGAAAAATTAAATATTGATAAGTTAAATTATCTTGCAGACTTATACTTAAGACCATTAATCAACAAAAATATTGAAGAATTAATACTTGGATGTAGTCACTATCCTTTAATTTATGACTTATTAAGTAAAAAATTAGATTCAAATATAAAAATTATTGATCCATCTTTAGCATTAATAAAAAAATTCAATGAATCTTTTGCAATTCCAAAAACTGCCTGTTTTGAAAGTCTTTCTTATGAAAATGTAGATTTCTTTGTTACTTCAGAAAAAGATGTATTTTTAAAAAAAGTAAAATTTTGGTTTGAAATTAATAAAGAAA
>CACJCK010000013.1 GCA_902591865.1 uncultured Prochlorococcus sp.
TTTTGATGATTCTTCAAGTAATTCCTTCTCAGGAATTAAAGATAAAACATCACTTTCCTTTACGACAGATGATGTTGTAGATCCATTGATTATCGGACCCTCGGGAATCGCTGGTGATATTGAAAATCAAATTAATTTAAAAGAAAATTCAGTTCATATATTCACATTTGAAGCAGATGAAAATGTTAATTGGTCAATAAGTGGAGGTGATGACTCTACAGATTTTTCTATTAATGAAACATCAGGAAGATTAGTTTTTAATATTGTCCCAGATTTTGAAACACCTTCAGACATAGATAAAAATAGAATTCATGAGGTCACTATTCGAGCAACTGATTATTTTAATAACTTTAGTGAACAATATTTGTCAGTAGAAATTGAGGATATAGGTGAGAAAGAAAATCAAACAGATAATTATTACAAATTATCTTACGTTAATTCTCAAGATTCTTTAAATGAGGAAATTTTTACTACTCAGCATGGAAATTTAGTAGAGGATGTTGGTTTTTCTAGGCTTTCAAATCCCATAACAAATAATGATCACTTAGAAAACTTTTCAATTGGACAAACCACTCTAGATTTATCCCTCAATTTAGATACCACATCTATTAACGATGCTGTAGAACTTTCTGCAGGCTTAGGTCCATTTATTGATGAAATTTCAAGAGATAATAATTATTTAAGCTACTATTCTCTATCTAAAAATAATTTTGGGGAGGTTCAAAGTATCAAGCCTTTTAATTATGATCCGAGAACCAGTCAAGGTGCTAGATTTTATGACCTTGATAATAATAGTTCTGCTGACATAGTTCATGTACGATATGTTGATGGAGAAGAAGAGGATATCGATCTAGAAATTAATGGCACAACGAAATTGAATCCAACAACAGTTGCATCTGTGGATCTAAAACCCATATTTGGAATTAATAATTCAATTCTTCAAGTTAAAGATCAAGATGATTCAGATTTTCAAGCAGCTCTTAATCTTAGAGCAGAAATCATTTCCAAAGCAGAAAGTGTCAATCAAATTGGTTATTTAGTACTTAATCCAAACGAAGATGAAGAAATTTCTTATGATTTAATAAAAAACAGAGGAAATATACTTTTATCTAATCTTGAAAGAAATGGAATCCCAGATATAACTGATATTGCAATAACGAAAGATATAAATTTGATTAATGGCCAAAAGATTGTGCTTTTCGAGATTGTAGATGACACTTTAGAATCTTTGTTAGAAAATTATTCATCAATAGATGAATTTGGTCAAAAATTTAATCTCCTAGAAATTAAGAATCTAAGTAACTCCGAAGCCGAACTAAGTAATGGGGGAAATGTTGTTTCTATTTCTCTAATGGATGAATTGGGTAATATCAATAACTTGATTTCAAATGAAATGAACGACAATACAATTTTTGATTTTTCAAGTTTAGCAGGAAGATATCTCAAGGGAATTGTCTCTCTAACAAGGGAATCAGTAGATGATAGTAAGATAGGTTTTTATATTATTAAGAATTCAGAAGGTGCTGTTTTGGATCCTAATACTGGCGATTTAATAAATCCAGGGGATCCTGGTTACAAAGAAGCTGCCTTAGATGCTGAAAATATGTTTACTCCCTTCGAAATATTATCTACAAGAGATATAAATGCTATTACTCAAGTAGTTACCAATTATGATGGAGCTTCAGAGGTGATTGCAAACAATATTTATACTTCAATTCCATCAAGGAGCAAAAGAGATAAAGATATCCAAACATTCTCTGAAGATGATTTAATTGCTCCTTACGCGATAAATTCATCAGGCAATACTTTTTTTACTTTTGAAGAAGCAAATGAAGATGGTTTAAATCATTTTAGAAATTTTGGAGACGGAGCATTTGGCTTAGAAAGCTCTTTAAACGGCGGAGATAAGGACTTTGACGATCTAATTGTAAGTTTTAATTTTGAATTGGCATAATCGTTTAAAAAAGTTCAAAAATAAAATTTTTGGTGATTCATTGGCTTCCATATCGACTCTAAAACTTTTTATGGATATTAATTCTTACTATTAAATAAACTATCAGAATTCAAATGATGAGGGTTTATCAGGAAATTTTGTAATTACTATCCCTAATTTTTTAATCTTGAAAGCAACTTTAGAAAAATAAGAGACATCATCTCCAATAAGAAAGTTTGAATTAAGCATAATTATAAAATCTCTTATACATTCGTAATTAAGATCCTTTTTTTTTGGAGAGTGAATTTCGAATAAATCTTGAGGTTTTAACTTATGAATTCCACATTCCCTTACTTTGGTTGAAACTAAGTTTGGTAGAGCTAATCCACAATTATATTTCTTCAACCATATCTCTATTAGTTTTAAAGAATCACTCATTAAATAAAGTGGTAAGGATGATTTTAAAGATTTATAAATATCCCAAATTGCTTTGACGTACTCATCTGCATTTTGCCATTGATTATGAAGATCCTTAACTGGTGAATAATCAGCCACATTTCCCCCTAACCATTTTTTACTTCCACCCCTCAAGTGAATAACGTCATAGGAGCGATAATATAAATTTTTCTGAGATGAAAAATTTAATATATTTTCTTTTAATTCTTTCGATAGACTTAAACAATTAGTCAAGAAATAAGTACTTTTTCTAAAACCTCTTCCTGGATAAACAACAATTTCCTCTTCAAAATCTGATTTACACCCATTAGAAATTTCATGCAGAATAGCTTGATTTTCGTTTAATCTAAAGCTTTTATTAGACATGAATTCAATAAAATTAAAGTTATTCATTTCATTTTTCCAGGCTTTAGGGAATACTCTTAATGAATTCTTATTTTGATTAAAAAATTCTAAAAAGGCCTCAATCTCAATATTTTTTACCCCATTAATATCAAAATACTCGCAGAATTTTACACTTTGATTATGAGACCAATGCTCATCTCTCCAGTCAACTACAAGAATTCTTCGTGTTTGCGATGCATATTCTATAGCTTGAAGTAAGCATTGCAAACGATCACAAAATCCCTCAACACCTTTTAAAACAACAAATTTAGAATTTAAATAATTACACTTCTTAACAGGTAAATTATATTTAATAAGAGGAAGTCTTCTAATACCTAAATTTATTTTTTCTTTCAGTAATTCTTCGTTGGATTCTTTTTCATATAAGTATCTTTTCCCAATCCAAGAAAATTGATTTCGCTTAAAAAGTATAGGATTTATTTCTTCGTCCCCAAATGCTACCAAATCCGAGTGAATATATGCATCATCTCTTACTATGGGATAAATTTTACTCGCTAAAAAATCTTGATCAGCCCCATATTCATTAAAATTATTCCATTCACTAAGAAGACCGTTAAGATTGTTTATCTTTTTGCTTTTTGGTCTATAACCAAACAACCCTCCCAATATGTAAAACATATGATTAGGATGATCTCTGATTATATGGAAACTACATTCTGATTTCAACCATTCTTTAACAGTCCACTCATCTCTCTCATCTAAGATTGAATCAACATCTCTAATAATCACAGCATCATAGTAAGTTTCTTGAATTGGCAAAAATCTATAAAACATAAAATCACAAAAAGCTTTACGCTGCAATCTTATTGTTTTACAACCTAATGCTTGAAGTTCATTCTCTAAACTATTTTGAATCTCATCAGAAATATAAAATCTTAATTCCCAATCTTTGAAAACTTGTTTTGATGCTTTTGCATTTAAAATAGCACCATCAATATATGAAGGATCGTCACCATATAAACAAAAGGATATAAGCTTCTTCATTCTAGTATGAAATAATTAGAGGATAAATAAACATTACTCTTTGCAAGTCAAAAAATTTAATTTTTTTTTTTAAATTTTCTAAATAAAAAATCATTTTTCATAATTAATAATTCTTTTAATCTTAAATTGCTCATAGTATTTAAATTAACTTTAATTAGTTTTCTAATTTAAGATTATTGAATATGAATAAATAAATTCTTTATTACGCCAACAATACAGCTGATATGGAATAAATCAAGTAAATAACCTTTCTAAATTGAAAATGTATGTGATTATTTGATGATAATGATCATCAAATCTTCTTAAAAATAATATTTTTTCACTGGAAGCTTGAAATTTACAGAACTAGAGAAAAATAAATAATTTTAATACTGTTTTTTTATAAAACTTTTTATGTATTCAGAACTTGTTTTGTCACCTTCTTAACGATAAAAGAAAATATGAGCATATTCCTTAAGAAGTTTGTTTAAAAAAAGAACTAAAAGAATATCTCGTAATAGTGTTAATAGAAGAAAAACTCCCACAAGAAAAAAGGTTCATTCCAAATCCAGAAAAAGAGTAAAAAGGAAAAATAATTATTCTTTTTCTTCACCTATTTTTTCCTCATTTATTATTTTTGCAGGTTTCATAATCCTTTCACTCACAATATTTATTCTTATCAGACAATTACAGCCAGTAATCAGAAATGAAAGATTGAAATTCTTGTGCACTTATCAACTTGGTGATAAAAAAAGTCAAAGCTATAAAAGATCAAAATTAGAATTAGAAAAGCTTGTTGGAGATAGTGATAAGTATTGCAAAAATTTTCTTCTTCCAAAAGAAAAATCTAAAAAAGGATTTAAATTATTGCCAATGATGAGGAATATTCTTTTTAGATTTATTTAGTATTTTCCCTTAGTGGTTTTGGAGAACTAGGTCTTAGGTTCAAATCCTGTCAACCCGACCATAATAATCCAAGTCTTCGAGTGGTTTTCCAACCTGTCTTTCTTGTTACTTGGCAATAGAAGAAATGAGACTTAGAGATTACATAGCGATTAAATAATAAAAATGTTTATTAAACCTATTTAGCCTTTTAATTTTTTAATATATGTATAAATTAAATTTCTTATTATAGTGAGTAAATTCAAAGATAACTTTTCAAGCGAAAGCTTTTACCCAGATAGTAATTATTATCTTGACATGGAAAATACTCCTAAAGTAGAAACGATTTCAAAAGATCAAAAATCCAATGTGGGGGCAAATTTTGAATGGCCAAATACTTATTGGTTTATTGCTGAAAGAACCAATGGAAGGTTAGCAATGATAGGGTTCATGGCTGTCATTATTAACTATACCTTATTTGGATGGATAGCTTATCCAATTCTTTAAATGAGTAATTCTAATTTGAAAAGGTTTAGATAATTCTTGAACTCATTGTCTTCAATATGCTGCGTTCGTTATAACTGCATTTGCTATTTATTTTCTTTGAGCATTTTTCAATGATGCTAATTACCACCATTTCGCTATAAAAATATTCAAATTCTTGAATTGTATGGATATAACGCACGTAGTTATTTCGTAATACGTTGGAAAGTAGACTTTTATTTTTTAAAAAGTAATGGCTAGGTCTTACTTGATAGTTAATTTAACTAAATCAAGGTGGAAAGGGTTATCTAAATACAAATAATGAAGATCAATTTTTTTAAATATAAGTTTACTGATTCTGGGGAGATTAACTTCTACATTGGCAAAGAACCACCTGTCATGACAACTAGAAAAGAATTAAAGAAAAATAGAAAAATTAATTTCTCAGCTTTTAAGAAGAACCTAGGAAGATTGCAAAAAAATAGAGCTAAGGCTGGTAATCCTTAAAAAGTGATCAAATAATTCTCAATTACTAACTAATAGTGGTATTGATAATAAGCTTTTCATACTATTCTAATTTTTTCTTCCAAAGTCGAAAATTAAAATCTGGCATTTTGTTAACCAATTTACTTTAACTTCCCAATTACTTACATTGTTTTTTTGATTAGTCATATGTTTTTGAGGAATTTTCGAGTAATCCATTTAATTTTAAGACTTCTTCTTTACTAAGTTCTCTATATTCTCCTGTTGGCACGTCTAGCTCAATATTCATAATTCTTACACGCTTTAATGACCGTACTCTATATCCTAAGGCCTCGCACATTCTTCTAATTTGGCGGTTAAGTCCCTGTGTGAGGATTATTTTAAAATTTCTTGGACCCAATTGTTTTACAAAACAATTTTTAGTTATTGTGTCTAATATTTCAACTCCATTACTCATGCTTTGAATAAAGTCGCTATTAATCGGACGATTAACTTTTACAATATATTCTTTTTCATGATTATTTCTTGCTCTGAGTATTTTATTTACGATATCTCCATCATTAGTTAGAAAAATCAATCCCTCACTGAGTTTATCTAATCTTCCGATAGGGAAAATTCTTTTAGGATATTTAATGAAATCTATGACATTATTGGGTTCTACTTTTCTATCTGTTGTGCAAACAATTCCTACAGGTTTATTAAAAGCTAAGTATACGTTTTTTTGTCTCTTTGATTTTTCTATTCTTTGACCTTTAACTTCTACTTGATCACTTTCTTCTACTTTGGCACCAATTTCTGGAATTTTGCCGTTAATTGTTACCTTTCCTTCTAAGATTAATCTATCTGCTTCTCTTCTAGAACAAAAACCGACTTCACTTAAATATTTATTTATTCTGGTAGCCATTTTGGATAATTCATTTTTATCTGCACTAAATTTAATGATTTACTAATCTCTTCATATTTTAGATCGGCTGTCAATTTAAGTTAATATTCTCATTATTTAATTTCAAATTATTTTCATCAATAATTTCTATCGCAAAGATCCATCTCTCTTTTTACTACCAATTTTTTTCAATTTTCCTCCATCCCTTAGACAGTAATCTTTGATAAATTTCTCTAGCTAAATCTATTTCAACAGAAACTGTATTTATCATTACTGGTGGTTTGTTTCCTAATCCCACCGCTATTTTTCCAGTATCTATAAACATATACTCAAAAACTCCATCAATACTCTTATCGTTTTTCATAAATCTTTTAACTTCTGAACTATTTGAATTAATCAACCAATAAGATTTAGCCATTAATCTAACTTTGGAATTAGTAAGCGTTCCATTTAAAACAAACTCATTTGATCAGTTTCTTTTTTCTTGACATCCTCTACTAGCCAACCATCGGGGGACCAACTCATTATGATTGCTAATAATCCTTTTAATTCATCTGCATCTTTAACTTGCTCTGTCCATTGTTCCTCATATCCATTAGGAACGATCACAGGCATGCGGTGATGAAAAGGTTTAATTAAATCATTTGGATTAGTTGTTAAAACGCAACAACTCTCAAGTTCTGCACCATCTTGCGAGGTCCACTTACTCCAAATTCCTCCCAACCAAAAAGTCTCATAATTCGCTTTTCGAACGCGATATTTTTTTTCAAAAAAACCGCTCGCAGGTATTAGGCACCTTTTATGTTTCCAACTTCCACTAAATAATTGTTTTTCTTCTACGGTTTCTGATCTTGCATTAAATGGTCTTGGTCTCTCTTTATCAAATGGGTCTCTCGCCCAAGGAGAAATAAAGCCCCATGTCATAAAAGTAGTTTTAATTCTTCCTTCGTTTTTAATTACAAGCACAGGATCATTAGGTGTTATAAGATTTTGAGTCTCGTATTTATAATCAAGACCACTTGGATAGTCTTGTTTCAAAACCTTTGGCAAATTCTCAAATTTAGTTTTCAGCTCAAATCTTCCGCACATTGATACTTAGAATATTTTAAAAATAACTTTTAAAAAGCAGCTAACTTTCCTTATTCTAGATCTACTTTCAGTTTTCTCAAAAAAAACAATTTTTTTCATAGAAAGATTATCATCTAAATAATTAAAAGAAAATATAAATATTGAAAAGTTTCCTCATATTAAATTTAAATGTTTCGAATTTAAATTATGACAGATCTTATTCTTTATTTAACTATGTTATTGGGACTTGGAGGAGTTTAGGTATTAATCTCTTTTTTCCATAATGATGACAATGGTGATGATGGAGAAAAATATATTTTTAATCTGAAACACACTAATTTAGCAAGTTATTTGATTTGTTTACAAAAAATATCATCTAAAAAGGTTTTTTCGCAAAAACAGAATTCCAATGAAAATAGTTTTCTAGAAGTAAATTAAATATTGTCTTTTTTTGCGAGATATACTTCGAGATTATATTTATTTTTTAAATAAATTGTTGGTCCTCTATCCGTATATGTTAGTGCCTTAAACCGTACATTTTTAATAGTCGATTGATAAGCATGCCTAGTTAGAACTAAATGGTAACAAAGATAAATTAAATGCCTTCAACACCATAAAACTTGCAATAAATATGTGTTGAGTTACAAAGATTCAACAAATAAGACATATGAAGTTGGCTTCTATGCGCGCGATGCATACGATTGCCTAATGCTTGCGAGAGAATTTAACTCTTACTTACATGACAATCCAGGATCTGTAATCAGAATCCAACAAAAATTTTTCGGAAATTAATTATGAATCTTAAAAGATCACCATTTGCAATTCAAGATAAAAATACAAGAGATCTTGATAATGCAAAAGATTATCCAACAATTGCAGATTTAATGAGAGAACAGAAAGTTCCACAAGATTATGTTAATACAGTTCACCGTCGAAGAGATTTAGACTCTCTTGGTTAGTTTACGAGAATGGCTATTTACTAATTTTTAAAAATTAACGATTATGGTGAATGCCACTTGCGATTCATTTATAAATGATTTTTTTCTTCCTCAAGTTTTTTAAAGCTCTATAGGCATATATGCAATATCTTTTTTTATTGCATTAAATGGATCTCTATACTTTTCAGGTTTAGATAAAGCATTTTTATAAAATTGTATTGACTTTCAATTTTTTCGGGAGAAAATTTTCCCAAAAAAAACATGTACTATCCTTTTATAGTAAATTCACAGTCAAACACACAAAAGACTAATTATTAGTTAGAAGCCGCTGCAATTTCTTTATGTACGGAAAGAAATTCTTTATCCGTTAGTACTGGCGTAACTTCAATTTCTACGCCAAAATTATCGACCCAGATACTACTCCATTTCCAAATGTTTTGATGGTTTGAAGATTCAACTATTGCCCAACCATTAGCTCCCTCAGGATTTACTACTCGATTAAGAACTTTAAAACCATCAAATTCATCACCTTCGCATCCTCCTTCAACAAAACCCGCAAAAGCTTCGGCCCCTTGCATATGACTTTCTTGATCTGGAAATTGCCAGTGAACTATGTAAGTTTGCATGAATAAAATTATTTTTTTTAATTATTAATTATCGAATTTAAAAATTAAATAAAAAGTCTTTAAACACAAATTAAAAAGGCTTAAGCCTAAAAGGAAATAGCAAAAAAAAAAGACTCTTACGAGCCTAGGTGATGGGGACTTCTATAATGACAAATTAAACAGAAACAAACAACCCCATCAATAGGTAATTTTAAATACTTACAAACACCATATGTAGTGCTAAGATTTTTATAGAGCTGGGTGATGGGGATTATCTCGGTTTTTGATTGGGGCGAAGCTAACGCCCTTTTTTTATGGAAAAATTTACTTTAATCAATAAAGTTAGATCTAGGATTAAAGTATTTGAACCTTTTGAAGATAGTTCCAAGAATTCTTCTATGATTAATGCAATGTTAATCTCTATGGTTGCGTTTTTAAGCGATCAAGTAAGCCAGTTATGAAAGGCTCTAGGGTTGAATCTATCGAAGGTGCGAGAAAAGAATATAAAAGACTATTAGAGGAAGGGTGGAAAAAACTTATAGATTCAATAATTTTTTTAAAAAATAGAGAATAGGTACTTTACCTAAAATTTGACATTATTAAAAATTAATTGCTAAATAAGTTTCAGAATAGAAGATTGAACATGAAAAATGACATTTATTCAAATATTAAAGATTCAGATGCTTTGGAAAGTTTTTTTGAATGTATAACTTCTTGTAGCATCAATAGTGAGGGAGTAGATTGCACAACAGCATGTTATGTAAAACATTTAGAACCAAACAATATCGATTACCCTTTAAAATTTTCATAAGCAAAGCTTATTGATAATTGTTATATTAGATTGATGTTATTTCCTCCTCCTCAAGTTATTTTTGGTCTATTGCTTTTTGCTATAGCAGTAGTTCTCATCTGGGATATTAGATATAATCCTTTTGGAGAAGATGAAGACGGAATTTAATCTTCAACTAGGAAGCTGATTTGTAGGTGGTGCGTGAAATTGCCGTTTCTTTCTTTTGAGTCTTTTGTAAGCAACTAAAGAGCCTAATAATAACAATGTAATAGCTATTGAGTTAATCATATCAAGTAGTTTTATATATATAAAAGCAAATATGTTCTAAATATCAATGACTAAAGTTATTTTTTCATTAAGTGATTAATAATGGACTAAATTTTAATATTTAGCTTTTTCATTAGATACCTAACTAAAACAACCAAGAGAAAATGCTTATCTGACCAAAAGTAATTGCTATGCAATAAGAATCACTTTTTCTTATTTCTCATTTGATATTGCAGAACAGCTTTTAGATGTTGTACTTCTTTTTCTAAAGTCTCAATTCTTTTTTCTAGTTCTTCATTAGTTGCCATATTTTTTAGAGATAAATTCCTTGATATTTATACTAATAAAAAGCGACTTGTTACTCATAGCAAATATCTAACAAGTAATAGAACCTATTGATATGCATAATCTCTCAAGATAAATTATGCAGAGTATAAATTTAGGGGTAATTTATGAGTGGAGATTATGAGACACTAGAAATAAACCAACCTAAAATTAAATATTTTCAGAAAAGATCCGAAAATAATACAGAATGGTTAGATGAATTAATCAACCAAATTGAAGATATGAAAAACAATATATCCAAATCTGCTTAATGATTAGAAAATAGTTGAGGGAACTAGAGAAATTTGCAAAAGAAAATGGATACAATGACCAGCTAAAAGATTTATATTTAAGGGAAGTTATTGACAGAAATAAAGAATACGAATGAGATCAAATTTTCGACCAAATATTCGACTAGCTACGAACATTATTTTAGTTATTGGTACTTTTGCTATTGCTTTAAAGATTGCTCCAATAGCAGAGGTATATCAGGAAAAAAATTTATGTATTAAATATTTAAAACATCAAATAGATCGAGACAAACTTATCAAAAGACTAAAAATACTTAAACAATCAAATCCATCTAGTATTTGTGACTCTATCATTAAAAGTTAAAAATGAAGTTTAGGCCATTTACACCCTTAATTGCAGTCTTTAGTACATCATTTCTGATAACCATTTCATTGCTTAAAAGTTTCCAAATTTTTATGGGGATATCAATTTGTCTTTTAGCGATGCTCAAGCTTATGGATATTGAATCTTTTGGATCAAGTTATAAGAAATATGATTTAATATCTTCTAAATTTGATGGCTGGATATATATTTATCCTTTTTGCGAATTATTAATTGGAATAAGTTTTCTTAATTATTCTCCACCCTCTTTAATTATTTTTATTGCCCTAATTTTAGGAATTTCTGGAATGATTTCAGTATTTAAGGCTGTTTATTTGGATAAATTAAAATTAAATTGTGCACGTATTGGTGGATATGCAAAAACTCCTTTGGGAATTATTAGTTTTATCGAAAATCTTTTAATGGCAATTATGAGTGTCTTAATTTTAATTAATTAGCAATTTAATAAATTTTCATTTATGGTTGATTAGAATATTTAATCTAATAGTCGTAATTAGTATGGCACTTAATAAAATATTTAGGAAAAGAGGATTTTTACATTGTCTAATTTTTTCTGGAATTCTTTTTACAAATATAATTAATCCATATAAGAGTATAGCTTTAACTCAAGAAAATACAGATATCCCAAAAGTTGTTTCTTACAGATCAGCATCATGTG
Organism: uncultured Prochlorococcus sp.; assembly: GCA_902591865.1. GTDB lineage: Bacteria > Cyanobacteriota > Cyanobacteriia > PCC-6307 > Cyanobiaceae > Prochlorococcus_A. Next base: position 11,772 of record CACJCK010000013.1, read on the forward strand.
GTTGTTGCAAAAAATGGATCAACCATTTAAAAGATAATGGATTAGAAGTTGTTGATAATATAGTTGAGGATGTTTCAGTAATTAAATACAAATATCAAATTCCTAAAAATTTGAGATCATGTCACTCTGCTCAAATAGCTAACTATACTATTGAAGGACATGTCCCGATTGAATCAATCAAAAAACTTTTTAGAGAAAAACCAAATATCAATGGGATAGCAGTTCCAGGTATGCCACTTGGCTCTCCAGGGATGGAAATGCATTCTCACGACTCGCACTCTCATTATTATGAGAACTACAAAGTAGTTTCGTTTAGTAAAACTGGCAAAACAAAAATATTTGATAAAATATCTCCTTAGTACAAATACTTAATTTGAAATAATGCATATTTTTCTTAAAAATTTTAAATTTTTTATTTTTTTATTTTCCTTATCTCTAAATTTCAATAGTTATTCGCATGCCCATATGAGGGGTAAATTTATTTCTGAAGACGACGCCAAAAAAAGATCTTTAGAACTTGGTTGCGAAGGAATACATAAGAATCAAGATAAATGGATGCCATGCAAAAACGAAAAAGAATTACATATCTATTTGAGGAAATAGATGGAAAAATTAAAAACAAATCAAAGAAAATTGCACAGAAAAATAACCTCAATTTCAGCAATCCCTTTACTAGTTACTATTATATCTGGAACTATTTATAGTATTCTTCAACCACTAGGAATAGATGCTTTTTGGTTAATAAAATGGCATACAGGCAATTTTAGCATTATTAATTTGCAACCTTTTTACTCGATATTTCTTGGTATATCTTCAATAATCTCAATAATATCTGGCGTTAAACTATTACAAAAAAAATCTTAGAGATTTCCTAAGCCAACCCAAAAACTACCTAATTAATACTATTTGCGCCCCCACTTACTAAGAATATTATCGCTCCTATTGCCATTGTTGCTACACCCATATAAGGGTATTTCTTAATTCTTGATTTAGTAATTGGAAGCCATGAAAAGTATCTATCAGATTTATTTAATTCAACTTTTTTTTGTCTAGGTGGCAATCCTAATTTTTCTCTTCTTTTAGCTTCTCCCATAATCTTAAATTCATTTATAAATCAATATTAAAAATTATCTTCTTCACCTGCGAGTTAACTTTATTAAAAACAAAAGTCCTTTATAGATAAAGAAATTATTTAAAATTTATTTAGCCTTCTTTAAATATAGATTCTTTGTATTTGCCTGATCTGATGTAAATAACAAAATTAGTATAGTTCCAACTAGAAATGAAAAAATCATTGTTAAACCAACAACTTCAACCATTTCACTAGGCAGATAATTTAGAAACATTAATGAATAGATCTTTTATCTTAAACTTAGCAATTGTTTTCCTTATGTAAAGTAGGTATTCCTCCTTAAAATTATAAAAAACGTTGTGAGACTTAATAATCTTTATTTAATTGTATTTTTAGGATAAATCTTGTCCTTATCCGTTAGAATTTTCTTACTTTGCTATTCCTATTTTCTTAAGCAATTTCAGGTAAGGTAAGGCCCAATTACCAAAAGTAAAAGATATTATCGTATTTTTTGTAAATGGAGATACTGTTTTAAAACGTAGAGAGTCTGATTTGGAGAATTTTTTTAAAGTCTCTGCTTCTAGATTATCCATATACAATTTTTTTTGAAGACCTCGATCTTTCTTCTGGGGCAAATAATTCTCTATAAACCATAAGACTTGATCTAACTTTGATTTATGGGGTGATTTATTAAATTGTTTATATTTCTTTTTTAACATCTTTATTTACATTTTATATACGAGTTAAATTTGCCATTTATATATCTAAACGCAATAGTAAAAACATCAAAATTATTTTCTTTTTAATAATCGATAATCGGAAAAATTAATTAATAATTAAGTTGTTTTTATAAAAATAAAAAAAGAGAGGGAATAAACCCCCTCTTATTGATCAGTTTCAAAAAAGAATTTAATTTTTTGAGTCTTTCAATTTAATTTCTTTTTGTGTTTTACTGATTCTTTCCTTAAAGACGGATCTTCTATATGGAGTAACTTCTCCACTTTTAGTTGCCAAAAGTTGGGCTTCATATAGCCTATTGGCTCTTTTGATTTTTTCTCTTATTTGTAAGAGGTTATTCATGGTCTTTTGCAGTTAATGAGAATCCCGTTCCCTACTCCCATTTCATGCGTCCAGAGATATAAACTTGGATGAACGTTAATGAATGATAACATCAAAAAAAAAATTCTGCGAGAGTAATTCTCACTAATTTTTCTCGAAAAAATAAATTTTGAATAAAAAGGATAAATAAGCTTTTACTAATTCTCTAATTAGGATAAGAAAATTGTTTGCGACCCATCATTATTATTCTGAATCACTATTTTTTTATTTGGAACAATATCTGATAATATTCTTTTCAAATTTGAATTATCTGAAGGAATTATATTACTCATATTTTTTGAATTAATTTTCCAATTTTCATCTACAAATAGTTCTTCATCATCACCTTTTTTATTCTCGAGTGATGTCTTATTTATAATTTTAAGCAACAATTCTAAATCATAATCTTTAAATTCGTCAGGTCTCCCTTTTAAATTTTTAATCATTATTTAGAAATCAAATGTTTCCAAATTTTGCTTAACAAATTTGAAGAATACAAGTTGTAAATTACCTAAAAATATCTTTCAAAATAAAAAATTTGTATGAAATTTAAATATTTTTCATTAGAAAATTTAATTTAAAAAGATTAATTAATCATTTACACAATTTATTTATTTGTTAAGTTGCAATTAAGAGATTGAGGGAAAATGCCAAGAGTAATTAACAAAAAAATTAGACTTTTGAGATGGTTAAACTCAGGCATGATATTACCATTTATCTTTATGGCTGCATTCTCATCTATCATTCTTTATTGTATTATGTTTATCCTAATAAAATAGCTTTCAAATTTAAGCAGCTAAGTTTTCCTCTGATTTAGACATAATAATTGCAGCTGTTTTTAATAAACTAACTACTTCTTTTCTTCCAACTGCATTATCAGCTTGACGCATTATTTCAGCATATTTTTTATTTATTTTTTTCATAAATAGTTTTAATTTATTCTAAAATTACAACACAATATGATGGTGTCAATCGTAAATAATTCTCATCTATTATTTCTTTATATATTTATGCACAATAAAAATTGCTAATTTATTATCCTTCAAGTTTTTTTTAATTGATGATGACAAAAAATCATAAATATCAAAATTAACAATCCTTTTAATTAAGATATATTGAAGTATTTGAAAACATAAAACAATCCTCCTATTAGGATCAATATTGCAGCTCCATAAAAAAGAAAAGGGACAATTGGATATTTATATAATGTAGACCTTACTTTTTGCTGTATGGCTTTTTTATCAAGTTGAGGTAACTTTATATCTTCAGTTTTTTCTCTAGGCGGAATACCTAAATTTTTTCTTCTCTTTGCCTCTCCCATAATTAATACTGAGATATTCCCATACAATTTAAATAATTGTTATCAGCTAAATCTAAAATTTGATTCCATTCTTCATGAGATGTTTCCAAATTATTTTTAAAATCTTTTTCAAATTTAAGAATACATCTTTTTTCTATATTTTCCAGAGAATTATAATTTCTTAAAAAAGAAACACTAAAATACGATAATGACGAAAAAACTATAATTAGAGTAGCAATTATAAAATTATTCATATCTTTGATATTGCCTTATAAATAAATAAGTTACTTTGTTTGTTTTATAATTAATTTAATCTATTAAAAACAATTTTCAAATGATAAATTCGGTAAATTTTAACCATTTGCCCATTCAGGATTTGGTTGTTTCAGGTTTAATAATCTTTATAATGTCTACGATTATTGCCAATATTTATGACCCATTATTAGGAATAACTTATGCATTTGGGAATATACTTACTCTTACTTTTTTGAGCTGGTTATACAAAGATACTTGGAGTGATCCAGGGAAATAAATCTAATCAAGTCAAAAGATAATTAAAAAACTACTTTTGTATTTTCAGTTTTGAAGAATACTTTAAATTAACAATGTAAGTTGCAACAATAGAAAGTATCAAAAAAAATAATAAGCTTTCCAATGTAGATTGGGGCATAACCATTTCTAGTAATAAAAATCATATATCTTTAAAGAAACTAATTCCGAAAAAAAAATCAACCCTTTCATTATTTTTTATTCTCAAACTTATAAATTTAATTGTCTTGTAAAAACTCTAAGGTTTATATTGATTTTAATTTGAAAAATATTTTTCTGCCCTCCTAAAGGCTTTTATTGCTCCTTTATAATCAAGACTTTTTAATTTTTCCATACTTTTTTGTTCCAGCATTTTTACTATTTCATTTCTCTTTATTTCATCAATTTTCAGCTTATGATCGAATATAAGATCAAATTTTGAGGAATACAATCTAGATAATTCTTCTCTATATTTTTCAATATTTTTTTCATCACAACATTTGGATTTCAATATTGCATTAATCTTCATTTTGTCATCTATTGCCCCTTTAAAATTTCCTAGTTTAAATTTCTTTTCACTTGATCTAGCTAGCTTAATTATATTTCCCAATATCAATTCATTAGAATTTTTCATTTATTTATCTTATCCCTAGGTAAATGTTATCAAAAAAAAGAAAAAACAACTTATTTTTTAATACTCAAATAATTAAATAATTAACCAATAACAAGTCCTTTTTCAAGAAGTAAATCGAAAACCACCACACTATTCATTTTCCCAAATTTGGGGGGCTTATGTAAATCTAATATTTCAGCAAGGCACATAATCCAATATGTATCTTTTTTTAAATTTAGACCTTCGCAAATATGGATGGGGGCAGATTTAAAACAGCCAAAATCTGTTGATATATTAATGTTCATGATTTGAGTTTCAAGTTCTAGACCTAAAAGTTCTATTTCTTGCTCAGAAAGAGATTTCCCAAAAGAATATGATTCAATTAAAAGTTGATAATTCATAAAAAATTATTTTTTCAAGAACACCATCGATTTATTTTTGTACCCGCATAAATATGCCCTGAAGCTTCAACAATAGATTTAGTTTCAGGATTCATAAAAATAGCGTATAGAACATTTTCTCGTCCTTGAAAAATTACAGTTGCCCTTTGAGGATCATCTAATGATTTACCAATATAAAATGTTTTAACTCCCATTTCTTTAAACATCGACTGCTGTTACGCAACATTCATATTAGATTCATATTAGATTCATATTAGATTCATACTGTTAAAACTTATTACATAGTAGAAAATCGAGAATAGTTGTTTCAATAGTCATAGTAGTAATAAGATGTTTTTAGATTTTAAATCTTTTTGAAAAAATTGATATGTTGAAGAAGTTCTTTTTTATTTTTTAAAATTCTAAATATTTTTCCAAAAAAATTGTCTTACTGCGTACCCTGTTTTTAATTAAGTGTTAAATTTTAACTTATATTTAATCTCAAACCTATCGGCAAAAACCATCATTAATAGAATCTATATAAGATACATATAGGTGTTTAATTTAAAGAAATTAGAACTCCTACAAGAATAGATAACAAATTTGATGTCAACCAAATCTGATTCATTCAAAGGAAAGCTTACAGAAAATTTTTCTGAATTTTCTCAACTATCTGACTATTCTTTTATGAATTCTCTCAAAGCAGATCCTCAATCAACAAAAGATGGAAATGATCATAAGCCGCGTTCAGTATATTCAGGTCATTACGTACCAGTTGTTCCAACAGCTATCCCAGAACCAGAATATATTTCCCATAGCGACAAACTTTTTAAAGAACTAAGGCTAAGCTCAGATCTTACTAAAGACAAGAATTTTTGTCGTTTTTTCTCAGGTGATATTTCTGTTGCAAATTATCCAATGAGTCCTATTGGTTGGGCAACAGGTTATGCATTATCAATTTACGGGACTGAATATACTCAACAATGTCCCTTTGGTACTGGCAATGGTTATGGCGATGGCAGAGCAATTTCTGTTTTTGAAGGTTTATTCAATGGGAAAAGAATGGAGATGCAACTTAAAGGAGGAGGTCCAACTCCCTACTGTCGTGGAGCAGATGGTAGGGCTGTCTTAAGGTCTAGCGTTAGAGAATTTCTTGCACAGGAATTAATGAATGCCTTAGGAATCCCTACCTCAAGATCTTTAACACTTTATGTCTCACGTTCAGAAATAGTTAGGAGACCGTGGTATTCCAAAGGTTCCAGGTATTTTGAACCTGACATCATGATTGATAATCAAGCGGCAATTACTACTAGAGTCGCTCCATCTTTTTTACGTGTAGGACAGATTGAACTTTTTGCAAGACGAGTTCGCAATAATGCGCATGATGAGGCTCTCAATGAACTAAAGATGATAGTTCAACATCTTATTGATAGAAATTATAAAGATGAGATTGAAAATGAGATTCCAATTGAAAGTAAGGTAATAAAACTTGCTTCTTTATACAGATCAAGACTCATATCACTTATAGCCAACTGGATGCGAGTTGGTTATTGCCAGGGTAACTTCAATAGTGATAATTGTGCGGCTGGAGGATATACATTGGATTATGGCCCCTTTGGATTCTGTGAATTATTTGATCCAAGATTTCAACCATGGACCGGTGGAGGTGAGCATTTCTCATTTTTTAACCAACCTTCTGCAGCGGCAATCAACTTTAAAACATTCTGTTCATCTCTTAGTCCGTTACTTTCACAAAGCAAACAAGATCAAGAAAAGTTAGATCAAATCGAAAAAGACTTTTCTGAATTAATGAATAAGGAATTGATGAAAATGTGGGCAAACAAGCTTGGTTTAGAACATTACAACGAAACTCTAATAAATGAATTTTTTAATCTCATGGTTATTTCAAAAGCAGACTATACAATTTTGTTCCGTAAACTCTCTGAAATACCTGATAACCTAGATTCTTCAAAAGACTGTTTCTATTTACCAATTAATAACGATCACAATAATAGGTGGGAAGTGTGGCTTAAAAACTGGCAATCAGTCTTGAAGCAAGAGGGAAATATCAAAGCAAAATCGGCATCAATGAAATCCCTTAATCCAGTCTATACTTGGCGCGAATGGATGGTCGTTCCCGCATATGAAGAAGCTGAAAAGGGGAATTACAAAAAAATAAAAGAGTTACAGGATGTCTTTAGTAATCCATATGTAGAACAACACCCAGAAATAGATCAAAAATATAATCGACTAAAGCCAAGCCAGTATTTTAACTATGGAGGAGTATCTCATTACAGTTGTTCTTCGTAAAAGGTGAATAGTAAAAATGCAGATTGAATAACTTAGAGAAAATTTATCCATTTATGGCCGTAGGCATTCCAACTACTGATACAACTCCCACATGAATTATGGCCGGCTTCTTCCTAACATTCTTCACATAGTGGCTCCCCCATTATTACTCTCTATAAATGCATCATCCGCTTTAAAGAAATTAATTTCTTCACCCCTAACATGCTTTGCTTTAATCTTCCTCTGGTGACATGAATCAACATTGGGGAAGGATGAGTATGAATTGGAGTTTTGAAGTCAACTGGAATTTTTACTTTTAAGAGTCTTAATTCAGGCTTAACCTCGAGATAATTAAAATTTTTACCACTTAGTGCTTTTGAACTTTGAATAATAGGTATAACTTCAATCTTTTCTTCAGCAAGAGAGGGTTGTGGTCAAGCTAAAGTCCCAATAAAAAGGAAGCAATATGGAATAATTTTTTTTTAATTTCATTAGATATTTGAGTTTCACTAATAATAAGTAGTTTGCAAAAATAATAAACTAATTTATTTTTTATATAACTTTTCTAATTGCTTAATTTCCTCTCTTAAATCCTTACCTCTACTATTTAATTTATTATTTTTAATAACTATTGGGATAATCCACCAAGCTTGAAGACCTAAAAAGATAAATACTAGGATCAATAATTCAAAAGTACCAGGCTGCATTTGATAAATAACCCTTCCTTGTTAATAACATTATTCTAAAAGTTATTAAACATTCATGAGATATGCAATATTTCTAGGCTGCCTCTAATTCAATGTTAAGTTCAATTCCCTTTGAAATGATTGCTTCTTTAAATTCAATTAGTTTGGAAATTATTCTTTGCTTCTCGGGATCAGTTTTATGGATATCATCTACAACTTCCTGCATTGCAAGTGTCACTTTTTGTAGTTTGATTTCTAGATCTTCCCTGTAATTCATAAGCTTAAAGAAATTATCTTATTTATTAAAAAACAAAATAATTATTAGTAAATAAGTACTTAGCCTTAAAAGGATTGACAGCAAAACAAGGAGGTTATAATTTATAGTACAAACGTATCAATAATCAACCGGCCAATTAAAGGTAAAGTATGGAGCCTAAGTACTCATTTGGTTGTAGCACGAGCAACCCCAACGGATGCCTACTAAATCCCGAAGGAAGTAGAATTATCTTCTTCGAAGAATGCAAAAATTCTCCTAAACCTAATTTAAAAATTCATACTCATCTTTTCTACACAAATCACCTTGGAGAACCTGGAGGGTACAAATCCTCTGAAAAACTCAACATAGATTCAGCTTGGGAAAAGTGGCACGAACTTCACCAAAAAGGATGGACAGAAGTATCTCATAATTACGGATAAGTGATCTGGTCAAGAAAAAGCCGTTATGTTTTTATGAGCTTAAGAGTTTCATAAAATATGGAATTCGGCGTCAAAAATAAATAATCAATATTTATTGACATTTGTATATGAGGAAACATTAAATTGTCTAAAATCTCATAAGAATAAAAGAATAAAAACTAATATGCAATATTATTTAAATGATAAAAAATTAAATAAAATTGAAAAGCAAAAGGCTGAGAAAGATGGTCTGAAAATTTTTGAAGAGTTAGATGATTATGCTCTTAAAGGGTGGGAAGAGATGGATGAAGTAGATTTGCAAATGCGCTTAAAGTGGTATGGCCTTTTTTGGAGACCAAAAACTCCCGGAAGATTTATGATGAGGCTTAGAGTTCCTAATGGAATTTTAAACTCTAATCAATTGAGAGTAATCGCGTCAATAGTTGCTAGATACGGAGAAGACGGTTCTGCAGATATAACAACTAGGCAAAATATTCAATTAAGGGGGGTTTTGATAAATGATCTACCAGATATTATTAAAAGACTTAGAGAGGTTGATATTACATCCGTTCAGTCTGGAATGGATAATCCAAGAAATGTTACTGGCAATCCATTAGCGGGAATTGATCCTAAAGAAATTATAGATACAAGAAAATATACTTCTAAATTAGAAAATTACTTAACAAATTCTGGTGATGGGAACCCCGAATTCTCGAATTTACCGAGGAAGTGGAATACTGCAGTTGCAGGAGCAAAAGATAATTTTCTTCTACATAATGATCTTATCTTTCATCCTGTTTTTAAAAATGGAATATTAGGCTTTGGTGTCTGGGTAGGAGGAATATTGTCAGCAACTTTGAATGCTTATGCTCTACCTCTAGATGTCTGGGTAGAAGAAAAAGATATATGCAAAATAACTGGAATTATTTGTTCCCTTTGGCGAGATAATGGAGATAGATTTCTAAGAAATAAAGGAAGGTTTAGATATTATTTGAATTCTATAGGTATCGAAAAATTTAGAGAACTTGTAGAAGAAAAATTTGGAACTTTGTCGAACGATCCAGGCTCAATTTTCAACGAAAAACAAAGAAGTTTTTTTGGGATTAATAAACAAAAACAAAACAATCTTTACTTTGCTGGATTACATATTCCTGTAGGGAGGTTATGTGTAGAAGACATACAAGAAATTGCAAGACTAAGTGAAAAATATGGACAAAGTGAAGTAAGACTAACCGAAGATCAAAATCTAATTATTGTTGGCCTGAAAGATAATATTTTAGAAGAATTTGGTGATGAAGAAATTATTAATAAATTCAAATTAAATCCAGCCCATTTTTCTGCAAGTACCGTTTCATGTACAGGGAGTAGTTATTGTAGCTTTGCTCTTGCAAATACCAAAGATATCGCAAGGAATATTTCTGAAAAATTAGATAGAGAACTTGAATTGTCAGAGGAGGTTAAAATCCATTGGACAGGTTGTCCAAATAATTGTGGACAAGCTCACATGGGTGGTATTGGCATGACGGGTACAAAGGTAAAAAAAGAGGGAGGTGGAACTGAGGATGGATATAATGTCAGTATTGGAGGAAGACAAGATCACCTGCAAACCTTGGGTGAAACCGAATTTAAAAAAGTTAGTAAACATGAAATTTATAATTTAATCAAAGAAATTTTAATCAACAAGTTTAATGCGAAGTTAAAAACCTAAAAATATATTCAATGAGCAAAAGTGAATCTGAAATATTAGAAGTTTTAAATGGATTAGGTTCAAAAAAATTAGATCTTGATATTCTTTTTTCCTACTATTCATTGGAATTATCTTTTGAGATTCGTAAAGTTATTGCTGAAAAGATAGGGATGCAAGAAAGGAAAGGATATTTTTTACTTGAAAAGATGATAAAAAAATTTGGCCTTAAAGTTGAATTTATTGAGGCCCTTAAATTAACAAATGGAAAAGATGCAAAAGATCTTTTACTAAAAAATCTTTATCAAAATAATAATTTAAATATTCATGTAATTAATGCTTTAGAGCCCTGGGGAGGAGAAATTGAACTTAAATTAATTAGAGAAATATTCGATATTTGCGAAATAGAATTTTGGATTGCAGGTCTTAATATTCTTCATTTCAAAGCTCATCAATTAACTGATGAAATATTATTATCTTTTGTTGATCAAATAAAAATTTACGATAATTTCAAAATCAACTACAAGATAATCTCTATCTTAAAGAGAAGAGAAAGCGAAATAGTTTGTAAATTGCTCTATAAATATTCTTTAAATAAAGAATTAGAAATCGCTAAATATGCAATTTTTTCTTTAGGGAGTATCTGGAATGATAATAGTTTTGAACAATTATCAAAATTAGAAAATGAAATAAAAGATCCTTCTCTACTTAAATGCATAAAAAATCAAAAATTGATCTCAAATCAATTTCTAATAAATAAATAAACTAGAGAATTATTTTTTTAACTTATCAATGAGATTTATTAAATTACAAGGTTTTGTATTTTGATTAAGTTGATAAGAAATTATATCTTGCCAACCTGTCATCACAGCATCCTTAGATCCAGGCAAAACGAATAAAAATTTACCATTTGCAGACCCCGCAATACACCTACTTTGTAAAGTACTAGTTCCTATCTTTTTAAATGATAAAAATCTAAAAGTCTCCCCAAAACCATCAATCTCTTTATCTAATAAAGGTCTAATAGCTTCAGGAGTAACGTCCCTAGCTGTAATTCCTGTACCACCTGTAGTAATAATCACATCAATATTTGGATCTGAGATCCAATCGCTTGTATATTTTCTAATTAAATAAATATCATCTTTGCAAATTATCTTATCAACGATATTGTGTCCTGATTTCTCAGCCTCGTTAAGGAGATAATTTCCACTCTCATCATTTTTTGTGTTACGAGTATCAGAAACAGTAAGCAAAGCTATAGAAACCACTTAAAATTAAACCATTAGTTACTAGATCACTATAGATGGAAAGTGAAAAATCTAACAAAATTAAGGTGGTTTTATTATCTAGTATCGCTGAAGATCTAGGATGGAATGAAAAATTTATTTCAATTGAAGGCTCTCAAATGAAGGTTTTTTCTGTATGGAATTTAATTAATTCTAATTTGCCGCAAGATAATATTATCGTTTCTATTAATCAAGAAATTACAGATATGGATGCGACGATTAATCCGGATGATGAGGTGGCATTTATGCCAATATTTACTGGTGGATAATTTAAGAATAAAATTTAAAATCCTAGAAGAGACTTTTAATCCTTATAAAGAATTCGAACTTTGGGAAAAGGTAAATAAAAATTCAGCAAACTCACTTTTTATCGGGAGAGTAAGACCCTTTGATCAATTTGGAAATGATTTAAAGAAACTAGAGATTGTTCATTATAAAGGAATGACCGAAAATTATATTAAAAGATATTTAATGAACATTTCTAAAAAACAGGATGATTTATCTATTTTTCTCTTACACAGGATAGGTTTAATTTACCCTAACGAGCCTATTATTTTAATAGCCGTAAGTGCTAATCATAGAGGCATTGCAAATAAATATCTCCAAGAAATACTTGAATTTACAAAATACAAAGTTCCTTTTTGGAAAAAAGAATGGACTTTCAAAGGATCCTCATGGGTAAAAAAGAATACTGACTTAGGCTTTGAATTATAAAAAATTACGTTTTAAAAGTTGTGCCCATAATAAATTTCCTTTTTGACAAAAATCAATTTCAGCAGGAATTTCTATTAATAAATCTGAATTAGATATTGAACTAATCTTTGATGAGGATTGTTCTTCAGAAATATCTGCCATAAATTCACCTTCTTCACTAACAAAAAGTTTTCCTCTAAGCAATTCAGGTCTCCCTTTTTTTCTTTTCAAATCAGAATTCAGCTTAACCTTAATCCTAAGAGGGAATTCAATATTAGTAATTCCTTCAAGTTTCTGAAGCGAGGGCCACACAAGTTGGATGAAAGTAATAGCTGCTGAAACGGGATTCCCTGGTAATCCAAAATAAGGAATTTTTTTATTTATCAATCCAAAAGCAAAGGGTTTTCCTGGCTTTAAAAATAGTTTCCAAAATTTAATCTCTCCTATCTCGTTAATAATATTTTTTAAAAAATCTTTTTTACCCACTGATATCCCACCAACTGAAATAACCACATCATTAAATTCAGAAATATTTCTAAGAGAATTTTTTATATTTTGATAATTATCTTTTTCTATCTGAATTTCATTAATTTCAAATCCAAGATTTTTTGCGATTGATTTTATCAAAATACTATTACTTTCCCATATTTCTCCTCTCTTCCTTGCAGTTCCTGATTTGACAAGTTCATCTCCAGTAATTAGTAAACCTAATTTAGAATTTTTACTAACTTTTATAGTTTTTATGCCACAACTTGCTAATTTACTTAAAATCCCTGGCGTAATCTTTACCCCTTTCTTGATTAATATTTCACCTTTAAATACTTGATCATTTTTTTCTCTAATCCAAGAGTTATTAGATGATTTTTCTTTTTTAAATACATACTCATTTCCGTTTAAAAGTTCTAAAAAAACTTGTTCTTGAGGTATCACAGAAAAACAATTATCTGGCACAAATGAACCTGTACTAATAGTTACAGCTTCACCTTTTTTAAGAAGATCATTAAATGGCTTTCCGGGAAAAGACTCTCCGACAATTTTCCATTTATTCTCCTTATTTGATTCTCCCAACGCATATCCATCCATAACTGATGATCTATAACCTGGTATATCTTCCTCAGATAAGATTTCCTCCATAGAAACTTTTCCAAGTGCTTCATCTAAATTGATCTCTTCCTTATGTAAAGTTTCATTATTCACTATTAAAGTATCTATCTCTTCCAAGATTTTTTTAATAGCATCGTTTAAATAAAGACCCTGATTATTGATATCAATTCCCATCATTGTGAGTACTTAACTTCTTTTTAATATTCCATTTTTACCACCTTTTTTTTCTAAAAGGCGAATATTATCAATAGTCATAAAAGGATCTAAAGCTTTAAGCATGTCATATAGAGTAAGAAGACCAATTGAAACAGATGTAAGAGCCTCCATCTCAACACCTGTTTTAGAATGAGATTTGCAAAAAGCAATAATTTTAATTGCTTTCTTTGATTCACAAATTTCAAAATCAATTGTGATTTTATTCAATGATAAATTATGACAAAGAGGAATAAGTTCTGAGGTTTTTTTTGCACCATTTATTGCAGAAAATCTAGCCGCTGCAAAAATATCACCTTTTTTAATTTTTTCATTTTTTATTTTTTCTAATATTTCTTTGTTTAAATTAATATATCCTTCTGCTAAAGCTTCTCTTTTAGTTTCTAATTTATCTGAAATATCAACTATGTTCATTTCTCCCCTTTCATTAATATGAGTTAAAGGTTTATCCATTTCCATTTAGCAATTTATTCAATAATACAAAAAATAAAATTTTTAATAAAGCTAATATCAATTTTTTATACTTAGCATTAATTTATTAATAAAATATCAATTTAATTTTGGTTAACAGTCAATCAAATCATTATTTTAATTTCGAGGATGATTTTATTAAAGACTTAAGATGCATACCTTTATGTGTAAGAAGGAAACTTGATTTAATTGGAATAAAATTAAAACTTACTCATTGGCTAGATTTTAATTTAATTGAAAAAAATAAGATAGTAGATTGGCCAGATTCAAAAAACGATCTCATTGATTTAAAAACTTTTTTAAAAGAAATTACATCTAATTCAAAATATGGAGAAGCAAAAGAAATAGAAATTTCAATTAATCAACCTTGGCAAAATAAAAATAAAGTTCCTGACCAAGTTTTAAAATCGGCACTAGCAAGGGGAATTAATATTTCAGTTGAAAAATGGAGAAATTTAAACGAATTAGATAGATTTGCATTTTGCAAATTAGTTAGACCAAGTCATGAACACAACAATTTGGATAGAGCATTTGATGAGATTCTTAAATAAGATTATTGCCTAGTTTGGAACAATTATTACTGAGCATGCTTTTAATTCCGGTTGTTTTGATATCGGGCATGACTTTTCATGCATCAAAGTGTTTACTTCACACATATTTTTTTGACTAAAACCCCAATGCATTGGTAAAAAAACTGTACCTGCTTTAATTTTGTCAGTAATCTGAACTTTTGCTTGAACTTCCCCTCTTTTGGATTTAATTTTTACTATTTCATCATTTTTGATTTTTAAAGATAAAGCATCTTTAGAATTGATTTCTAATAACGGTTCTGGATTCTTTTTTGCAAGTTTTTGAACTTTAGAAGTTCTTGTCATTGTATGCCATTGACTTAGATATCTTCCAATTGTCAAAATTAGTGGGTACTCATCTGAAGGGGGTTCAGCCAACCCTATAGGATCATCAATACAAAAATTTGCTTTGCCAGTCTTAGTTGGGAAATAACCATCTTCATATAATCTTTTTGAAGATGTACTGGGTAAGCTGCCTTTAGGATAAGGCCATTGTTGAGGACCATGATTTTTTAATAATTGATATGATAAGCCGCTCATATCGCATAATCTATTTGTAGTAGTTTTTAAAAATTCATCATAAACTTCCGATGAAGATTCATATTCAAATTGTTTGAAATAGCCTATCTTCTGTCCTAATTCAGCAAATATTTGCCAATCTGGTTTTGAATTTTTATTCGATTCTCTGAAAGATGGGCAAAGGGTTACTCTTCTTTCTGAATTTGTCATAACTCCATCTTTTTCGCTCCATTGAGCTGCGGGCAATACTAGATGAGCATATTTAATTGATTCACTTTGTTCATAAGATTCGTTGAGGATAATTAAAGGACATTTTAAAAGTGTTTTTTTTACAAAGTTTAAGTTAGGCATGCTAACCAAAGGGTTCGTAGCTGCAATCCACCAAATTTTCACAGATCCTTTTTTTATAGCTTCTATTTGTTCAAATGCAGATAGACCCTGTTTTGCAGATATCTTTCCCTCAGGGAACCCCCATATTTTTTCAATTTCATTCCTATCTATTTTATTTTTTACAAACCTATATCCTGGAAGAAGGTGCGATAGTCCTCCTGCCTCTCTTCCACCCATAGCGTTTGGTTGGCCAGTTAAGGAAAAAGGACCAGAACCTTCTTTGCCTATTTGGCCGGTCATTAAATGAAGATTTATTAGCCCATTTACTGCTGCTGTACCCTCTTGCCTTTGATTCAAACCCATCGACCAAAGACTTAGAACATTTTTGCTTTCTCCCCATAATTTTGCAATATCAATAATTGCTTTCTCGGATATATTGCAAATTTCACTTATTTTTTTTAAATCCCATTTTTGTATATGTTTTACAAAATGAAAATAGCTTTCGGTCGACTTATCAATGAAATGTTGATCAGTTAATTGATTCTTATAAAGATAATTCGCAATCCCAATAAATAAAAATAGATCTGTTCCAGAAGAAATTTGTAAGTAAAAATCTGCTATGGATGAAGTTTCAGTTTCTCTTGGATCAATTACTATTACTTTTAAATTATCATTTACGTTTCTTTTACGTTTTTTAATTCGATCAAAAAGTACGGGATGACATTCTGCTGTATTTGTCCCTATTAATAAAATTAAAGAGCAATGATCAATATCTTCATAACAACAAGGTGGGCCATCAGAGCCAAAACTTCTGTTATATCCAGCTACTGCTGAGCTCATACATAGTCTTGAATTAGCATCAAAATTATTTGTGCCTATTGCTCCCTTGAGAAGCTTTTGTGCTAAGTAATAATCTTCAGTATGAAATTGACCTGAGCCATACATAGCTATTGAATCAGGTCCATAATTTTTTATAGAACTCAAAATATTCTCTTTCAGAATTTCGTATGATTCGTCCCAAGAAATTTCTTTAAATTCTTCATTTAAATTTTCCCTATAAAGTGGTTCTTTTAATCTCCCGTCTTTTAAAGTCTCACATACTGTTGCTCCTTTTACGCACAATTTACCTTGAGTTGAAGGACTTTCCCTATCTCCACTTACTAACCATTTATCATCAGAAACCGAACTTTTAGGCTTCATCTTTAAACCACAGCCAACACCGCAATATGGGCATTGACTTTTAGTAAAATTCATAAAATTTCTTTTATAAATATCTTAATAATTATTGGTTAAACATAATTTTCAGCTTTTTCGCCTTCATAAGCATCTGCGAATGATCCTTGAGGTTCCTTTAAAAAGAAATAACAGAAGAATCCAACTATTAATCCTGCTATACCTAAAACTTGAAAGAAGGCACTATTTGAAGCAGCAATTATTTCTGGGGAAGGATCTTTACCTCCACCCATCCATAAAGGTAAAAGGCTATAAATATTTAGATAAGTTACCGCACCAACATTTCCATAAGCCCCAACCAATCCAGCTATTTGTCCTGTTACTCTTTTTTTAACTAAGGGAACTAAAGCAAAAGTTGAACCTTCTCCTGATTGAACAAAAAATGAACAAAGCATGGTTAAAAATACAGCCATAAGAATTCCTGCTGATCCTGTAAAAGTTCCAGGTTTTATTAAAGACATCAATAGATATCCAAACCCTAATCCCATAGTTAGGAATCCCATTGTATTTTTTCTATTGCCTGTTCTGTCAGATATCAATCCTCCGGCAGGTCTAGCAATTAAATTCACAAATGCATAACAAGATGCAAGAATTCCGGCTACAGCTTTAGGTAAATCAAATGTAAATTCAAAGAAACTAGGAAGCATTGAAACTACTGCCAATTCTGATCCAAAATTTACAATGTAAGTTAATTCCAAGATCGCTACTTGTTTGAATTCATATCTATCTTCTTTAGGGTAAATTTTAGTTCCATTTAATAATTCAATATTCGTTCTTATAATTCCCCAAGTTTGGAAAATAAACCAAGCTAAAACTGCTATTAAGGCTATTGGATAAGTAGATGAAGTAAGGAAACCTACTTTTTGAAGTCTCCAACATAGGACTGAAAGAATTGCTGCGAATGGAATATTCATTCCAATTAAACCCCAGAAATCTCTTATACTCGTTACTTCTAAACCAGCTGTTTTTGCAGGCCTTTGATAAGGTTTTCCTGGAGGTGTATCAGTCACACTAAAAAAATAAATGATTCCATAAACGAAAGAAATAATTCCTGTAAGAGCAATAGCTCCCCTCCAATTAAGTACAGCTCCAGTAGGCAACTCAAACCCTCCTGAGAAAGACAAAAATCCAGCTACTGCAACAAGAGAAAGAGCAGAAAAAGCAGATCCAAAATTTCCCCATCCTCCATATATTCCCTCAGCCAAACCAATTTCTTTCGGAGGGAACCATTCAGATACCATTCTTATTCCGATAACAAAACCTGCTCCTACTATTGATAAAAGCAATCTCGCAATAACAAGTTGATTGAAGTCTTGAGCACTAGCAAATAATAAACATGGCACGACAGAAAATATCAAAATTGTTGAGTAAGTTTTTCTTGGGCCAAATTTATCCAATAACATTCCAATCAAAACTCTTGCAGGGATAGTCAAAGCAACATTACATATTGCTACTGTTCTAATTTGAGCAACAGATAAACCTAAATCGGCTTTAACAGTAGTTGCAAGAGGTGCGAGGTTAAACCAAACAACAAAAGTAAGGAAAAAGGCAAACCAAGTGAGGTGGAGAGTTCTATATCTGCCATTTAAAGACCAAACATCACTTAACATAAAAATTTTTTCGAGATATATTTAAAGAAATTTATATTTGGATCAATGCATTCATTTGTATTATTTAATACGAAATCTGTTTTTTAAGAAATGCAACTTTTTTAAAAGACTAGAATTAATAGTCAGCACTAATAAAATCAAAATTGAGAAAAATTAGTAATTTGATTATTGGTATTATTCGATACATAAAATGCTCGTGGGAAAATATTACCTAAGTTATGGAAATAAAACTTCAAAAATTCAAAGCATTCATTTTGGCTGGTGGCAAGAGTTCTAGGATGGGATCTGATAAAGCTCTAATTAAACATCATGAAGGAGGGAATTGGCTGACTCACAAAATAAAAATATTGAATAACCTAAATTTAGAGACTTTTGTAATAACAAATTATAATTCTCATTTAAAGGAAGTTGATAAAAGGAATAATGTTGAGTTTATTTCAGATACCCAACCCTTTGATGGACCCTTAACTTGTATAGAACAAATTTTTTCATCTTTTAAAACAACTACTAAAAATATACTAATTATCCCAGTCGATATGCCTAATTTAAATACAAAATTAATTTATTCACTTTTGAAATCGTGGGAAGAAAATCAAAATTTTGCGGTAATATCCCATGATGGAATTTTTGCACAACCATTATTCGGAATTTATCCCATCAATGAAGAAAATCATTTTAAATTAAAAAAAAAGTTATCCTCTGGGAAGAAAAATTTTCTCGGATGGGTTGATCAAATTCCCCATAAATATTTCTATGCAAACAATGGAGATTTAATTAATATAAATTCCAAGAGAGAATTCTTAAATATGAATAATGGAATTTAAGCAATTGGAGGATAATAGAAAAAGAAAGTTAAAAGTTTTAAGGTTATCTCTTAAACAAAATTGCAACTTTTCATGTATTTACTGTAAGCCTGAGAACTATAGTTTGGATGTTTTAAATATTGAACAATTTAAAAAGTTAATTTTAGTCAGTTGTCGATTAGGGGTAAATTCTTTAAGAATCACTGGAGGAGAACCTTTATTGAGTTCACAATTAGATGAACTTCTTTATGAAATTAAATCGCAAAGATTAGAAGAATCAAATCCAGTAGCTAATTTACAGGATATTTCTCTAACCACAAATGGATATTTGCTCTCTAAGAAAAAAGCTAATGAGCTTTTTAAAAATGGTTTAGACCGCATAACAGTAAGTTTAGATGCTATTGATCCTGATATTTTTTCAAACATGATTGGAGAGGAAAATAAAATTATTGGCAAAGAAAAATTATTTACTGTTCTTGAAGGAATAGATCATGCAATTAATGCTGGATTTAATCCAAAGGCGGGAAAATTAAAAATAAATGCAGTTATAAAAAAAGAGATTAATGATAATCAAATTTTTGAATTAGTTAATTTTGCAAAAAAAAGGTCTATGGAAATTCGTTTCATTGAATATATGGACGTAGGGATATCTAATAATTGGCAGCCATCAGATGTTTTTTTCTCTGAAAGAATTATTAGGCTATTAAAGAAGAAATATCGATTAAAAGACTACGGAAGAAAGGAGGGACAAACTGCTAATAGATGGTACATGAGTGATTCAAATAGTTTTGTAAGTACAATCTCTTCGATAAGTAATCCTTTTTGTGCAGATTGTAATAGATTAAGGATAACTAGCGATGGTTATGCTTATACCTGTCTTTTTTCTAATGAAGGTATAAATCTAAACCCATGGTTGTCTCTACCAATTAATCTCTATGAATTGGAAAATAAAATCAAGAGCATTTGGGAAGCTAGAGAAGACAACTATAGTGAAGAACGATTTGAAGTATTAGAGAAATCAACATACAAAAATCAAAAAATTCATCCATCAATGTCATATCTTGGGGGATAAAAAATTATTTAGTATAAATAACAACATCATATATTTTTAATTCGAGGGAAATTATTTTCAAATTTATATTCTTTGATGCGTTTAGCGATCTTACTTGGTTTTATTTTTGGGGTAACTCACGGAACTGTTGTTTCCGAAAGTTTTTCTGCAAACAATTATGAAAACAATCAATTATTTTTTACTCAAAAAAATTCAAATATATTTTCTTCACTTTAAAATTTAATTTCTTATTTTTTAATAAGTTTTTGTATTGCCATTAACATCTTGCAAATTAAATTGAACTTATAGTTAAAATGTAGCGTAAGCTACATAAACGTTCATCTCGTTTTACGAGCCGCATTAAGATTGAAGCCAAGGAACGGGGACTTCAGTCAAAAATGAAATTTAGTCACATAACTATTATGTCTAATAACGTATCTACCTCAGTAAGTAGTAACAATATTACTGCTCTATTTGCAGGTTTTCTTGGAGCATTTATTGTTGGTTCTCTTGGAGTCCAACTTATAAGAACCCAAAAGCCTTCTTTTCAATCTCAACCATTAAAAGTTCAACCAGTTATTGCTCATCAATCAACTTTATGGGCAGCTTTAGGAGAACAAGATACTCCTATTTTTAATAATAAAGTTTCTAATGCAAAAACTACAGGAGTTGTCCCTGTTATAGGTTCTGAAGCAACTCTTTGGGCTCCTCTAGGTTTAGGTAATTAGTAAATTAGGTCTTTTAATAAACCGAAGGGGGTTTTTAACCCCCTTTTTTTATTCGTTACATTAAAAAGATAATTGAAAATTTTCTATCCAATTCATGGATAACTATAAATTAAATCAGGGTTTGAAAACAATGTAATCGTAGATACCAACAGCTTTTTTATTAATTGATTATAAATAAAAAAAACGAGTTAACACATTCCAATTTGTTGACTCTGAGATTTTAACCGTTTACTCCTTATCTACTTCTAGTTGTGACTCGCTAGTTTCAAGATCCAAAAACGGTATTAACATAGCTTAAATTATGGAAAAAAAAATCGCAAAGAAATACGCCGATCTTATAGTCCAGGCTAATAATTCAACTGGCAGAAAAGAATCTTTGTCATTGATTAAACAAGCAACAAAATTAAAAACCAAACTTGATCAATACGAAATGATGTAGTCTCTTAATATCTACAGGATATTCAAGATGAGGTAGAAACTAGCTCCTTTTTTTTATCTCGCTATTCAAATACTAAGAGATGATTTAACTTCTCTGCATTTAATAAAATATCGTGGAATTAACTGAGCTAATTAAGGATTACGTTGCTACAGAATTATTATCCAGTATTGAAATTGATTTTCTTGAAGGAGAATTATGGGAAACCACTCAACATATTGCAGAAATAAATACAGTTATCAAAGCTCCAAAAAATATTTGCAAGAAATTGGGACTAGATGAAAAATCTTGCTGGCAATTATGTTGTGCAGCCGTTCTTGACTCCTCAAGACCATTAAAAGATGGGCAAAATAGAGTAGATGATTTTAAAAAATTAATTAATCGATATGAAATTAGCTACATATAAACTAAAGACTCAATGATACGTTTACTTATTGCATCAATTCTTTTTTTCCTACCATTAGGAGGTTTTGCTGATGAAAAGCAAAGAGAAATTGAGTATGAAGCTATAAATCTTGTTATCAAAAAATATGGAGAAGGCTTAGAAAATAGATTAAAAGGAACGGGAGTAACTCCCAGTTATCGAAGTTGGTATGAAAATGATTGTTTTGTAAGTATTGCAGCAGGTACATACCAAGAAAGTACTTGGTCGGCAATGAAGTGGTTTAGTGTTAATGTCTGTTCTGAATCAGCTGAAATTATGGAAAGTGAATGAAGGGCATAAGACGCGTATTAGTTTTGCAGCATTTAGAAATAGAGGGGCCAGGTCTTTTTGAACAATTTGCTAAAGAAAGAGATTTGAAAATCGAAATTATTCGTTTAGATAATAAAAATGCTCTGCCGCAAACAAAAAAAGGTGACTTAATTCTAATTATGGGTGGACCAATGGGAGTTAAAGATATTGGAAGCGACAGATATCCCTGGCTCAAGTTAGAAAGAAATTTTATAAAAAAAGAATTAGAAAATGAAAGACCTATAATCGGTGTTTGCTTAGGTGCTCAGTTGCTTGCGAGTGCTGCAGGAGGAGATGTAGAAATTCTTAAATATGGATCACCTCCAAAAGCATTACCGGAAATTGGATGGTCTCAAATTTTTATTAATAAATCAAATAAAGACTTTAAAGCACTGTTTAAAGACCCTTTTCATGTACTGCATTGGCATGGAGATAGGATTTTATTACCTAATAAAGCAGTACTCATTGCTAGTAGTGCTCGTTGTAAGGAACAGTTTTTTAGGATTGGTAATTTTGCTTACGGATTACAATTCCATATAGAGACGACGGGGGGAATGATAAATAACTGGATTAAAGAAGATAAAGAGTTTGTCCTTAAAGGATTAGGCTTAAATGGTCAGGAAATTTTAAAAAAAGAGAATAAAAAGTATATTGATAAAACTTTTTTAAAAAGAAAGCTTCTAATAAGTAAATTATTTGAATTATTAGATCATTAAAAGGGAATAATAATCCAGTAAAAAAGGGCTTCATAAAGCCCTCAAAAAATTTAAAAGGATTTTTACTAGAAAATACCTGGAAGAATTTGACCAGTAAAATAGTAAGCTCCTACAAGAGCAAACATTCCAAGCATTGCTGCTTTACCATTAAGCTTTTCAGCTTTTTCGGTCATGATTTTTTTTGCGAATTTCATAAACAAATTGAAATAAATTATATCTAAAAACTAATTATTCAAACATCAGAATGATGTAGTTTTTTCTACCAAATTGATATCTTTCTAAAGATTTAAAAATAAATATTTAAACAACAAATTTAACTTTTAATAGTTTCTAGCCAATCTGTAAAGCCTAGCAAGCCTAAAAAACAACAATTTAAAAGGATATGTCACTGATATGTAACATTTATGTAGTAAATATCTTGAAAATAACTTAAATTAGGCTTAATACTTTACATTTGTTAATAGTAGTGTTACATTAATTAACAATTACACAATTTCAATGGCCAATTCAAACGTTACTACTGAATCAGGTGGCAGACAGAATATGTTTCCTACTGAGACACGTCCCTACATAGATGAGTCTGTTTCTTACGACAGCTACCCACAAAATGCAGAAAAAGTTAATGGTCGTTGGGCAATGATTGGGCTTGTTGCGCTAGTAGGTGCTTACGTTTCAACCGGACAAATTATTCCTGGCATTTTTTAATGAGTCCACTTTCAGGTTTCTTAGCCGTAATTGTACTCTTTACAGCCATCCTAGTTGTTTATTTAACCAAGCAATTTCAAAACGAAAATTTAAACTATTCATCTTCTAATCAAATGAAAAACACAAACACAAAAGTCAAAACAATCGAAAAAGAAAAAGTTGTTGCTGAAACTCTTAACGGCAGATTCGCAATGCTTGGATTAATTGCTGCTGTTGGAGCATACCTAACAACAGGTCAAATAATTCCTGGTTTTGTTTAAAAAACCTACTATTTAACATTTCTACATATCAGAAAAATGCAAAACTCAAAAACAACTTATTGGCAAAACGCCGAGAGAACTAATGGAAGAATGGCAATGATGGGCTTATTTGCATTAGTTGTTAATTATGGCTTATTCGGATGGATCATCCCAGGAATTTTTTAAAATGAACTTAGGCTTACTTTTTCTTAAAGTAAATACTTTGGGAGTTTTAACTCTTACTGAACTTGATTGGATAACTAACCATCAATCTGAATTTTCAAGGCTAGATATGGCTTTAGTTTTAAAAATCGGCCGTCTTATGGACTCTGGAGTAGTGGAAATTGATAATAGATTGACTGTTTAATTTTTAAAAAGTGATCGTCTTGAGTGTTTGTCAATAGGGATACTGACAAACACTTTTTTATGAGAAAAAATATTTGTAAAAAAAAATAGATTTTTTCTTAGCTAAAAACAATTCCTTCATTACCTAATTCTTAAATGAAAATTTCAAGTAAGCTCATAGACTTAAACTGATTTACTTTTATAGTAAATGCGAAAAATTCTTTTGTAATTTATCTTTTTAAACCACCTCTTTTTATCCAGAGGAACCATGTAACCCAAATAGGAGGAAGGAATCTGACTAAAAAAGAAATTTTATATATATAAAATGGGGCATTTTCACTTTGAAATAAATTCATCAAAAAGGAAGATATAGTTAACCAAATTAAAATTATTAATATATTTGCTCCCAACAAAGCGACCTTGTTTTGTTTGAATATTTTTGGCATAAAATAAATTTTTTATATTCTTAATTTTAAATAATCTAAGAAAATAAATTATACATTCTCAAAAAAACTTTAAATTTAAAATCCATATCCAAATAAAAAAAATACTAAATTTTAATCCTTCTCCAAATAACATTCCAAAAACAATAGGAGGCGAAAATATTAAAAAAATGATAGAGAATAAACTAAATAAAGCAAATGCTCCTCTTAAAAAAAAATTCTTTCTTTTTGTTCTTCTTAAATTTTTCAGGGTATTCAACTCCCATTGCATAAACCTGTAGAACTTTTCTGATAATAAAAATAAATACTTCATTAATATTATTAATTTCTACCAACTTTTCCTATTTATAAAATTAATTTCTACTTTTAGCAATAAACTTTATCCCCTTCTTCAGAAAGATAGTATATTCTATTCTCTGAACTTACAAAGAAAGTTAATCCCTTATATTGTGATCTTCTAAATTTATTTAATCTAAGTTTGTGTAAATCCCAATTATCTGTACTTATATCAGGGTTTAATTCTTGTTCTTTTATGAAAGGTACATAAGTTGGACTAATTGTTGTTTTTTTGGTTAACCTTTTGTCTCTTTTTGAATAAAAAAATAATAGAAATAAAAATACAAAAACAACAATCAGCAAAAAAATAATTAATAGTATATTTGTCATTGTCAATTTTTCTAATTTGAAAAAGCTTTAATTTGGAGAATCAAGAACTTTTCACAATAAATTTCTTAGTAAGTAATAAATCCTATTTTTATATTCTTGTATTTTTGAATACTTATCAAGGGTTTACCTAAATCAGATTATAAAATGAGTCGCATTTTCAACATGACTCAAAATTCCATGAATACTCCTTATGCAAAAAGAGTAGCTGAAAAATTTAGGGAGGCTCAAAACTATTTAAAAACAAATGGTTTTAGTAGATCAACTAAACATTTACTGGAAGATATTGAAAATTCTGTTGAAAAATAATGCCAATACCCCCTCACTTACCACAATTACAATATGGCTACGATGATGGCTTTACAACCATTGTTTTTGGATTAATAGGCAGTTGCTTAGGATGTATCTTAATTTTATTAATTTCATTTTTTGAATTTAAATTCAAAAAGCAAAATAGTAGTAAGCCTTAAGAGACTTACTAAACATTAAATAAGAACTCCATTACATCACCTTCGTTAACAATATATTCCTTACCTTCACTTCTTAAAAGACCTTTAGTTTTTGCATTGGCAATTGAACCTGAATCAATTAAATTTTGATACGAAATAGTCTGAGCTCTTATAAATCCTTTTTCAAAATCAGTATGAATTACTCCTGCTGCCTGTGGCGCAGTCATCCCATCTTTTATGGTCCATGCTTTTGTCTCCTTTTCTCCTGTGGTGAAATAAGTTTTTAATCCCAATAATTTATATGTTGATCTAATTAGAGAACTTAATCCCCCTTCTTCTACTCCTAAACCAATAAGGTAGTCTTTTTTATCTTCTGGTTCTAACTCTATTAATTCAGATTCGACTTGCGCTGATATTTTTATACATTCTGTATTTTCATTGCTTGCTAAACTCTGAACTTTTGATGAAAAATCATTACCTTCAGCTAATTCATTCTCATTCAAATTTGTTGCGTAAATAATTGGTTTAGCAGTAAGGAAGCCTAATTGCTTAATTATTAAATTTTCTTCTTCACTCAAAGATATTGATCTAACTGAAAGGCCTTTCTCTAGCTCTTCTTCAATTTTACCTAGTAAGGTATCCTCTTTTGCTGCCTCTTTACTAGTTCTAACCTGTTTTTTAATTCTTTCTCTTCTTTTTTGGATTTGAGATAAATCAGCTAAATTCAATTCTAGATTAATTATCTCAATGTCATCCATGGGATCTACCTTTCCAGAAACATGAATTACATCACTATCTTCAAAGCACCTTACAACATGAACTATTGCATCAACCTCCCTAATATTTGATAAAAATTTATTTCCCAAACCCTCGCCTTTACTAGCTCCTTTTACTAGTCCTGCGATATCTACAAATTCAATTTTTGTTGGGATAATATTTTGGCTAGAACTTAAATTACCTAACTCTTGCAATCTTTGATCTGGGACTGAAACTATGCCTTTATTAGGTTCTATAGTACAAAAGGGGAAATTAGCCGCTTGGGCCTTAGCATTTTCTACAAGTGCATTAAATAAAGTTGATTTTCCAACATTTGGTAATCCAATAATACCTGCTTTTAACATTTGAAAAAACTTATGGAAAAATTATCAAGAAAACATCTTCTAGTAATATAGTATTTACTTAACCAATCTTGAATAAGTTAATTATAATCGTCTTGATTGTTTATTTAGTTCCTAAATATTCCCTAATTCTGCTTTTAAAAAGAAATGTTTGATTTAATAAAAAAAAATATAAATTTAAGAAGTGGAATTATACTGCTTTCTCTAGCTATATTTTTCGTTTTTATAACCAATTCCTTTAAGAAAAATAAGTCAAAAGATATTTCTGATTTTGTAGTTCAAGTGGAAAAAGGAATCCTCTCAGATTCAATTAATACAAGTGGTGAAGTAAAGGCAATAAGGACTAGCAATATTGGGCCTCGGAAGCAAGGTGTTATAAAAGAAATCAAAGTACAAGAGGGCGATCTTATAAAAAAAGATCAGGTTCTAGCTTCTCTTGATGATGAAGACTTTATCTACAAAATTGAAGAACTTGAATTAAATGTAGAAAAACAAAAATCTGAATTTTTAAGAAGGGAATATTTATATCAAGAAGGTGTAGTAAGCAAAGAAGATTACGAAAGTTATAAAAATAACTACAACATTAGTAGAGCCAAACTTAATGATGCAAAAGCTGAAAAAAGTTTTTATCTAATTAAAGCTCCTTATGGAGGAAAGATAACTGCAAAATATGCGGAGATAGGATCTTTTGTCACACCAAGTACAAACTTAAGTTCAGACCCTAAAACCAAAAACTTTATTTTTGAACTATCAGAGGGCCTAGAAATTGTTGCTAAAGTTCCTGAGAGTGACATTGGCAGAATAAAAATAGGTCAAGAAGCTTCTGTAAGAATTGAGGCTTATCCCTCAAAAAAATATAGTGCCATAGTTAAAAAAATAGCTACAAGAGCTGTAAAAGATAATAATGTAACTTCATTCGAAGTAACTTTAAATTTTAAAGATATTTCTGAAGAAATTAAAATTG
>CACJCK010000014.1 GCA_902591865.1 uncultured Prochlorococcus sp.
TTTAAAATTTAGACCTTTTCTATTCATATAAGATGAAGATTACAAATGATTATAAAAAACGTAGAGGGCAAATTAAATCTTTTCCCACAGGGGAAATTATAGAACCAAGCAGGAAATATTTAGAAATATACTCATTTTGTATATCATCAAATTTTTGGTATTTAGAAGGAATACTTGTGAAGTCGCAAGAAAGTAAATACAAGCAAAGAATTTGCAAAAAAAGACCCCTTATCAGGGGTCTTTTATGGTTTTATCAAATCAAGTGTTTCCTCGTTTCCACTGTTTCAGTAAAACCACTCCTTCACACACCTTTAAATTATGTCATTAAACTCTTTTTCGTGGAAGGGCTGAATGGAATGTTATTTAACTGTCACATGTGCCAGTTTTCCATTTCTTGACATAAAGATTTAGAAAAAATATACCGAAAAGGGGCCTTTACTTATCAGAGATTAATGTGTGAAGAGTTTCTTATTTGTACGATTTACCAGTAAAAGGTATAAATTATCCACAGTACTGTTTACTACTTCTTTTCCCAAAATAGATAAAGATTTGAAAACTGGTTTTTAGTATCTACTATTGAAGTGCTTGTTGAGATCAACTTCCATCCTGAAGAATTACGTTTTTTCATAATTGCTGCAAGTTCGTTTTCTTGTCTTTGAGTATTTGCATTTCCAACTGCGTAATATAATATATATCAAGATCATTTTCTACTTTTGCCATTTTTTAAGGTAATGCTTTATTAGGAGTTAATATTACTCAATCTTTCATCGTTACTGGGAAAGATTCGATAGGGTGGTTGTAAATAAGTCTTATATAGTATTACCTTCACCCCAAATTGCGATTGGACTACTGCTTATAAGTATTGGAATAGTAGTTACTTTCGATATCAAAATTGATTAGTTTAAAAGTAAATAATTAAAAAAAGCTGGATATTTGGGTAAATATCTGTATTAATTTGATCAATAAAGAATTATTTTTTTTAGATCAAGAATAAAAAACACCCTGCAATAAATCCACTTAAATGACCTAACAAGCTTACCCCTGGCAAAAATGAGAAAATCAGACCTATAAGGCAAATTGTCTTTGACATTTTTTGCACTTGGTAATTGGATTTTAAACCAATTTTTTTGCCTAAAAAATGACTCTTTCCAAAATAAGAAGTTAATAGTAAGAATCCTAATAAAGCATAAATTATTCCACTAAATCCTAAAGCAGCGTAGTTGGGATAGAAATTAATAAAATACGATAAAATCTTTTCGTAAACCCAGATAAGAAAGAAATTCAAAAAAGAACAAATTAAAGTAAATTTCAGATAAAAAAATCTGCTTTCGATTCCAAGTCTCATCAAAAAATATCTAGTCATTATTATTCCTCCAAGATTACTTAATAAATGATTTAGGTCTGCATGGACTAGGATTGATGTGAAAATCCTATAGGGTTGATCAGTAATTAATCTTGGTACAAAGTACAAAAATTCTTTATCAAAAACTTCAAATAAATCTGTAAGTATAAAAATTAAAATTAAAAGAGATGCACTTAGAATATATTGCCAATCATATTTAGATATTGACTTATTAACAGCCATATTTTTCTTAGTTTTATAGTACAAGGATATCTATTTAATTAGAAGAAAAGACCCTCTTTAGGGTCTTTTTAATGTCTTGAATTTATCTTGATTTTAGTAAACTTTGCAATGAGAACTTGTTGGGTGGTTTATGCATTCTTTTTCCCAATAATCTTGTCTTGGATCTTTTGGTAGTTGATAATTAAAATCATGCATTCTCCAAATATCTGAAGTTGCATTCCTAAGGGCAGTGAATGGAGTGGTTAATCTCATAAAACCTCCTTAATCTCTACTCCTTAATTATCCTCCTATTCAGTTAAAATTAATAGAGTATTAATACTTGGTATTAGTGCTTTTTGGTTGTTGCAACTATCTTTTCTCATACATTAGGAGAATAAATAATTCAGGAGTCAAGGGCACAGCACATCATCTATTTTGTGGACAGCGAGGTGCATTGGTAGTGAGGAGGATAAATCTGTACGCGCTTATTTTATTTTTGGGACTTTTAGATAATTTAATTACGGAGAGGGTGGGATTCGAACCCACGAATAGAGTTACCTATTAAACGATTTCGAGTCGTTCGCTTTCGACCACTCAGCCACCTCTCCGACTCTTTATTAAGTATGCACTTAATAATGAAAAAATTATGAACTATGTAACTATCTTAATTTTTAATTCCAACCTGCATCTTTCATCAATTTAATAGCTAGAGAATTTTTTTCGCCAAGGTCTTCTACGGTTACACTATCAGGCGTAAACTCTCCAAAGTTCTTTACTATTTCATTTTGATTAACTTCCTTCAAAGGATGTTCAAAAGTAGGAACAGCTAAACCTTTACTTCCTTCGGGAGATGCCAAGAATTCAAGCAACTGAACAGCTTCGTTTTTATTTGTAGCATATTTTGCAACACCACCAGCACTGATGTTTACGTGAGCAGGATTCGGGGTAAGGACCTTTGTTTTTTTCGCATATAATGCATCTCTTCTTCCATTAACACCCCCTAACATTCTTGCGACGTAATAGTGATTAACAATTCCTACTCCACATTTTTTCTTAGAAACTGCTCTAATTATTGCAATATCGCCTGGGAAAAATGGTTGGGAAACGTTTGAAATCATTCCGCTTAGCCAAGCTTTAGTTTCTGATTCACCTTTGTTAATTATTTGATTAGCAACTAAAGATTGATTATATGGACTTTTCCTATTTCTTAAACATACTTTGCCTTTTAAAGAAGGATCAGCCAAATCAGTGTAATCATTTATCTTGCTGATATCTACCACTTTTGGATTGGCTATCATAACTCTAACTCTTCTTGTTAATGCATACCATTCCTTGTTTGGATCTTTTAATCCAACAGGAACATCATTTTCTAAATTAGAAGACTCTATTGGTTGCAATAATCCAGCTTTGGCTGCATTAGTAATCCTTGCTGCATCTACTAACAATATTAAATCTGCTTGAGAGTTCTTCCCTTCTCGTTTCAATCTTTCGATTAAAGAAATTCCTGCTGCCTCTATAAGCCTGACTTTTATTCCTGTTTCTTCTGCAAATTTTTTATAGACGCTCCTATCAGTGTTGTAATGTCTCCCAGAATAAACTTTGACTTCTTTTTCTATTGAATTAGCGGGCATATTAATGTTTAGCAAAAATGTACATGTAAATACTGAAAAAATTAATCTTTTAAGTTTTTGCACTTTTTCAAATTAGTATCTATGGTTACTTTATACCTATAAAAACAGTTCAAACTTTTAAAGCGAACTTCTATACATCGAGTTGTATCATTTTTTATATTCCATATGAATTATTTAATCCATCAGTTACTAAACACTGAAGAAATCAATTTAATAAAAACAGAATTAGAGATATGTAGCCAACAAGATTGGGAAGATGGGAAAAAAACTGCTGGCACTCACGCATCAATCGTAAAAAATAATTTGCAATTAAATAGAAGTAGTGAAGTATCAAAAAAAAACACTCAACTAGTTACTAAGAAGATTCTTTCCAGCCAATTAATAAAAAGTTTTTCTTTACTAAAAAGAATCCATGGAATAATGTTTACAAAATCGTCAAATAATATGCATTATGGCAGACATATTGACAATCCATACATGTCTTCAGGTAGATCAGATTTATCTTTTACTCTTTCATTGACGAATAAAGATTTTTATAAAGGTGGAGAATTAATTATTGAAACAATGAATACAGAAGAGAAATTCAAATTAAATGCTGGGGAGATAATTTTATATCCAAGTTCTTACTTGCATGCAGTGAATGAAGTTAATGATGGTGAAAGATTAGTATGTGTGGGTTGGATAGAAAGTTATGTTAAATCAACTGAAAAAAGGGAATATTTATTTGATTTAGACGCAGGTGCAAGAAGTTTATTAGCAAAGCATGGTAGATCTGACGAACTTGATCTTATTTTCAAATCCTATTCAAATCTCTTAAGAGTTATGGGGGATTAAAAAGAATCATTTTATACAACAGAAAGAATATTAATTAGGAATTGATTAAAATATAAAAAACTTTTTTATCGTATGCCAAAAAAGAGTTCAATTGCAATTTTTATAGCAGCCACAAGCGCATTAGCTATTTCAACGGTAGATAGTAATTCAGTCAAATCAGGTGAAAATGATTTGGGTGGTCTAAAAGAATGGAATACTGATATGCCTTTAGATGCAGATTTTAAATTAGACGCTGAAGCTCAAAGAATAGCTGATGAAGCTGCTAAGTCATCCGCATGTATCCCTGTTGGCGAAGGAGAAAACTGCTGGTAAAAATAAATTAAAAAAAAACACCCTATTTAGGGTGTTTTTTTATTATTTAAGTTTATTTTAGAACTTAAATTGTGTTTCGATTACTGCACCAGTGTAATCCTCTCCATCAATTCCGTTAGCATTTGATGCCCCGAATATTATTGGGGTTACAGTTACTGAGTCATTAACTTTGTAACCATAATATGCTTCCCACATGAATGGTTCAGCACCAGTGTTTGCTTTCCTTTGTGGTTGACCAAATGCAATACCAATACGATCATCAGGGTTAATGGTATCCAACCAAGATAAGCCTACAAAATACATATCTGTAGTGTCATTAGTTGAGTAACCATCCAATACTGAATAATCATAACCAAAAGATATCTCAGGAACTACAGTTCCAGTTTCTGCTGGTCTCCACCAAGCTCTTAATCCATAGTTAGTACTATTTTCGTTACGATCATCTCCAGTAGCTGTACTGAAGTAGCTATCGCCCCAGTCGTTGTACTTAAGGTTAACCATTCCAGAAACAGCCCACTGGTCTTTAGTGAGACCTACTTGAGTAGCCCAACTTGTTTTTGATTCATTTGTAAGAAGACCAGAATCTTGACAAGTCTTTACACCATTAACTGTAGGGCAAACGGTGGTCTTTGATTTGGTTCCAATATTCGAGCTTATTGCTAGTCCATTATCAGCTTTATAAACCCAACCTGCACCAGTATCTGTACTTGCACCATAAGCAGCTGCGTTACCCCCAAGAGTAAAGGCTTTCAATACAGGCTTATAAATTGATGGGCTAGTACCATGCATGTAATAGTTCTCAATCATTGGTCCAACAAATACGGTATTCTGTTCACCAACTGGGAATGAATACCAAATTTTATCAACCTTTAAAGCGTTTGAATTACCTTTTGCTGAACTTAAATAAGTACCATGGTCTTTGTCTTTAGTCCAAGAAGATGCGTTACCAGTTTTAAGTCTTACGTAAAGATTATCGTCCCCAGTGAAACTTGTGTTTAAGTTACCTGTCCAAGTGTATTGGAATAGAGTCGACTCATTGGAAACTGTATCAGTGCCAGTTCCATCATATGAGAGAGCTCCAAGAGTAAAATTAACTTTACCGTCAAGAGTAGTGGTATCTGAGAATCCACCAGCCTCAAATTCATTTTGTTGAACCTCAAGGGAATCAACACGACCCTTAAGGATTGCGATATCTTCACTAACTTCGTTAATGAATGTTTTACTGTCAAGTCTTGAAGAATTTTTTGTTTTGCTACGCGAGTAGCTGTTAATTTCTTCTAAATCGACAACATCGGAAGCTTGAGCAGTAATTGGAGCTATTAAGCTCAAAGATGCTCCTGCTACCAACATTTGTTGGAAGAGTTTCATTGTAACTCACACTAAAATTACCCATAGGAATGGGTAGTTAAATTGTATCGAAGGTAACCTTTCCGGGTAGGTCCATTAGATTCATTTACGAGTAACAAATTTTACAAGGCTATTTTCTTATCCCCAAAGTTTTATTTTTTTAATAGGGGAAAATTTAAAGTTTTTCTCTCTTCCATCCAAGATGATGCAACTTCTCTTGCTAATTTTCTAATTTTTTCTATATATTGCGCACGATCTGTAACCGAAATTACACCTCTAGCATCAAGGAGATTAAATGTATGACTACATTTCAAAACAAAATCAAGGGCAGGATAAGTTAATTTCTTTTCGATTAAATTATTTGCCTCCACTTGGTAAATTTCAAATAATTTTCTTAGATTGTCAGCACTAGATTCAGTAAAATTATAAGCGCATTGACTTTTTTCAAATTGAAGCCAAATATCGCTATATTTCAAATCTTTGTTCCAATTTAAGTCCCAGATACTTTCCTTATCCTGCAAAAACATTGCAATCCTCTCTAGCCCATAAGTAATTTCAATTGGGATTGGATTACAATCTATCCCCCCACATTGCTGGAAATAAGTAAATTGAGTAACTTCCATTCCGTCCAACCAAACTTCCCAACCTACACCCCAGGCACCTAGTGTTGGAGACTCCCAATTATCTTCCACAAATCTTATGTCATGATTTCTAGGATTAATTCCAAGTGATTCCAGAGATGTCAAATATTTTTCTTGGATTCCTTCCGGGGATGGTTTAATAATTACCTGATATTGAAAGTAATGTTGTGCCCTATTTGGATTATCGCCAAAACGTCCATCTGTAGGTCTTCTACATGGCTCTGCATATGCTACGCTCCAAGGTTCTGGTCCAATGGCCCTTAAAAAAGTATGCGGATTCATTGTTCCAGCACCCTTTTCAGTGTCATAAGGCTGCATAATCAAACAACCTTCTTCTGACCAAAAATTATTTAATTTTTGAATTATATCCTGAAAAAACATTAAATTAAAACAGTGAAAAAATTAAGATCAATGCCAGTAGTCATAATAACAAAGCTTTAAAGTAAAGAATATTTTTAAATCAAATTTTTCAAAAATATCATCCGATAAAAAGCTGTCATTAAATTAGATCCTTTATAAAAATAAATGAGGAATTAATTATGTGAAAAAATCTAATGGCAATGGTCCAAAAGTATTAGATTCTTTAGAACCTTCTTCATACTGGCATGTTATTAAAATTCCTTTTCCAAGTCCATTTTCAGATCTGACAAAAACATTACTAGTTTTTTGATTAGCTTTTAAAAAAACACCTCCATTAGCATGAAGGGAATCTAGATTTCCAAATTTAATT
Source organism: uncultured Prochlorococcus sp. (assembly GCA_902591865.1). Taxonomy (GTDB): domain Bacteria; phylum Cyanobacteriota; class Cyanobacteriia; order PCC-6307; family Cyanobiaceae; genus Prochlorococcus_A. The sequence continues at coordinate 7,060 of CACJCK010000014.1, forward strand.
GAGGAATATTTCTTGGAGATTGATTGCAATGCTTCAATAGCTTTTTTATCACTAGGTGCCATTATGCCTATTGTTATCCAATCTGCATTAAAAATATTTGCTTCTAGTTCCTCTAAAAGTTTTTTTTCTTGCCTATTACTTAATTGTGGTGCAGTTCTAAGATTATTTAAATCGACTAATTTATTTATTTCCATTAGCTTTATATCTAAAAAATTCTTAACCAAATGTTCTTCCATTCCAAGCCCAACATGAAGCTGGAACATCCTCAAAAGAAATATAAATCCTATCTATTGGGATCCCCATTTTCTCATATACAAAATCTGATATTGGCTTTGCCATTTCTGAAGGATTTAGAGAACCTATTGATTTGATTTCTAAGAAACAAGAAGGTTTATCATCATCAAAATGCATTTGGCAATTATCATCTATTTTCGCCATAACAAATCTTCTTGATTTATTAGTTAAAGATGAAATAAGAATTGAAATTTCTTCGAGTAAATTACCTTTATCATTTACTTTTGCTGAAGTCGAAACATTAATATAAGGCATCTCTATGCAGCAAGATAATCTTTTTTAGAATTATTTTCTAGATAAAAAGTTTTATTTTTTAAATTTCTTTTTGATGAAAGATATGCCATATCGTATGAACTTATTCCGTTTTTATAAGGATTGAAAAGAGCATTTTTAGACCTGTTTTTTTTGCTCCTTTTGAACTCAATCATCATTATTAAATCATTAATTAATAATTTAACTTTTTTTGAATAGATGTCTAGTTTTTTTTAAAATTTTTAATTTATTAAATGAAAATAATTCCTAATACACAATTAGAATTTCTTTTTACTAGATTTGAAATGTGGATTCAAAATTAGTTGATTTGGAAGTCTTAAATAATTATCAAAGGAAAAAACTTGATGAGAGCAATGATGAAGAATTTTATTCTGAGCCAAAATTTGTTTACCATCTAGATGCAAACTTTAGGAAAAATCTATCAGATTTATATGAAAGAGAAATTGATAATAATTCAACTGTCCTTGATTTAATGTCCAGTTGGGATAGTTATTTACCTAAAGGGAAAAAATATAAAAAAGTTATTGGACATGGTTTAAACAAACAAGAACTTGAAAAAAACATAATCTTTGATTCTTATTGGATACAAAATTTTAATTTAAGTCAACAAATTCCGCTAGATAAAGAAAGCGTTAATTATTGCTTGATGGTGGCCGCATGGCAATATTTACAATATCCAGAGAATCTAACTAAAGAAATTGCAAGAATATTGAGAAGAGAGGGCAAGTTTATCATTGCTTTTTCAAACAGAGCATTTTGGCATAAAGCTCCTAACATATGGACTTCATCTACTGAAGAAGAGAGGGTTAAATATGTAAGAAAAGTATTAATCTCAAACGGATTTAATGAGCCAAAAATTATCAAAAAGTTTACTCAAACAGAACTTAATATCTTTAATTTTTTAAATAAAGACCCATTCTATTGTTTAATCGCAACCAAAGAGTAAATTTTTAATTGCATTGTATTAAACAACCACTCTATGAAAAAAGTTATCAACTACTTTTAATAGCCATACTTTTAAATTTTTACTAATATTGGGTAGTTAAAATTAATCATATGGGTTCTAAAAGAGAAAAATATCCTGAAAAATGTCCTTGGGATCTTGGCCCTAATCAACATTTAGCAAGAGAAGAGAACTGGACTTTAAGATTAGGAGAAGCAAATGTGTGCTTTAGCAAAAATAAATTAGATAATAATTATTTTCATGTAATTAGTAATGAAAATGAAGAACAAATCCTTGCTTTTAGAGCAAGACTTTTATACCAAAAACTACTTGATAAAGGGTTTAGATTAGTTGAATAAAAAAAACTAATTTAATAAGCATAGGTCCTCGAAGACAAACTTTTGTGTTTCTTCTTCTTCATTTTGGTTTAAGTATTTTATAGTCCTCGAATTTAATATCCAATAATCGTCTTTACCCATATTTAGAAATTCATCCTCATATTGCAATTTTTGAGAATTTGTCTTCAGTGTATCTGGATCAATTTGTTGACTACTATATTTTTTACTAAGGGAACCTGTTCCTGTATCTAGAAATTCTTCAACAAAAATTTCTATTATGGTTCCATGAATTTTACGGTAGACCATATTAATACAGTTATTTTTAACTCTATATTTATCACCTTGATTCTTACCTGAAACAAGCATTTCAATGCCTCTTTCAGAATTTTTAAGTAAATTAAAATTATTTTCTGAGTGCACTGATTCAAATTCTCTCTTTAGTCTATGTATACAGACTTCAAATAACTGAGAGGCAATACTTTTTACAACTTTCTCGTCTTCTATATTCTGAATATTTGGTTTAAAGTCTTTACCTAATACGAAGTAACCTTCATGAATATTATTTTTAGTTAAAAAAATACATTTACCTTGGTAACCATGAAAATCATTCTTCCAGGTATAACGATTTTCATAAGCCTTTTTGAAAATCTCCTTACAATTAATTTTCTTTGGATTATCCATTAACTTTTTGAATGCATAAAATGATTGTACAAAAAAAACCTCCCTGTTAGAGGAGAGGTTTTTTTTATCAGATTAAACTAGTTTTGAGTAATTTTTGTATTTTCAATATTGTCAAAAGCTTGACCAATTTTCTTAAAGTCAAATCCCATAGCTCTTAGTGCGTGCCAAAGATGGCCTTGTAAGAAAAAGAAACCCAAATAAAAATGTGTATTAGCAAGCCAAGCTCTTGAGCTATACGATCCTGAACCTAAATCTACTGTATCAGTAAAATAAGGGGCGAATTCAAATTGAAGCTTCAAGGGTTCTCCATATAAATCAACTGGATATATGGTTGTATTTGAAGCACACCAAAAAGCAGCAACAAAAGCCATATAAGAAACACCAACAACTGAGTATGACAAAATTGCCTCAGCGCCAAGTAATCCTTTCCCTTTAAATTCTGTGTATTCTCCAAATTGTTTAGTACAAATATGGAAAACACCTCCAATTATTTCTAGGAAAGCTAGGAAAGCATGTCCTCCCATAACGTCTTCAAGACTATCTATTTTTAAAAAGTCAAATTGATGATTCCAGATAGCGGCAATATCTAAATTGTAAATAACTTGTCTTGTAGATCCTATAGCTGGGTCGTAAATTCCATGAATACGAGCCCATTCAACGAACATAATTGCTCCAAGCCCAAGAAAGATTAGATGATGACCAAGAATAAAAGTTAATTTATCTGGGTCATCCCATTCGAAATCAAATTTTTGTGGCTTACTATTTTCTGGGTAGTCTCCAAGATCACCTGCAAATTTGTTGGAATGTAATAATCCCCCAGCACCCAATACAGCTGAAAAAATTAGATGTAATGTGCAAATTACAACAATTCCATATGGTTCTGTAATAACACCATTTTCAACGCCACCAATTCCAATGCCCGCTAGGTGAGGCAAAACAATTGCTTTCTGTGCACCCATTGGAACACTTGCGTCGTAACGGGCCAATTCAAATAATCCAAAAGCTCCTGCCCAGAACATCATTAGACCTGCATGGGCAGCATGAGCAGCTATGAATTTACCTGAACGGCCAACAACACCAGAATTCCCTGCGTACCAGTCATAGGTGACATCAGATTTTCCGTAAGTTTGTAACACTTGATTTAAGTAAACAGCAAATTGAGCATATTTCTTATCAGTATTGTTTTTACATGTTCTTTACAGATTTAATTACTTATGTAAAAAAAACATATTGTGAAAGAACAAATGTTACAAACTAGGGAAGTAATATCTGAGAAAGCTTACGCCAATGAAGGAATTTCGCCCTTAAGCTGAGAAGCCCATGTTTCAAGACGCGAATCAGTCAAATCAGATTCACTATCCTCATCAAGAGGTAATCCACAAAAGCTTTCTCCTATAACACTTTTTGACTCATCAAATGTATAAGAAGATTTATCTACGTAACCGACCATTTCAGCGCCTGCTTTAGTGAAGTAGCTATGAAGTTCTTCCATTGCATCACAATAGTTTTCTGTGTAGGTAGAAGAATCTCCTAGACCAAAAATTGCAACTTTTTTTCCTGATAAACTTAGTTCACCAATATCCTCTAAGATTGAATCCCATGCAGTTCCAGATCTCTCTTCATCAGCTCCAGTATTCCAAGTAGGTATCCCGCAGATAATTCCATCAAGACCTTCAAATTCAGAAAGATCATCTACATCAGATACATCTTTAGGTGCTTCAGCTGAAGAGATAAAGTTGTGAAGACGATCAGCTACGTCTTCAGTTTTTCCAGTTGTAGTTGCGTAATAAATTCCTACAGTCATAACTTCAAAATGTTTACATTAAAATAATAAAATCTAAAAACGTTAAATTAATTTCTTTAAAAACTTTTTCATGTAAGATTTTATACTAATCAAGGTAAGAAAAATTTTTTGAAAATAATTTAGAAAACATTAAAAACATCGTGACTGACAAATTTCAAAATAATATCGAAAATCTTATTAAAGAATTTAACTTTAATGGACATAAAAAATTCAAATTAATTGTTTTATTTGGTTTATTGGGAGATTTTGATAGCTTTGAATATGCAATAAATTTAAAAAATTTTATGCATAATAATAAAGATAAAAATTTAGATATTTTTGCACTAGCTATTGGGAACCAAAATGGAAAAGAAAAATTTTGTAACTTTACTGGCTTTAGTAAAAAAAATTTAAAAGTCGTTTCTAATAACCAAATTCATAATAATCTTAAAGTCTCAAGAGGATTAGATATTGGTTTAGGCGGTTGGATCAATTTTCTTTTAATGTTATCCGGAATAAATTCTTTTAAAACAATCAAAGAAGTTATTAGAGGTTATCTCGGAGACCAAAAAGCAAAGCAAATCTACTCAGAATTTGACAAAATTGAAGTTTTAAAATTTCTAAAATTTTCAGGTAATTCATTTAGACAGGTTTTCGGGGATGGTTATTTGCGACCATTTGAATTAGCAACATTTAGATTAAATAATATGAATGAAATAATTCAAAACTGGAGTGATTATATTCTTAATGAAGAATACCTTCCACAAAGAGGGGCTTCTTTTCTAATGGACAATAAAAATCAAGTTATTTATCAATTTTTTTCCAATGATGTGCTTGGATATTCATCAAATATGAGGGATCCCTTAGGATTTTTGACTGATTTAATTAATGAATAGTTTTGTAAATTTTTTTATGAATGTCGATATATTCGGATATTTTGCAGCGATTTTAACAACAGCGGCATTCTTACCTCAATTGATAAAAACTTTAAAAACAAAAAAGGCAGATGATGTTTCCTTGACAACATTAATAATGTTTATTATCGGTGTTTTGTCTTGGATTATTTACGGTTATAAAATTTCGTCTTTACCAATATTGATAGCAAATTTAATTACCCTTATCTTAAATTTAATGATATTAATTTCTAAAGTATATTTTTCAAAAAACTTAAATGTTTAAAAATTTTTTTAAAAGTAACTAACTTTAGATTTATTCCTTAAATCTTGATTAATATAAAACAAAAAATTTACTGATTTTGAAAACTTCAAAATGCTGGGTTTGGTTTAAAGGAAACCTTAACAATGGTGGATATTGGAAAGAAGGTTTTACATGTACTTTTGATGAGAACCCAGGAGTTTTAATAGAAAGTCCTGCTTACGTAACTTGTAGGGTTCCTACATGGAGAGTTCTGACTAAAGAACCAGAAAATTTATATAAATCTCCTCTAATCCCTGACAAAGCAATCTGGAAAATAATTTAAATTTTCAATTAATAATAAAAAACTTTTTGACTGCACTACGGCGAGTTAATATTGCTTTAATAAATATTTAATTAATACCATCTACTCTCTTTTTATAAATATTATACCTTTTTTAATCTTTGGTTTTCTTGTGGGGAAAAAGAATCCAAAGATTTCAAAATACATAGCAAGACCTCTAATAAAATTTGGCATACCATTAAGTGTAATGGGACTCCTATTAAAGGAAGGTATTGATATAAACCTAATTAAAAGTGCATTTTTAGCATTCTCTGTAATTGGATTTTTAATAACTTTAATAAATATAATCCCAATATTTAAGAAGAGGCTTCCAAATTACACATTGCAGCTAGCAGGCTTAATAGGTAATACATCATTTCTTGGAATTCCAATTGCGCTAGCTCTTCTACCTTCAACAACTATAAATTTCACTATTGGATTTGATTTAGGAACAACACTTTTTGCTTGGATATTTGGACCTTTTTTTCTTCAAGAAAACTCCACCAGCAAAAACATCCCAAACATCAAAGGACTATTAAATGCATTGATAAATAGCCCTGCATCAAGAGGGATTATTGGTGGACTTTTAGCATATCTTTTGCAAATAGATGAAATTTTAGGCAATTATCTTTGGATTCCTGCAAGAATAGTTATTGCTATGGCGATAATAATTGTAGGAACAAGACTTGGAATAATCACGAATCAAAATGAGAGGATTTTGGATCTAAATGAAGAAATTAAATTTTCAATTTTATTGAAGTTATTTATTCTTCCCTTTATTATTTTTTTAGTATGCAAATTCTTAAATTTCAACTTCTATCAATCATCTGCCGTAATTCTTCAGGCAGCAACCCCAACGGCAATATCCACAATATTAATGGCAGAGGCTTATGGTATAAAACAAAAAATAGCTTCAAAAATTCTTTTTACTACAACCTTAGTTTCAATAATTACAATTCCCCTATTAAAAATGTTTATGAATTTATTTATTCAAACATTTTGAATGAAAGCTTATTACTTACTGCATAAATAATGAAAATTGTAAACATTATATCCTGATAAATAAATAATGTCTTAAGATTTAGAGTATGAAGTCAGCAAACCCTGAAAATGAATATATCCCTTTAGATCTAAGGATTTCTGTAAGGAGGGATACTCTAAGACTTATATCAGAGATGGCACAAGATATGGGGATAAGCATCAATGAAGTTTTTAGTTTTTTAGCCGAAGATTCTGTCATCGATCTCGAATTAATGGAAGATTTAAATAAAATTGATATCCCTAGCAAGTGCAGCATTGATGATTTAAAAAATGCTCTTCTTAAAAAAAGACTTTGTTAAAATTTTTCAACTTTTCTATTTTCCCAGTCAGATTTGTAACCACTTTTAACTAAAAATCTTGAATACTTATTTAAATCACTTTTTTGAATTCGCCATAAATTATAAATCCCAAATTTGCCCAATTTTTGATGATTAATTTTTGACCATTGCTGTCGGCGGGTAGAGTATTCATCTATCACGACCAACAGAGATTTGTATTCATAATCAGGTTGATCCTCATAATTCTCTCTCCTATCATTATTTAGCCTTTCTGACAGATTGATTAATCCCTCTTCAGTGTTTGGTTCATAAAAAACTATTTGTCTCGAATAATAATGTAATGAAGGTTTTCTTATCCCGATCATTGCTAAAGTTTCCCTCCCCTCCCGAATATCCAAAATTAATTTTGAGATATTCCTTAAAGGTAATTGCCTTGAAGTATCTGCTAATTTTCTAATTGGTGACATCAAATAAGATTGTCCAATTAAAAGTAAAATTTGGAGATAAAGAAGGATATTTCTAGATTTTAAAGAAAATAAGATTATTGCAAGAAGGGTAAATGAAGAGAAGAACAATTTAGCTTTGAAAATAATCCCAGAGCTTATAAGTTCGGATGCAAGATTAGGCATTTCAGGATCATTAATTGAACTTAACCAAATATTCGAGAAAAAGAATGCTATTGAAAAGCCAAACAAAATTAAAATATTAAAAATCCAGAAATATAAATAACTTTTATTTATATTTTTTAAGCTTATAAAGCTATTACTTGTTAATAATGCCGCCGCTGGAATTGCTGGCAACCAATAGCTAGGTAGTTTCGTTGCAGAAAGGCTAAAGAAGATTAAAACTGACGTTAACCAACATAGAGAGTATATGTATAGGGTCTCAGTAATATTGCAACTTTCTTTTGAACTTTTAGAGAAATCCTGAAAGGTTTTAAATATCCCATGATACAAAAAAGGAGTGAATGGTAATGAAGCCAATATCATTATGTAAAGAAAAAACCAGAATGGTTCTGCATGATTATTAACAACTGAGGTATATCTTTGAAAATTATGGTAACCAAAAAAATTATCCCAAAAAGGCTTTCCCTCTTTTAGAAGTTCTAGTATGTACCATGGAACACTTATTAGTGTTGTTATTAAAAAACCTTTCTTGGGGTTTATCTTACTGAGCAACGTTTTCCAATTCTTCTGACAAAACAAGAAAGACGTAATAGTCAATAATGCCAAAACAAATGCAACAGGTCCTTTAACTAAAATTGCAAAACCTAAAAATACCCAAGCTGAAATACATTGATCATTATTTTCACTTGCCATTCTTCTCCAAAACAAAAGCAAACTAATCCCTAAGGTTCCAGTTAAAAGGGCATCACTCACGGCGGTTCTACTCCAAATAATTATTAATGGAGAAAGAGAAAAGCCTAATGATGCAACTATAGGAGTCATGAATTGCCTATCACTCTTCTGTGGCCAACAAAACAACGTATCTCCAATCATCAACATTAAAAATAATGATGCCAAAGCTGAAGGAAGTCTTGCTGAGAGAGTCCCGAAATTATCCCAAATCTCGTTTTTAGGTAACGAGTAAAAAAAACCCATCAGCCAATATATTAATGGAGGCTTATCAAAGCGGAACATCCCATTGACCTTTGGAGTTAACCAGTCACCAGATTCACTCATTGCCCTTGCCGCAGAAGCAAATAAAGGGGGCGTTTCATCCACAAGTCCTGTAGTACCCAAACCTAAGATAAATATAATGATCCCAGAAATTAAAACAAATAATGAGTTTAAAAGCCTTTTTTTTGAATTCAGAAGAATCATTTAAAAAATAAATTTTATTTATATTCGATGATTACCTTATTAAGCCAGTTCACAACCTTGTTAGCAAATATATCTGCGGAGGCATTTTTTTCTACCCATTCTCTACATTTCTGACGTTTTATTTTTTCAATAATCTCTACATAGGAAAGCATATTTTCTTTATCATCAGGGTTAGCAAGATAACCTGTTTGGCCATGCTGAATAATTTCACTAGGTCCTCCCCTTTTATAAGCTATAACTGGCACCCCACAGGCTAAAGCTTCAACAACTACATTCCCATATGCCTCATTCCATTTAGGAGTATTTAGCAACCCTCTGCATTTACCAAGTTCTTTTTGTAATTGATCAGTAGATAAAAACCCCATCCAATCTATAGTGCCTTGAGGGAATGATTTTTCTATCTTTGACGCATATATCTCATCTTCTATAAGTCCCCAAACTCTTAATTTTTCGCCAAGCTCATTTGCCACATAAACTGCATCCTCCAAGCCTTTTTCAGGAGCCACTCTTCCAACCCATGCCAAGGGTCCGTTCACTGAATCTTGAAAAATATAATTATCTAAATTAAACCCATTACCTATAATTATTGGTTTTTTTATGAATGGATAATCATTAGCTTGCATTTTCGAATGAAAAGCAAAATTATTTGGATATTTAGCATATACCTTAGATATTAAATTACTAATTACTGAACTTTCCGAACCCATGCTAATAATATGTGCAAAAGGTATCTCTAAATTTAGAGTCATCCAAATAGGTAACCAATCATAGGACATGTTCAATAAAATATCTGCATTTTTAGCGAAATCTATTCCCTTTTCAAGCATTCCTGCTAATAGAGAATTGTCTGGAATACTCACGGGAGAATTGTAACTTTGATGCTGCCAACTAATTTGATCTTCACCTTCCACAAAATGTAATTTTGCTTTTACATTACTTTCATGCAACTTAGAATTTTTTGGAGCTACTACCTCAACAGAATGACCTAAAGAAATCAAACCTGAAACTAAAGAATTCAAAGTTAATTCAACTCCACCACCTTTGCCACTCCCTAAGAACCCTATTGGAGTACTAATCAAAACTATTCGCATTACTAGACTTTTTAAAAAAAGACACTAATTAAATAGTAGTATCAGAAAATTCATTTTCCCATAAACTCTTTCTCTGGCTAACAAAAAATACCGATATAAGAACAAACACCACTCCTATCCACTGCACAATAGTGAGTCTTTCACCTAGCCAAGCACCTCCACTGAGAAGAGCAAATACAGGAGTTAAAAATGCAAGAGTACTAAATCCAGTTATTTCTTTATTATTAGCAAAATAGAAAAACAATCCATACGCTATTGCTCCTCCAAAAATACTTGCAAATGTCATAAGTGTCCAATTAAATATTGACCAATCTGGAATTATTGTGAAATTTGATTGTAAGCAGTGCCTAATAATTAAAGGAAAACTTCCTAAAACCATATGCCAACCTGTAACAGCAACTGGATCACTTTTAGTACAGGTGAATCTAATTAAAATTGTTCCTAATGCCATAGCTAAAGAAGCTGCAAGCATCCAAAGTTCTCCAAAGTTAAAAGCAACATCATTTATAGACTTATCGGACATCAACCACCAATTCCCTAAAAATTCTTGTGGAACTCCTAAAAATACTATTCCTCCCAAGCCAAAAAGTAGTCCTAACCATCCTATTGGATTAATTAAATTCCCAAAAATTGCCCTCGCTAAAATAGCTACCAAGAGCGGTTGAGAATCAATTAATACAGAACCTAAACCTGCTCCAGTTTTTTCAATACCATAGGTTAAAAACAATTGAAAAAAAGTGGCATCGACAATCGTAAAAACAAAAAACCACTTCAAATCGCACCTATAAATTTTTAAATCTCTTTTTAACAAATATGTTGTTATTAGAACAAGAATCCCTGCAGGAAGTAATCTTAAAGAAGCCACAAACTCTGGCCCAGCACTAGATACTAAGGGAGTCATGGCCGCCATTGAAGTACCCCAAAGTGCAAAAGGGAGTATCATTAAAAACCAAATTAGGATTGAATTCATTGGGTCTGCTGATAGTCTTTTTAAAGTAGTTCTATGAATTTACCTTAAAAGAATGATTTGGCCTTTTAGACGAAAGTCAAAAAAAAGAATGGCTCGTATAGTGATAGATGAGCCTATTACAAGTTCAACAAGAGTTTCTGTCCTTAAAGCTCTTAAACAAATTGAGGATAGAGAATTTCCTGCTTTAATCGTGAGAATTGATTCTCCTGGAGGTACTGTTGGTGATAGCCAAGAGATATTCTCTGCTATTAAAAGACTAAAAGCTAAAGGATGTAAAGTCATTGCTAGTTTTGGAAACATCTCAGCTTCTGGAGGTGTTTATATTGGTGTTGCATCTGACAAAATAGTGGCGAATCCGGGCACAATTACAGGATCAATTGGTGTGATTATAAGAGGAAATAATTTATCTGAATTATTAGATAAAATCGGCATTAAATTTGAAACTGTTAAAAGCGGTGTATTTAAAGACATACTTTCTCCAGATAAACCTCTAAGTGATGAAGGTAGAGATCTACTTCAAGGACTGATAGATGAAAGTTACAAACAATTTACTGAAGCCGTTGCTGAAGGAAGGAATTTAACTGTTGAAGAAGTAAGGAAATTTTCTGATGGAAGAATTTTCACTGGAACACAAGCACTAGAACTCGGCCTAGTTGATAAAGTAGGAGATGAATTTGTAGCAAGGGAACTAGCTGCAGAAATGGTTAATATTGATCCTAAAATTCAGCCCTTAACATTTGGTAAGAAAAAGAAAAAAATACTTGGACTAATCCCTGGAAGTAGAATGATTGAAAAAACTATCAATAATATCTTTTTTGAATTTGACTCATCAAATAAAGTACTTTGGTTATATAAGCCTTAAATCAAAGTGAATGAAAAAATGAAAGATGATTATAAAATTACATTTATTCGTGGTGCCACAACAGCATCTGGGAATTCTGTTAAGGAAATAGAAGTTGCAGTAGTGGAATTAATTGATGAATTAATATCACGTAACAAACTAATTAAGACGAACATATTATCCATTACATTCACTGCGACAAAAGATTTAAATGCATGTTTCCCAGCTTCAATTGCAAGAAAATTTAATGGACTTGATTCAGTAGCCTTTATAGACTGCCAACAAATGCACGTATCTAATGATGTTGATTTTTGTATAAGAATAATGGCTCAAGTTTTATTACCACCCAATTATGTAATAAAGCACCCATATTTAAGAGGCGCTGCAAAATTAAGGATAGATAGATGTTAATCTTAGGAAAATAATTGTCTGATTTAAATTTCAATAGCAAAATGGCACCCTTTAAAATACCATTCCCTCAATGCTAAAAATTACAAAGAAAGTTAATTTAAATCTTAAAATTTTAAGATTTTTTATTATCCCTACAATTTTAGTTTCAACTGCTTTTTTCAACAACATTCAAAATGCTAAAGCGGGGTTGGAATTTCAGTGGGATCAAGACTCTAGTTTTAGAAGATTAAAGTGGTTTCAAAAAGAAAATAAAAGGAAATTTAGAAATACAATTTATTTTTTCTTGAGGCCATCTGATAGGCGAACTGATCTCTTAAAAATTAATTTAGCAATCCCAAAAACCTTTAAATCAACTTTAAAAAACGAAAAAATTAGTTTTTGTAAAGTAAGAATAGGCGGTTTTGAGAATAGAACAAAATGTTTAGAAGACATTCAAGCTGATATAGAAATCAAGACTGATGAATCAGGCTTACGGTCACTAGATATTTTTCCCTACAGCCCAATTTCCTCAAATAATGAAAGTTATGCAATTGTGTTAAAAGTCTTTAATCCAAAAAAATCAGGTTTATATCAATTTCATTCATTTGGGCAACCTAAAGGAAAATCATTTTCAAGTTATTTAGGAAGCTGGACTATTGTGATCGATTAGATGATAAATTAAATAAGGATAAATAAACAAATGACTAAAAGAACTTTTGGCGGAACTTCGAGAAAAAGAAAACGTGTATCTGGTTTTAGAGTAAGAATGCGTTCTCATACAGGTAGAAGAGTTATTAAAAGCAGAAGACAAAAAGGTAGGGAAAGAATAGCTGTATAAATTCAAAGTCAAATGGCCTTCCCTAAGGATATGCGTTTAAAAGGTCATAGGACTTTTAATTACATTCATAACAATTGCACAACATATCATGGGAAATTAATGACATTTAAAGTTGCAATATCAAACCCAAAAATACTCTTATCCCACAAATTAACAAATACCTCAAACAAATTTAGAGTTGCAATTGCTATTAGCAAAAAAGTTTCAAAAAAGGCTGTTGAAAGAAATAAACTAAGAAGAATTCTGCAAGAATGGTTATTAACTAACATTCAAAAAATTAATAACCACAAACCTTATTGGTTACTTGTTAACCTTAAATTTGGAGATTTCTGCAATGATAAAAGTAAACTTTTGGAGGAATTTCAAAATTTAATGTTCAAATCTCGTCTAATCAAATGATTAACATGAATGAAGAAACCTTTTATGAAGGTGGTCCTGCTAAAAGTGATTTAATAATAAATCTATTAGCAGGAATAACTATTCTAGGATTGCCATTTACCTTTGCCGCAATAGTTAGAGCTTTGTGGTTGAGATATACAATTACAAATAAAAGAATTACAATAGACGGTGGATGGTTTGGCAAAAACAAAACTCAAGTTTCATTAAGTAACATTGAAGAAATCAGATCCATCCCAAGAGGATTCGGTTCATATGGTGACATGGTTCTTATCCTTAATGACGGATCAAAGGTTGAGATGAAATCAGTACCTCTATTTAGAGAAAAGCAAAAATTTATTGAAGAAAATATAAATAAAAGATCACAAGTCCCAAATCTCAAAGAGGTAGAAGGATTTGCTACTAAATCATAAATAAATTAATTACAAAAACCTTTTTTTACTGTAAAATAAAATGTCAAATAAAATTACAACCTCTTTAATATCGTGATAGGGTTCATTTCTGAAAAACTACTTATCCCGATTCTAGATTTTTTCTACGGTTTAGTCCCTAGTTATGGTTTAGCGATTGTTGCACTAACAGTCGTAATTAGAATTGCACTTTTCCCTCTAAGCGCTGGTTCAATTAGAAGCGCAAGGAGGATGAAAATAGCCCAACCAGTAATGCAAAAAAGGCAAGCAGAAATAAAATCTAAGTTTTCAGGTGATCCAAAGAAACAGCAAGAGGAGCTTGGGAAATTAATGAATGAGTTTGGCAGTCCTCTCGCAGGTTGCCTTCCCTTGATCGTACAAATGCCTGTGCTATTTGCATTGTTTGCCACCCTAAGAGGATCTCCATTTGCTGATGTCCCTTACAACATAAATCTCAAAGTCGTTCCACAGGATCAAATAGCAGCCATTGATCCAAAACCTTACAAATCCCCAAGACACTCAATATTTATTACAGAAAAATCGCATTTTCCTGTAGTAGCTTCAATCCCTAATGGAACAAAATTGGGAACAGAAGAATCTGTAAAAATAAATTTGCAAACAACAAACGGCAATAGCTATTCAGATGTCTTGTCTAAATACGACAACGGAGAGAAATTTCTCCCAACTTGGAAAGTTTCTAAAGGTTCAGAAAACCTTAAAGTTGCCCAGGACGGTACAGTTACAGCAATTAAACCAGGGGATGCAACAATTGAGGCAAAAATTCCTGGTCTAGCTGCTAAAAGTGGTTTTTTATTTATTAAAGCTCTTGGTCAAGTTGGATTTTATGTAGATGGAGCAATTAATTGGGATATTGCAGCATTAGTAGCTGCTTTTGGATTAACCTTACTTCTCTCCCAAGTTTTATCAAGTCAGGGGATGCCTGCGAATCCACAGCAATCAACAGCAAATAAAATTACACCAGTTATGATTACTGGAATGTTTCTGTTTTTCCCACTACCAGCTGGAGTATTACTCTACATGGTAGTTGCTAATATTTTCCAGGCATTTCAGACTTTTCTGCTTAATAAAGAAGCTCTTCCTGAAAATTTACAGAAAATTTTGGATCAACAATTATTAGCAAAAAATGATGTAATAACAACTTCTGCTTCAACTATCTCTGATAAAAGATTACCTTTCGAACCCAACAGTAAAAAATAGTCTTAATCTTAAATAATGAATTCTTGGTGTAGAAATTTAGAATTACTTATAAAATCAAGAACTTCATTAATTTGGATCAGGACTAAAGAAGAGGAAAGATTAGAAAAATTAGTTAATTTTTCTTGTGAAAGACTAAATATAAAAAGATTCGTTTCATGGGATTGTGTTAGCGGTATAAAAGGATTAATAAATGAAGAAGGTAAATTTTCTAACAATCCGTTAGGAGTACTTAATTGGCTTAAAGAACTAAATTCTGAAGTTTCAACAGTTTTATTAGTTAAAGATTTTCATAAATTTTATGATGATCCATCCATCAATAGAACTATTAAAGAACTATCCTCAGCGCTTAAAAAAACTAGTCATAATTTGCTTATTAGTTCTCATTTGTTTCCATCATTAGAAGAGTTGGATGAATTAATGGCAATTGTAAATTTACCTTTACCTGATCAAAGAGAATTGAAAAATCTAATAAAACAAATTGCTATCAATACAAATTCACATCTAGAGGAACAAGACTTAAACGAACTATCTATAGCTTCAAGTGGACTTTCCGAAATAAAAGTAAAGCAAGTCACTGCAAAGGCTCTTGCTCAAAGAGGAAAAATAAGTAAAGAAGATATTAAAGATATTCTGGAGGAGAAAAGACAAGTAATCGCCAGAAGCGAAATTTTAGAATTTTTCGAAGCTAAATCAAGTCAAGATGATATTGGTGGTTTAAATGTTTTAAAAGTTTGGCTTAACCAAAGATACAGGGCATTTTCTAAAGAGGCTAGAGACTATGGATTACCTATTCCAAAGGGAGTCTTGCTCGTTGGAGCTCAAGGAACAGGGAAATCGTTAACAGCAAAATCAATTTCTAAGAGTTGGTCGATGCCGCTACTTAGGCTAGATGTTGGAAGACTTTTTTCTAGCCTTGTTGGTTCAAGCGAGGCAAGAACAAGAGAAGCAATATTAAGAGCTGAGGCCATGTCTCCTTGTATCCTTTGGATCGATGAAATCGATAAGGGCTTTGGTGGCGATGCTAGAAGTGATGGAGGAACAAGTCAAAGGGTTTTGGCAAGTTTGTTAACTTGGATGGCTGAAAAAGAATCCTCCGTATTTGTCATAGCTACAGCTAATGCTATAGATAAGCTTCCTGCTGAATTATTAAGAAAAGGTAGATTTGATGAGATATTTTTTCTTGATTTACCAAATTCTCAAGAAAGATTAAGTATTCTCGATTTGCATTTAAAAAAAAGAAGACCAAGTTACAGGTTTCCTCTTTCCACTATCATCGATAGAACAGATGGATTCTCAGGAGCAGAACTTGAACAAGCAGTGATAGAGGGGATGCATATTTCATTCTCTGAAAATAGAGAACTTATGGAGAAAGATTTAATAAAGGCAGTTTCTGAATTAGTTCCCTTATCTAGAACAGCTAAGGAGCAAATTGATTTACTAAAAGAATGGTCATCTACAGGGCGTGCTCGATTTGCATCCTAGCTAAAAAATTTTATTTAAAAATACTCCTTAAGTTAGGAATCATTAATTTAGTTAATTTTTAGTCAAAAATCCCTAATAATGAATTTAGATTAATTATTTTAGAATTTAGATTAATTATTTTAATTGAGGTATAAAAAAAAATAGTGTTAGATCTAAAATTAATAAGAGAAAATCCAACATCAGTTGAAGAATGTTTATCTCTAAGAGGAAAAGTTTTCAATATTTCCCACATGCAAGAATTAACTCTTCAAAAAAAAGAAATCGATATAGAAATATCAAGTCTCCAATCTGAGAGTAAAAAGTTAAGCAAATTGATCGGTCAAGAAATCCGCAAATCTAAAAACAATGATTCTTCAGAAGTGAATAATTTAAAGAAAAAAGGAAATGAATTCAGAACCAAAATTTCAGAATTTGAAGAGAAAAAAAGAATCTTAGATAAAAAAATACATGATGAAATTTGTAATTTACCAAATTTACCTAGCAAAGATGCTCCTATTGGGAAAGATGAAAGTCATAATGTCCAAATAAAAACTTGGGGAGATCCTTTAATAACAGATAATCTAAAATCCCACTGGGAAATAGGCGAAAGTCTTAATCTTTTTGACTCTGTTAAATCCACTAAAATATCAAAAAGTCGTTTTATTACACTTACTGGTAATGGGGCCAAATTAGAGAGGGCATTAATTAATTTTATGCTCGACATGCATACTAAAAATGGTTATTTAGAGTTAATGCCTCCAGCTTTAGTAAATTCAGAAAGTCTTACCGGATCTGGTCAATTACCTAAATTTTCAAATGAAAGTTTTAAGTGTTCTAATGACGACCTATGGCTTTCTCCCACAGCTGAAGTTCCTCTAACTGCTTTTCATAGAAATGAGATTATTGATCCCAAGCAATTGCCCATTAAGTATGTTGCATATAGCCCATGTTTTAGGAGAGAGGCTGGAAGTTATGGAAGGGATACTAAAGGTTTAATAAGACTTCATCAATTTAATAAAGTTGAGCTATATTGGTTTTGTGATCCAAATGAATCTATTGAAGCTCATAAAAAGATTACTTTAGATGCAGAAAGCATTTTAAAAAAGCTCAATTTACCTTACAGATTAGTCGATATCTGTACTGGAGATTTAGGTTTTTCTTCCAGTAGAACTTTTGATCTTGAAGTCTGGCTACCAAGCAGTAAGTGTTATAGGGAAATTTCAAGTTGCAGCAACTGTTTGGACTTTCAAGCCCGCAGATCATCAATAAGAGCGAAAATTGATAAAAAAAATACTTATCTGCATACGTTAAATGGAAGTGGTCTTGCGATTGGAAGAACTATGGCTGCTATTCTTGAGAATTACCAACAAACTGATGGGAGCGTAAAAATTCCAGATGCTCTAGTTCCATATTTTGGATCAAATTATTTAAAATCTGCTTAATATAATTAAATGAACGTTTTAACCTCAATAACAGTTCTAGGATTTCTCATTTTTTTTCATGAGATGGGGCATTTTCTTGCAGCAATTTTGCAAGGAATATATGTTAATGGATTTTCAATTGGTTTTGGACCATCAATAATCCAGAAAAAATACAAAGATATAACCTATTCACTTAGAGCCTTTCCTTTAGGGGGCTTCGTTTCCTTTCCTGATGAAGAAATAAATAATATTGATCCTAATGATCCAAATCTTTTAAAAAATAGGCCAATTATTCAAAGAGTAATTGTTATATCCGCTGGGGTATTTGCCAACTTAATTCTCGCCTACACTATCTTAATTGTAAATGTAACTACTATTGGGATTCCATTTGATCCCGAGCCTGGTATTTTAGTTTTGGCTACTCAGCCTGAAAAGGCTGCTGCTCTCGCTGGATTAAAAGCAGGGGATAAAATCTTAAAAATTGAAAGCAGCACTTTAGGAGCTGGAGATCAAGCAGTTTCTAATTTAGTAAGAGAGATTCAAAATTCATCAGAAAATCCAATTTCCATAAAAATTGATAGAGATGGGATTTTGAAAGATTTAACTTTGGTACCAAGAGATATAGATGGGAAGGGTACAATAGGAGCTCAATTACAGCCCAACATAAAAAAAGAGACTAAAAAGACAAAAAACATATTCGAACTTTTTAAATACACCAATAATGAATTTTCATCACTTTTGGTAAAAACAATACAAGGTTATAAAGGATTAATTACAAATTTCTCCTCAACAGCTCAACAATTAAGTGGGCCCGTAAAAATCGTTGAAATTGGTGCTAAACTATCACAAAAAGGAGGAACTGGAATATTGCTATTTGCCGCACTAATTTCTATAAATTTAGCAGTTCTCAATTCTTTACCTCTACCACTATTGGATGGGGGACAACTTGTTTTCACTTTGATTGAAGGTTTTAGAGGGAAACCAGTCCCCGTTAAGGTACAAATGGTGGTTACTCAATCAAGTTTCTTTCTTTTAGTTGGACTTAGTGTACTACTTATAATAAGAGATACTAGTCAACTTTTAATAGTACAAAGATTTTTAAACCAATAAATAAATTTTTAAAATTGTTATACAAGCTGTTAAGATAAGTATCAGTTAAAAAAATTCTATTAAATGGCTAAAAAGTCCATGATTGCGAGAGAAGTCAAACGCAAAAAGCTTGTACAGAAATATGCCGCGAAAAGAAAACTATTATTAGATGAATTCAATGCCGCAAAAGACCCAATGGAAAGATTAGAAATACATAGAAAGATACAGGGTCTACCCAGAAACTCTGCCCCAAACAGAGTTAGGAATAGATGTTGGGCAACTGGCAAACCAAGAGGAGTTTATAGAGACTTTGGTCTTTGCAGGAATCAGTTGAGGCAAAGAGCACATAATGGTGAGCTCCCTGGAGTAGTTAAATCAAGTTGGTAGTAAAAGTAATTTTTTTGTATTTCATTTATTTTATTCCTTAAATACATAATTAAACAAATTAAGATTATTTTCTGAAGATTTTTAAGAATTTTTATAGCTTATCTAAATAATTTACTCAATATGTCCCTTTTAAATGTAAGAATAAATTATGTATAGATTTATAATTTAAAAATTGGAAGGACAAAATAAGTCGATCACGTTTGACGGACGAGAGATACGACTAACTACAGGACTATATGCTCCTCAAGCAAATGGATCAGTAATGATTGAATGCGGTGACACCTCTCTATTAGTTACGGCAACAAAAACTACAAAAAAAGATGCTTCAGACTTTCTACCTCTAATATGTGACTATGAGGAGAAATTATATGCTGCCGGAAGAATTCCTGGTGGTTTTATGAGGAGAGAAGGTCGCCCTCCAGAAAGAGCGACTTTAATCGCAAGATTGATTGACAGGCCAATGAGGCCACTTTTCCCATCATGGATGAGAGACGAGATACAAATTGTTGCCTCTTGTCTTTCTCTCGATGAAAGAGTTCCCGCAGATGTTTTAGCTGTTACTGGGGCCTCAATTGCAACATTACTTGGAGAGATTCCATTTTATGGGCCAATGGCTGCAGTTAGAGTTGGTCTCATAGGAGATGATTTCATTTTAAATCCAAGTTACAGAGAAATAGAGAGAGGAGATTTAGACATTGTTGTTGCAGGTTCACCTGATGGGATTGTCATGATTGAAGCAGGTGCTAACCAGTTATCGGAGCAAGATACTATCGAAGCTATAGATTTTGGTTATGAAGCAGTTACTGAACTTATTAAATCGCAAGAAGATTTACTTAAAGATTTAGGAATAAAACATAATAAGCCATCTGATCCTGAAGAAGATAAAACATTGCCCTCTTATTTAGAGAAAAATTGCACCAAACCGATTGAGTTAGTTTTAAAGAAATTTGATCTTTCAAAGGAAGAGAGAGATCTTGAACTCGAAAAAATAAAAGTTGAGACTCAAGATAAAATTGATTCTTTGAAAGAGGACAACCAATTAAAATTACTTCTCACAGAGAATGATAAGTTATTAAGTTCTGACTTTAAAAAATTAACAAAAAAATTAATGAGGTCGCAAATTATTCATGATGGGAAAAGAGTTGATGGAAGAGATCTCGACGAAGTTAGAAAAATATCAGCTTCTGCTGGAATTCTTCCAAAAAGAGTTCATGGTTCCGCATTATTCCAAAGAGGTTTAACCCAAGTTTTATCTACAACGACATTAGGTACTCCTAGTGATGCTCAAGAAATGGATGACCTTAATCCAAGCACTGAAAAAACTTATTTACATCACTACAATTTCCCCCCCTATTCAGTAGGAGAAACAAGACCAATGAGAACTCCTGGGCGAAGGGAAATTGGGCATGGCGCATTAGCAGAGAGAGCAATAATCCCTGTTTTGCCAGGCAAAGAAACATTCCCTTATGTCCTCAGGGTAGTTAGCGAAGTTTTAAGTTCCAACGGATCAACTTCAATGGGTTCTGTATGTGGAAGCACGCTTTCATTATTGGATGCAGGGGTTCCTTTAAAAGCTCTTGTAAGTGGTACTGCCATGGGCTTAATCAAAGAAGGTAAAGAAGTACGTATTCTTACAGATATTCAAGGAATTGAAGACTTTCTTGGAGATATGGACTTTAAAGTTGCAGGTACTGATAAGGGCATAACTGCTTTACAAATGGATATGAAAATTACAGGTTTGCCAGTTTCTATTATTTCTGATGCGATTAAAAAAGCTCGTCCTGCAAGACTACATATTTTAGAAAAAATGCAAGCAGCAATAGACAAGCCTCAAGAATCACTTTCACCTCATGCTCCCCGACTATTAAGCTTTAGAATTGACCCAGAGCTTATAGGAACAGTTATTGGACCTGGAGGAAGAACTATTAAAGGAATCACTGAAAGAACGAATACAAAAATAGATATAGAAGATGGTGGGATAGTAACTATTGCTTCTCACGATGGGGCTGCAGCAGAAGAAGCTCAAAAGATAATAGAAGGATTAACCCGTAAGGTTCATGAAGGTGAGATCTTTTCTGGAGTTGTAACAAGAATAATACCTATAGGTGCTTTCGTAGAAATATTGCCAGGCAAAGAAGGAATGGTTCACATTTCTCAGTTATCTGAGGCAAGGGTTGAGAGAGTCGAAGATGTAGTAAGACAAGGAGATGAAGTAACTGTTAGAGTTAGAGAGATCGATAGCAGGGGAAGAATTAATCTTACTTTGAGAGGTGTAGGACAAAATAATGGAATGTCCTATCCAGAACCAACTCCTACTCCAGTTGCACCGCTTAATTAAAAACTAAAGAGGATAAATTTCGTTATCCTCCATAATTTTCTTCAATTCGAAGCAAATACTCCCGTGAGTATTCTTATTACTTGTTGCGACAATAACACCTCCTTGTTGGAAACCAGTTTGCCCATAAGTTAGTTCTTTATTATCTAAATTTGTAATTGCTCCACCAGCTGCTTTGAGAATAGATTCAGGCGCAGCGAAATCCCAATCTTTTGGTGAGCTTTTTCCTGGTAAACTTAGACAAATATAAATATTACTGTCTCCACTAAGTATAGATGCAATTTTGCAGCCAATGCTTCCCATAATTTCGACTTTGCGAAAATTAATTTTTTGAATTAAATTTTTCAAAATCTCATTTCCATGATTTTTACTTGTTACTAAAGTCATTTCTTGAAGGTTCTTATTATTAGAGAGATTTGGTTTATATTTTGTACCATCTCTTTTTTCACACCATGTTTTTTTTCCATCTGTAATCCATAATTGATTTTTATCTGGAATCAAAACAAAACCTATATAAGGTTTGTTTTTAAAGTTCAATGCCAAGTGCATTGCATAGTTGCCTGTTCCTTGAATGAAATCCTTCGTTCCATCAAGAGGATCAAGTACCCATACCCAATCATTATTAGTAACAAAGGTTTTTGAAGTCTTAACATTTTCTTCGCTCAAAATATCCCAGTTTATATTTTTATATTTTTGATTTATTCTTTTTATGATGATTTCATTTACTTTTAAATCAGCTAAAGTCACAGGATCGTCTTCATTATTATTCTTTAATATTTTTTTTTTATCATCGGAGTCTTCTAACAATTTAGAGTAATAAAGTAAAATATCTGATGCTTGCCAGCTGAAAATTCTTATATCATCGATAAGATTATTAATATCTACACTAAAAGGTAATTTAATCATTAAATGAATAATAATTCCTCATTATCACATAGAAAAGAAGAACCTGAAAATGGCATTTTATATATAGTTGGAACCCCAATTGGTAATTTAAATGATATTTCCCAAAGAGCATTAAATATTCTTAAAAATGTTTCTTATGTAGCTTGTGAGGATACTAGACAAACAAGAAAAATAATGAACAATTTCAATATTTCAAATAAACTTATAAGTTTTAATAAACATAATTCTTCAATTAAAATTCCAAAAATAATAAAAGATCTCAAGGAAGAAAAATCAATAGCAATAGTAAGTGATGCTGGCATGCCAGGGATTTGCGATCCAGGAGAGGATATAGCAAGGAGTTTAAAATTAGAAGGAATGGATTTAATCTGCGTTCCTGGACCATGTGCGGCAATAACTGCACTTGTCACAAGTGGATTGCCCTCCTCTAGTTTTGTATTTGAAGGTTTTTTGCCAAAAAAAAAAATTGATAGAGAAAAAATACTTTTAGAAATTAGTAAAAATGCAAAAACAACCATAATTTATGAATCACCAAAGAGACTCAAAAAATTATTGAAGGAATTATTTGAATTCTGTGGAGGTGAACGAGAGATTATGATAGCAAGAGAATTAACAAAAAAATTTGAAGAACATGTTGGGAATAATATTTACGAAGTTTTAGAATTCTTCAGAGATAAGAATATTATTGGTGAAATAACAATTATTGTAAAAGGTATTAAAGAAAGAGATTTAATTCCTAATAAATTAGTTATAAAAAAAGATCTCAAAGATTTAATAAGCTCAGGATTAACCTTGTCAGCAGCATCTAAATATTTATCGAAGAAAAATGGCCTAAAAAAAAGCGAAGTTTATAATTTGATTTAAAATTCAAATAAACTAATAATTAATATGAGCTTCTTAATTAAAAAATTATCTTTTATGGTGATTTTCAATACTTGTTTATTAGTGCTTTTATTCATTGGGATACAAAATAGTTCAAAAAAAAGTAAAGTATCCTTTTTAATCGACCAAACAATTGATCTCCCAATAAGTTTTATAGTGGGATCTAGCTTTGTATTGGGTTCTATTGTTGGAAGCTTACTGGTAATCGACAAAAAAAATAAAAATTGATTAAAGAGCTATTAAATTTTCAGCACAAACAATTCTTGTAATTCCTTTTTCAATCAGAACGGGAGCTGCGATTCTAAACACATCAGTATTGGGAACTTTCAGTACTTTTTGCTCCTTTTTACAAGATTTTTTAGCAAGATTTAAATCAAAAAATATTTCTATAGTTTTTCTATTCAAATCATCAAAAGGTAGAAAGTCCCATTCAGGAAAATCTTTTAATAGTTTTATTTCTAACTCAATTTTCTTATCTACAATCATATAAACAACTTCAGGAAAATCTACCTCGGATATAGGAACTGATGATAACTCTTTTCGAGATGAATTTTCTATTTCATAATCCAAAGGGGCAATTTCAAAAAAAGATTCCAAAGGAGTAAAGTCTGAATCATTTTTATTATCTTCAAGAATTTGTGAAGCTTCAGAAACTTTATCAACGACTTCATGATTAAGATTCTTGTTTAATAAATCATTAACTTTGTTTTTGCCATTTGTACTTTTCTCTTTTTTAGGTTTCCCTTTAAGAGGTTTGTTTTTATTGATTAATTCCTTAAATTTTAATTCTCCAAGACTTTTCTTTAAGTTTCTTATTATTGTTAATTTATTGCAACTATAGTCTTCAGATAAAAGATCAATAGATTTGCCAGATTGAAAATTTTCTAGAATTTCATATTTTTCCTTTTCAGTAAGTCTTTTAGCCAAAACTAGATCATATTTCACATATTCTAAGAATATTTCTATAAAAAATAGTAACTACCTTAGATATTAGTAATTAAAAATTATAAAAAGCATTTAACTTATTTATTCAGACTTGCTGATTTAGATATAATTAAAGAATGCTGCCTTAGCTAAGCTGAATGATAAAGCAATTCCCTTCTAGGCAAAACGAACGACTCTAGCAAGACCAAGATTTACTAAGTAAAAGTTTAATCTTTATATAATGTATGTATTTTTATACAAAACAATACGAAAAGTATTGTGTATCACTTACGAGTAGCTAACGACCTTCTGCAACCCTCTCTGTGAACTGAATAAGTTTCATGAAACTTTTTTATTGAGTTATTTATTTTTTGATGATCTTTTTATTAGCAGAGTAACTGCAACGATGAAAAAGTTTCAGCTGAGATGGTAATGATAATATATAAATAGTGGTTTTTAGTAATAAAAATAAACAATAATAAATATGAATTTATTTTATTTTTAGTATTTTAAAAAATTTAATTAAAGTTTATTTAAGATTGTCTAAAAGAGATATTTTTCAAATGGAAACTTCAAAAATAAAACTAGGTTTTCTTCAACTAGAGAAAAATCTTTTAATTCCAGCGATCATATTAGTATTATCTTCATTCTTAAAATTTTGGCCAAATTTCTTTTGGGACCTTGATGTTTATCAAAATGCAGTAAATATATTTAATACTGGAGGATCAGCATACTTGGAACTCGACGAACTTAAATTCGTATATCCACCATATACACTTATTTTGTTTTCGTTATTGGGTACAAATCTTTCTTTTTCTTTTGTCCTCTTTTATATTTCTTCAAGTTTTTTAATTTTAAAAAAAAATTTCGGTGGTCAACTTATTATATATTCAATTATTTCAAGCTTAATTTTCTATAATGATTTTTTTGCCAAATCTATAGCTACAGGAAACCTTACGATATTTTTGCATTTTTCTATTATAAGTTCCGCATTTCTTAGATCTCTAAAGCGTGTGGAGATATTTCTATTAATAGTTGCGATATCTTCATTAATAAAACCCTATTTAATAGCATATGTATTTCTTGGCTTAGCTGTTTGGCCTAATAAAAAAAATTATTTTAAATTGATAATTATCACTGTAACTTCAGTTGGTTTATTATCCTTATCTCAATTGTTTTTCACACCTGAACTCTTTAGAGGCTTTACTGAATCCCTTTTCAACCAGGCTATTGGAAATGATGATAGTCCAGGAAGAGATGTAGGTAAAGCTCTTTATTGGATATTTGGTAATTCATTAGAACGTAAGTACGCATTGGGATTACATTTTATAATAGTAATTTTACTAGAAAAAGCATTTTTTAACTTGGGTCAATCAATTGTTAAATTAGTAAATAATGAAGACTCAAAAAAACTTATATTCTTTATTTC
>CACJCK010000015.1 GCA_902591865.1 uncultured Prochlorococcus sp.
CAGAGATTCTGTGTACTTTGTAATTGAAGGACCAACATGGGAAGAAGCAGAAACTAATGCAAATAAATTAGGTGGGCATTTGGTTACAATAGAATCGCAAGATGAATTTGACTGGTTAAGAAAAAACCTGCCCATTCTTGAAGATTTAAAAGGTGAGCCTGACCACTATTACTGGTCAGGTCTTAATGACAGAAATATCGAGGGTACTTGGGAATGGGTAAGCGGAATTGACTCAGACTTTAGAGCTTGGAAAGAAGGAGAACCAAATAATTACAACGCATATAGCCAAACTTCACAAGATGAAGATTACATGAGCTTTAATGCAGGTTCTGAATTTTGGGTTGGTCAGAGTAACGATGATGGAGCGCTTACTGAAGACGAGGGCCATCAATGGCGCGGTGTAGCAGAAATAAAATTAAATAAACCTCCAAATAGTTCTCCAATAGGGTTTCCGAAATTAGTAGGAGAATTTATTCCTGGAGAGATTATAATTTCAGATCATTCTGCATTAAGTGATCCTGATAATTATGAAGGCTACATTCCAGAATATACATATTATTGGCAGGTCTCATCTGACGGAGAAAACTGGGAAACAAAAGAAAATACAGGCACCACAAATAATATAAACATTTATGTCTCTGGAGGAAATTTATCTGAGCCATACTATGAGTTCTATCTTGATGCAGCAGGAAATAATAAACTTAAGAACCTAACTTTAGATGCTAAAAATTCTTATACCTTTAGAAGGTTAAACGGACAAACAAGTCATCCTTTTTATATTTCTGATAGCGGAATAGGGAATGATTCGAGTTCTTCAATAACCATTGCAGGAGATGGAGTTTCATCGTCTGGAATAAAAGGTAGTGAAAGTTTTACTCTTTCATTTAACAATGATCAAAAAGAAATTCACGATTTAACTTTTTACTGCACATCGCATTCAAATATGCAGGCAAATTTTGATATTCATAACTGGGATTTAGAGACAGTATCCTTTGATTCTTACTTAATAACGCCCGAAGATGAAGGTAAACAAATCAGAGCTCATATTTCCTATATCGACGGGAATGGGACAGAAGAATCATTAACCACAGATGCTTTTGATATCTCCACAAGAATTGATCTATCTGATGTAAACATAAGAAGATTTGATCCGGGATCAGTATCAAATATAAATCTCATAGATTTCTCAACTCTTGATGAAAAGTTCTACAGGAGATTTGACTGGGAGGAAGTTAATTATGGTGAACTGAATCTATTGGCACAATATGATATCGCCTGGGATAAGGTTGTCTTTAGAAAAGCAACCAGATCAGATGATTTCACCATAGATGCCGTTGACTGGGATGAAGTTAATGAATCTAAATATGCAAAGAGCATTTACAGGACAGTTGACTGGGATGATGTCGATTATGCATCCATGAGTGAGGAGTTGAAGGAAAATCTTGACTGGACACTGGTGCAATTAAAAGAAGCAAAAAGAGCTGATGATTTCTCGATAGATATTGTTGATTGGAACGAAGTTAATGAATCTAAATATGCAAAGAGTATTTACAGGACAATTGACTGGGATGATGTTGAATATGGATATATGAGTGAACAGCTGAAGGATGATATTGACTGGTCAAGAGTACAGATAAAAGAAGCAAAAAGATCTGATGATTTTTTCATAGATATTATGGACTGGGATGAGATAAAAGCCTCAAAAACTGCAAAAGGAATTTACCGAAATCTAGATAGTGATGACTTTATTGATATAGATGTAAATACTCTATTAAAGCTTGAACAAAGTGGACTTCTAAGCAGAAAGCTTAAAGAATCTATACGTCCTTTTATAAACGAATCTATCGTTGGTGGTACAGAGTCAGAACCATTATTAGATGTAAGTGATCTTGATTTTAATGATGTGAACCTGGATGTAAACTTCTCAAGCGATAGTGATAAGAGCTTTAACTTTGGAATTTATATTATTGAAAATCTTGATGGTGCTGTAAAAGATCCAATTACTGGAGAACTTATCAATCCCGGATCAATTGGATATGAAGAGGCGGCATTAGATGAAAATAATATCTATTTTGAACTAGCCTTAAATAATGGAGATGATCTGACCGATACTTTTGAAGCAACAGATGGAATTGAATTATTTGCTCCATTTATGGAAGATGAATTAACAGGAGAAAAATATTTCGTCTTTGATGAAGCTAATGCTAAGGGAGATCTATTCTTTAAGAGTAATGGTGATGGAACAATTGGAGTAAAAGATGACAAAAATAATGATGACTTTGATGATCTGATTGTCAGGCTTGATCTGCAGAATTTATAATCCAGCATAAACACTCATAAACAAAAATATATTTATTGACAGTCGATCTAACATAGATGGATAAACCTTTCTGATTAAATGTCTATTAATACATTTCTATTAATATTATTAGTTATTGCAGTCTACACAAATTTATTTTTAACTATAAAAATAGGAGAGAATGAAAAGCTGACTATTTGCACTACTAAATTAAATGAATAAAACTTTTACCTGGTTAATTAGAGTAGTTGCAATTATTGTTGTTGGTGCTTTCCTTATTGCGTATTTAAATGTGCAGAAGAAACCATCCTTATTTTTTTTAGAACCTAGTAAAGAAGATTTGAGATATAAATCATTGGATAAGAAACGTGCGAATGCTGTATTTACTGCAAATAGAGATCATGCAGACTATGAAAAGTTTGGAAGTATAATTTTTTGCAATTCTTCATTCAATAGTTTTATTGAATCAGCAAATTTTTCGAAACAAATGGATTTGTATATTTCTGGAAAAGATGCAGATTTATCCAAATGGGATAATGCTATAAATGATTACGAAAATGAAAGATCAAAATGTAGAGACTTTAATCCTTAAAGAAAACTCTTTCCCTATAAATAAATTCTAGAAAACTACATTTAATTAGCGAATAGTCTTATGATTGTTATCGTTACTGTCAGAACATAATTAAGAACTAATGAAGGAATTAGAAGAAAATACTATTGAACAAATAAGAACTCTTCTTAATTATTTAGAGCAAACAGATCTATTAAAAAACAAAGATATTCTTAGGTGTTTAGATGTAATAGCAAGGGAGTATGGCGGAGAAGTAGTTGACAAATATTAAATGGCTAATCCAGATCAAAAAACAATATTGCTACAGCAAGCTTACGATGAACTTAAGGCAATTTGCAGCAAGTTCCAAGATGAATCTGGAGCTACAGATATGGAAGTAAAAACTCTACTAAGAGAACTTGCGAGGGTTTATGAAAAAAATACTGATGACGACCACGACATAGATTGGGAAGTATAAATTAGTTTATTTTAAATTCTTTTGATATATATTAATTGAGGCCAAACCTCAATGAGCACACTCTTCGTTTGCTCCAAGACATATATTAATTTCATATAGTACGAGTCAATTTAATAACCTTTCTGGGAGTTGGAATATCTGGTGAAGTTTCTTGTTTTAAGCAGGTAATAGATTTGATAATGGGATAATTATAAATCTTCTAATTTTTGATACTAATTGCACAACCTCCATATAAGTTGAGTAAAAGCCAAGAACCAGATAAACAATTAACTTAAGCATTTCATAAATTCTTCTGTATATATCAAAACGAATTTATACCAAAGTAGTAATAGGATTTAATTTTTGAAATTAGATCTTTAACAAAGGGATTAAACCTTTTTTTATAAAAAATAAATAAGATAAGTAAAACTAATTTTTATTCATGAAAAATTTGGAGCAGATACACCTTTTATTCTTCTGGCAAAAATCACAATAAAAGAAGATAAAGTTTCTGAATACTTAGAACTTGCAGATAAAACAGATAAAGCTGTTGAGGCTTTTGAGCCAGGAATGTTACATAATACTTTTGATCAGGATCCAGAAAATTCTCTTATCTTTGTATGGACTGAGGCTTATAAAAATGATGATGCTTTTATCGCTCACTTGGCTAATCCAGCAGTAGGTGAATATTTACAAGAGCATTCAAAACTTGCCGATAATTTTACCGTTGAAGTATATGGAACAGTTGGGGAAAAGTGTCTTGAAGTCATGAAAAAAACCGGAGTTCCCTTTAAGGTTTTTCAATCAAAATTGGGTTACAGCAGACTTTAATTAAGTTAGATTGATGGTGGATCTAAACTTAAGGGGATTAAAGCCCTGTTTTTTAACGAATACCTTAATAGTTTCTACTTTTGATTGTTCTTTTGAAGATTTTGATAAATTTGTAACCAGTTTCCATACAAAAGAGGGACATAAATATTTAGAAGAATATGAACTCATAATGGTAAATGAATATAAAAGCCACTTAATAATTAAAGTCAAGGATATAGAGGGATTTGCTGTTGCTACAAGTACACCAGATATGAAAGAGTGGGATAAAGAAAATGGTTACAAAGACATTTGCAAATCACTAACTCCAGTTGAATAATATGAAACTCATACTACCACCAGTACTAACTGAAATTCTGATTGAGAGTATTTTTAAAATACTTTACTTTACTCAATTTATTGACTATTAATAAAATGAAAAGGATAAATTTAATCTTTTAAATGGATAACTATAGTAATACTGTAAATTGGTTTTTTGGAAAAGCGAGAGAATTTTTTGGACCAGAGCCAGGTGCACTTGTACCTTTAAATATTCTTGCCGCTTTTTTTGCTCATGAACACTCCGACGCTTCGATGAGAATACTGCATGGGTATACCTCTATTGGTCTAGTTATTGGGATTTTTAGTGCATTTAGTATTTTTATGAATATCCGGTCAAAATTTAAAAAGATAAGAGTTTTCGTACCTTTGCTAATAATAAATGTATGGGCTTTCTATGTGAATACATGGGTAGCTATCAATGGTATGGGTATTCCTTACGGCAAACAATTTCATATATTTTTGGCAATTTTAATCATCGCAAATTATTTTGTATTTAGAAGGTATACAAATTTAAAAGAGATAGCTTAAAAAAGCTAGTCATAAAAAAAAATTAATTAAAACTTATAAATAAAGGCTAATTAATGAAACTCTAAATAATTTCATTGACTTCGTAAGTTTTAGATTCCTTTGCTATAAATCAATTGGGGCCAAACCTCAATGAGTAAACTCTTCGTTTACTCCAAAACATAGATTGACTTTATATAGTACAAGACAATTTAACAAGCTCTTTGTTAGTTGGAATTTCTGGAGAGGTTTTTTGTTTTTAAGCAGGCAGTTGATTTAATACTGGGATTATTTTAAATCTTCTAAATTTTGATACTAATTGCACAATTTCCATATAAGTTGAGTAAAAGCCAAGAACCAAATAAAATATTAACTTAAGCATTTATAAATTCTTCTTTATATCACAACGAACTTATGCCAAACCAGCAATAGGCTTCAAATTGCATTGATAGTAGATCTAAAGAAAACTTTGAGAAGAAATATTCATTACAACATCTTTAACTAAGTAGATTTATAAAATAAAAAAAGTAATATTTATCTGCAAAAGGCAAAAGGTACTTTATTTAAAATCTTCTTTTGTTTGATTATCATTTTCCATTCCACAATAGTCCTCATTTATAAGATTTATTTTTTGATAATCTAATGCGTTCATATTCTTGTCGAGTATGGTAAAAGGAGAATTAGTAAATTTCATAGCATAGTACCTCTTAAAAAATGGTTTATTAAATATCTGATAGATATGAGATTTATTTTCTCAAGTAACTAGAACCTCTATAAGTAAGCTTTATTCTTTTCTCTTCTTGGTTCTTGCAATATACGAAAGATTTGCCGTTAAAATACATGTTTACCATGATGCAGCTCCTGGTCTTGCTCAAGTCCCCGTCCTATGGCTTGAGTCGTACTGCGGTCTATCTAATGGTAGATCGGACGATTTGGTAGCTTTAACTACACTTTATTTATAGAGTATTTATACTCAGCTGTCAACCCTTTAGATTAAATTTCTCAGTCGCAACAGACTAAACAATGCTGATTAGTTGAATGTTCTCTACATTCCCTCTTCCAATAGTCTTCAAATAAATGGTTATCTCTATCAAGATTTCTTGTTATTTCTTCCATTCTGTTTCCAGCATTATTAAATGCTTTTAGGCATCTTGGAAGACTTGTGAATTGATTGAATAGTTTCATTTAGACCTCCTAGATCTATACCTTTATTGTCCTCCTATCGCCTTGAAATTTATAGGTCGGTTTGAGGAACTATTAGGTACGGGAAGAGGTATATATTTTGAATCAATAAATACTAAAGCAGTCTTAGGATAAATTCATGGTTGTCATGAGACAGTTGCAGGGATACAACTGAAGCCAACCATAAATTTTTAGAGATCAATTCAAGATATTCAAACACACTCAATATTTAAAAAGAAATCTTCTCCACTATAGATAAAACTGAAATAAATCAGGATTTGAAAACAATGTAATCGTAGATACCAACAGGTATTTAGCTAATTGATTATAAATTAAACACACGAGTTAACCCGTTCCAATTTGTTGACTCTGAGGTTTTACCGTTGATTCCTTATCTCAAGCAGTAGATCTCCTACTCCTAGCAGATTTAAAAACGGTTTTTATTTAATCTAAACTATGAAAAAGAAAATCGTAAAAAAATATGCTGACCTTATACTACAAGCTAATAATGCTACTGGAAGAAAAGAAGCGGTGGCTTTAATCCATAAAGCAGCAAAGTTAAAAAGTAAATTCGATGGCTACGACATGATGTAGTCTTTTTTTTTGATTGACAGTCGATCTAAACTAGGGAGCAATTAGCTCTTTTTTTATGAACACCTTAATAGTTTCTACTTTTGATTGTTCTTTTGAAGATTTCGATAAATTTGTAGCCGATTTCCATGAAAAGGAGGGACATAAATATGTCGAAGAATATGAACTCATCAAGGTAAATGAACATAAAAGTCACTTAATACTTAAAGTTAAAGATTTAGAAGGATTTGCAGCTGCTACAAGTACTCCTGAGATGAAAGGGTGGGATAAAGACAATGGTTATAAAGACATTTGTTATTCACTAACTCCAGTTGAATAAAACGAAACGCCTTTAAATTAATACTTATGAAAGGTCAATGGACAAACATTTATAGTGGGGATCTACCTCTTAAATCATGGTGGGTAGATTCAGGTAATGAGTGTGAATATATATCCATAGTTTTACCAGAAGTATTTGGAATAAATAATTGGATAAGGAATTTTTCTGAAAAATTAGCCGAGCAAAATGTACCTGTATTAGCGTTACCTCTTTATGGCAGAACAGCTCCAAACTTAGATTTAGGATATGGCGAAGAAGACTTAAAATTAGGAAGGCATCATAAAAATTTAACCACTTTAAAAAATATTATTGAAGATGTCTCCGCAGCTATAAATTGGGTTAAAGAAAAATATCCAAAAAAGAAAATCGCTATTATTGGATTTTGTTATGGCGGGCATGCAGCACTTATTGCATCTTCACTAAAAGGAATAGAAAGTTCATTTTGTTTTTACGGAGCAGGAGTTACAGCTCCAAGAAGCGATACTAATTTTGCACCGATAGATTTGCTTGAAAAAGTTTCTGGAAAATTAAATTTTATTTGCGGATCTGCAGATGATTTAATTCCTTTAAAAGATCGATTAGAAATTAAAAAAAGGTTTAAAAAATTGGATCCATTAGAAGAGAGATTTAGTTATGTCGAAATTGAAAATGCTGATCATGGCTTTATGTGCGAGGAGAGAGATTCCTTCGATAAAGACGCATCATTAATTGGTTGGAACTTATTGATGAAAGAATTTAATTAGATAATGAGTTATGACACTTTCTATAAACTAATAATGATTGTATTCTTAGGTTACTTAATCTATGCCAACATCAAATCTTTTCGACGATGAAATCTCCTGAAAACAAAGAAAAAGCTATTGATGCAATAGTAAAAATAATTCAGGATTTTCAATACAATGATGAACTTAGTGAGAAATACAAAAGAGAAATTTTAGATCAAGATAAAATATATGATTAACAGTCAATCCAAATTAAAAAGTAAATTTTTTTTTTAAGATGTGAATTTCAAAAAATAACAAAGTAATTGGTAAAAAATTATATTAATTTGTTTTCATCAGTAATAATTATTTATGACTACTTATCAGGTATTTTGGGCTTTCCCTAATCAGGAAGCTAGCGTTAAATGTACTCCAGCTTTCGTTCAATATTTAACGGAGGGTAAGCAGGGTGACAAGTTTGAGGGATTTGAAATTAAATATAGAGTCTTAGATCCACAAAATGGAACTGGAAATTTTATTGTGGAAGCTGAAAGTCCACAAAAGATTTGGGAACATACCGCTCCATGGATTAAGGGATTTGGAGTGAAGGTTGAAATAAGAGCAATGATGACTGATGAAGAATTTCTTGAGACCGCTAAAAAATTAGAACTTGATAAAGTTTAGACTTATAGAAATCAAAGTTGATTAACATTGAAGGGATTAACACCCTTCTTTTTTATGACTATGGAAACAACTGTTTTTACATTCAAAATTAGTGTCCCTTATGAAGAATGGGCTGCTGTTTATGACAGCGAAGAAAATATAAAAATGATGAAAGAAACTGGAATGACTTGCTTATACAAAGGTGTAAATAAAGATGATCCAACCAGTGTAATTGTCATTGAGCAGGGTGAAGAAGGTAAAGCAATAGCTATGTTTAAAGATCCAGAAGTTAAACCATTAATTGAGAGTGCAGGTCATATTTATGATTCAACTGTTATTTCGAGATACTTTTAATTGACAGTCGATCTAACCTCGACCCTACTTTTTTAGATAAAGTACCTATATTTTCTTATTGATTTAAAAGTTATTATTTTTGCAAATAACAGGATTAAAAAAATGATGAAACTTGCGATCATTTTCTTACCAATTGTCTTTGCACTTATATGGGCTTTGTTTATTGGGTTAAGAATAAATAAAGTAGAAACCAGAGATGGAAAGAGAAAATTAATTAATTATTAAAAATAAGATTTAAAAATAGAAGTCTTCTTCCATCCTTCCTCTTTCTTGCTTTTTTCTTATATCTTCGTAAGTATGCGTATATAGGCTTTCACATAGGAGTTGACGATTATGAAAATTCCAATCGAAATGATGAAAGAAATTAGAGAAAGTGGATACGATAAAAAGCTTTATATAACTACATAAGAGAGCTATTAGACAGCGAGAAAAGAAAATTTCCTAAAGAAAATAACAATCTAGAGCTTATAGACAATTACTTATTAGACAAAGATCCACAAGAAGTATCTAAAAATGGTGCTGAGATACTGATGGCAGCAGAGCTTTTAGACAACTACTTATTAGATAAAAGATTTGTGAGAGAGATTGAAGATAAAGAATATGATGCTGCTTAAAAATAACTACCAAACTACAGGAGTTCTACGCCAACCTTGAGCTAGTAACTTTTTCCACTCCTCCCTTGCTTTTTCTATTTTAAGTTCTTCTCTTGTTGTTAAAACTGGGGGTTGTTTACCAAGTACGCCAACAATTTTCCCTGAGTCAATAAACATATACTCAAAGAATTGATCTTTGTTTTGTTTATTCTTTGAAAATCTTTTTACTCTTGATCTATCAGAATTTATAAGCCAAAAAGAATCTTCCACTTACTTAGTTATATCTAGTAAAAATATATAAACTCCCAACAATACTGCTGTAGCTACACCTAAACCAATAACAACATTTGGTTGATTATTCCAAAGGTTCTGAAGATATTCCATTATTTAATAAAGTAAATTATTCCACCAACAAAAGTGCTTCCGACAAGAAGTAAGACCATAAGAAGTGCAATTAATTTTGGTAGGCTTCCGAACTGCATCTATTGTTGCTGTTGCTGTTGCTGAGTTACTGTCTGTTGAAATTCTAGTTTTCTTGCAAGTCTATGTATGGCTGACCATGTTGCGGTTTTCCGTTTAGACAATAAGACTACTTGCTGTTTATTTTGTGGAGTTAAATTGTATTTCTTTAAAACTTTTCCAAGTGCTAGAGGATTAATTAAATTATTCATTGCTCCTCATAATCAATTTCAAATATTTTACTTCTTTTTACTTTGTTCATACAAAGTAAACCGAACCCTTACTTATAAAGGGGAGAGACCAAACCCCTACTTATAAAGGGAAAAGACTAAACCCTTACGTATAAAGGGGAAAGACCAAAACCTCTCCGTATATAGAGAGAAGACGAACCCTTATGTATAGAGGGGAGAGGGGTACCCCTCCTTATACAGGGAGAAGATAACAAGACAACAAGTATCTCTTAACTAATATCCTCAGCGAGACGAAGTCGAGCGGGTGATTGGATATTCTGTAAACACTTCCCCACACTCATCTAATCCAGGCAGTTGTAATACTTCGCTAGTCCATCCCAAGGTTCAATAATTCCCCAGTTTCTTTGATATGCAAATTCTTGAAATTCATCACTACTGTTTTTCCAGTTTTTAATACGTCTATAAAATACAGCACCTTTTGGAATATCAACAGGAATTTTATGCCCCACTTGACCATAGCCGTCATGTTCAACTAATTGACTTTCGAGTTCTATTAACCAAACTGTTTTTTCTGTTCTTTTTACAACTTTGTAAAAAGTTGGCAGTTGCATAGTACAACCACCATTACAAAAAGTGATTTGACCCACTTCAAACTTATTTGGTTTTTGAACAATTTTTCTTTCCATATGTTCATTCAATTTAGTTTAAAGATTATTTAAAAGTCCTTTAATATAATTTTAAAATGGTTCATCTGGATCAATTCCTGGTCCTTCAACAAGTGCCTGACCAAGTTGTGAAACGCTATTTTCAAGATGATCCATTCGTGTATCTAAAAAATTAATTTTCTGCTCCAAATCACTCAAACGGATTAAGTTGGCTTCATTAATTTCAGCTTGGGCTTTTAATCTTTCAAGCACTGTGTCCTTAAAAATTAGAAGTTTCTGAATAACATTTAAATTCAATTAACTACCTCCTAACTCTTCAAAAGAACTTCCACACTCAGATTTGATTTTCTTTAAAAGCTCAATTATCTCTTTTGGTCCATCTACCTCTTTTTCAATATCTTGGATTAGCCAAGTAATAAGAGAATCTATATCAAAATCCTGTCTAGAAAGATGATCAATTTGTTTCTTTAAGAAATTTAATTCGTCTCGTTGATTTCTAATTTCAAAGTCATGCCTCATGAGTGTGGAACTTAAGTCTGCAATTTGTTTAGAGACCAATTCCCGAAACTCTAAAAATAGAATTGCTATAGTTTTATCCATTTTGCAACACCTAAATTAAATCATTTGCCACTATCGCCACATCATTCTTTAGTGCAGATGGGCAGGAAATATTAAATTTGCAATACTTGCAATTTCCAATAGAAGGTTGTGGATCAGGAAGATCATCTTGAGCTGTTACTTGTAGGACTTCTCTTAATTTTTTTCTTGTACCATCAAGAAAAACTTCATCTATAGCATTCTCACCTTGTAGTTCAAGAAGGTTCTCTTCAAAAGTCTTTTTACTAGGCGGAAATTTTCCATCATCATAAAAAATACCAAGACTAAACAACCTAGGTATTGGTAAACCATAACTACGGTTCATAGCTTTTTGCATCAAATAATATATTCCGATTTGTATCCAATCTTTTGATCTTCGGGCGCCTGTTTTAGCGTCAAAAATTGCAACTGACCCATCAGGGAAAAGCAATAAGCAGTCAATCACTCCGAATAAACTAACCCCATGAAATTCAACGGTTGGGAGCTGTACTTCTGAATCTACTTTGGCATCAGGATATTTTTGACCAAGATAATTAGTTAGATTATTTAAAGCACTGGTGTGCTGTAGTTTCCACTTTTCAAGGAATACTGAGTCTTTAGTCTCAGGTTTAAATCTATTTAAAAGCCAAACTTGGCGGTTGCAACTATTTTCAGTTAAAGCTCCTGATAAAGCTGAAGGTCCTAAGACCTTATTTTGTTTTCTCTTAAGTTTTTCTAATTGCATGATAAAAACGTAAATTTAGTGAATTTAAAATTGAATAATTGTTAGATCAGGTTTTATCTTTTTCTTAATGAAATTTTTATCTCTATATATTCTGTTTCTGAGTCAGACTTGATTTCATGAGCAACAGTATTAGTTACTTTATGAATTTCAACCTCACCTAAATTTTCTTCATTATTAATAGGACCAGTTGCAGTTGTTCCAGCGGGGAAATCTTCCTCAGCTGAATCTTCTGCATTATTAATAGGACCAGTTGCAGTTGTTCCAGCAGGGACAAATTCCTTTTTGCCAGCATCAATATCCTTTAAATTGTCCCTAGCTTCTTTATCAATAACGTCATCAAAAGAATTGATTAAAT
The DNA here is from genome assembly GCA_902591865.1 of uncultured Prochlorococcus sp. Classification (GTDB taxonomy): domain Bacteria; phylum Cyanobacteriota; class Cyanobacteriia; order PCC-6307; family Cyanobiaceae; genus Prochlorococcus_A. Next base: position 12,354 of record CACJCK010000015.1, read on the forward strand.
ATAAATTTCCTTTTTGCAGATTTAGTTTTATAGGCAACCCTTCAAGAGAAAGCGCACTTTTATAACTAAAATCAGATTTCGGACCACAACAGATAAGAAGAAGGCATTTAATGTCTCCCTTCCAGACTAGAGCGTTAACGAAAGGTCCTTTACTACTATATTTAATTGTGGGAAACACTTTTCCCACAATTCCAATATCAAAATTATTTTCTACCCCATTATCTTTTTCAGTAGAAAAATCGTATGAATCAAAAGAAAAGTCCCTAGCCCATGCACTAATAAAAGGTTTAATTCTCATGACTGTAGTACTCGCTATCGGGGACATGTGGGTTATTTCTGTAGCAATTATCTAGTTGAATAGATTCAGACAGAGAAATGTTTTTAGAATAATTATTAGAATTATTCGCTAAGGATGAATCATCATTAGAGGCTGTTTTGGCTATTAGTGGTGGAACTTGATAAGACATTAGAATATAGCGTGGTAAGATTATGCTACACTTTGTGCACCATATTTGGCAACCATAAAATAATAATTTCTTAACATATAGGAGTTATTTTGTTTGTTTTAAGCATTATTTAGGTACCGTTTTAGATCTAAATAACAGAAGCGCTAGCATGAGTGACTTCTTAGCTAGTTAGCAGGTATAAAAAGATTTTCTTTATTTTAGTATTAGTTCCTTTGGTCTTCTGAATACATCAAACTCGTAAACTTAATTATTGGATTATTCTATGAAATTATTTATAATTAAAATACGTGTTCTAAAAAAATTATATGAGTAGTCTTTTTAAAGAGGTCAATAATGAAAATATAAATGAGTATTGTCTTTCAATAGACAGGTGCAGACTGAACTTAACTAGTATTTATTTTATTCTTGATAGTTATAAAATTATCCGTAATGACCCTGAAAAAGGGATAACTCTTTTGAATTCTCAGCTAGATGGAGTTTCCAAAACAATTGAAAGTGAAAAATCATATAAACTATTTTGTGAATTAATAGATGGTGAATTTTACATAGGAGATGAGATTATAGAAAATGATGTACCTTTATTCCAATTAATTAAAGGAATTAAAGAGACTTCTATTCCCTACTACCCTTGGCAAAATAATGAGAGTAATTCTTTAATTTACGAAGATGAGGTTGAATCATCCTTTTTTAATGATTTGGAGAATACAAAAAATAAAACTGTTGAAGGAAGTAACTATTCTCTGGATTTTGAATTTGACAAGACATTTTTATCAATAATTAAAGAGATGAAAAAATTTCCTCGTTCTAGGGAAGTATTGAATCTCTATCAAAACATTCTTCTTATGAAAGATTTTGTGATTAACGAAAATTTCATAAAAGACTTCGAATATAGTTTTGGGGAAGAAGACAAAAAAAATGAATTTTATCTTTATTTCAGTAAGAAGCTAAAGGAGGCAGCTCAAAAAGGCGTAACCCTCTTTGAGCATTTTCCGATTCATATTTTTAGCAAATCTTATAAAGATAGTTCAGAGGAAGATAAACAAAAATTTATTAAGTCAGCAATGGACACTCCAAGAGCCTTATTTTTAGCCCATTTTTATGCCGCAGGAATAAATATTTCAAAAAAACTCAGCTTAAACTCGTTATCCGGAATAAAAGACTCTAGTTTTAAAGAACTACAAATAAGGCTTATTAACTTTGCACAGAAACTTTTTGAAATCAATCAAAAATTTGGATCAACTTTAAAAGAAATAAATAACTATTATCACCTTAAACATGAAAAAGAAGAAGAGCTCAATGAATTGATTAATGATGTTTTAACCTTCTTTGCAACTAGGGATTTTAATTGGGAAAAGGAAAAGTTCCCTACCTCTAGAAAACTATCCTCAATGACTCCAGGTGGTCCTGGAATTAGAAAAAGAATTAACAAAATTGGAGGGTTAAATAGTTTTAAAATCTTTTTTGATGAATATACAAAAAATATGAAAAAAGGATTTAGAGAAAAATCTTTAAATTCATCTCCAACAATTGAAACTAATTCAAAAAACCCTGAAAAGAAAAATTCAGCAGCAATGAATTTAAAGCAAATAAAATCATCTTCAGAATCGCCCAGAAGTGCGATGAAATAAGCTCTAACTAAATGTAAAGCTATCCACCTAAGTACATTTAATAATATTTTTGCTAGAGATCTCTAGCAATTGAAAGAGCTATATAAAAAATATAATCTATACACCTTAGTATAGATAAACATGGCTAACAAAATTCAAGTCGTAGTAAGCTATCTTAGATATTAATTCTATATTATTCTTTCTACAAAATGCCTATATCAAATAGAGCTGATGGCAAATACAACCGCAAAGCTGATTATTTTTTAGTCAGCGTTAAAGAGAGAAACATGCGTGCGTTTCTGAAAACTTTAGAAAGAGAGAAACGTAGACACGCTGAACCAAAAGTACACTCAATTACAGCTCTTGGTTCTAATCAGAGACACTTAGGTTTTCAAGTTGATATGGAAGAGCTTTTCTATTTCTTAAATTCCTATAACTCTATGGAATCAGGTGGAAAGTTTTATCTGAGAAGACTCAAGAAAATAATTATGGAACAGATTGAAAAAGACTACAAAGAGATAGGAATGACGATGAGAGATTTGAAAAATTCTTACTATGACAAACAAGATGAGATGGACGACAAAATCTACAGCAAACAAGCAGTCCAACAGCAATAATTAAATGACAAAGACACACATCACGAGAACTACATTAAGCAGCAAGCTAAGTGTCTTGGAAGTAATCTTCATTAATTAAAAAGGTTTTTGTACTCGTGCGTAGGAGGAGTGCGGAGTTAACCTTGAAACCGCTAGGCTCAAGTCCTCAAAAGGGGACAAGTCCTTAGACCACTTATACCTAAGAACCACACTCATCACAAGAGTCAGGTATCTATATATGGCGAACCGTCATCTATACAGGGGGAAAGGGTACCGTTATCTATACAGGGGAAGGGGTGGTGTTACCTATACAGAGTAAAGGGGTACTGTTACCTATATAGGGGAGACTGAACCGTTATCTATACAGGGGAAGACAATAAGTAAGTCTTAACTAATATCCTCAGCGAACAAAGTGAGCGGGTGAGTGGATATTCTGTAAACTCCTTCTCTAACAAAAGTTTTTGTATTAACCGCGATCATCCATTAATAACAGTAACTAATACAAAACCTTATTTATCCAAATAACAACCGTTTATTGCAGACAAGTTACGGGTTGCGGTTTATAGAGAATCGTGACGTCACGATTCTCAGTTACAAAAATACTAAATATGTCTTTAATAAAAATAATTAATTCAAAACATTCAGCCGAGTTTGGTCAATTAATTACTGATATCAAAGCTAATGTTTTGTCTTACCTTGAGGCTCGTCAAAAAGCACAAAAAGAAAGAATGATAATTATTGGAAAAATTGCTGAATATAAAAGTAGTTATCCTCAAAGATCAAAAGAACATAGAGCTTTAACAACAGCTATGAATGAGGAAGGTTGGTCTCAAGATGTTATTAGCAATAATCTTCTTGCCTACAAAGAGTACAAAAGGTTATTAAATAGTCATTCTGACTGGCATCCTTTAGCTGAAGCTGCATCTATTTCTCATTTAGTCGTAATTGCAAGATCAACTGGAACTGGTCTTGGATATGACAGTCTTCAGTATCTAAAAAAATACAAAAGCTTACCTTCTATCAAAGCCATGAGAGGTTATCTCGGAGGATTCTTTGATAAACTATTCCAACCAAAATTTAGATCTGCATCAGTACAAAACCAAGGTGAAGCATTTGAGATTCCAGTAAATGATGGGAAGTTTCTAATTCATCAGGACTCAACTGATATTGATTACGAAAAAATTCAGCCAACACAAGAAAAATTAATTCAAGAGCTAAAACTAATAGTTGAGCAAATTGATAACGATAAAGTATTTGTTGATGATGTATTGCGATCACAGCTAGAACCAATACAACATCAATTAGAAATACTATCTGACTTAGCAAAGCCAAGATCACCAAAACCCAAATACATTTAATCCACTTTTATTTATTAGAAATGAACAGAGAACCTAAAGAAATAACCAGAGATAACTGTCACCATACTCAGCGCATTCGTTTCTGGTCTAAAGGTGAAATAGCTGAATCAGCTCATGACAGGGTCAAGTATTTTTTGGAATTTAATGATGCTGATAAAGCAAGATTATTAATGAGTGAATGGATTGTGAAATGACTATTAATAAGCTTATGAAAATCAATCAATTCAAAAACAAATTAAGAAAAAGAATTACCTCTTTAAAAATTGGGGGTACAAACAACACTAGAAATAAACCTCAAAGAAAAATACCAACTCACACTCATCAAAGAAGTATGTATATGAGAAATCAACTGAAACTTAGAAAATAATCCTTAGACATATGGACTATATTTTTTTAGGAAGTTATGAATTATGACTCATAAAGAAGGAAATTAATTTTTTAAAGCCAGCACTATACATACCATTTCCCCTCCGATCTAAAGCTTTATTTTCAGCCACAGATAACCATTCATTTTTTAATTGTTCTAAATCTTCATTCCTTACCAGTTCATCAACAGTTGAATATTGTGGTTTCATTTTTAAAATCTCATTTGTAATTTTATAAACTGCGCTAACATATTTCCCAACCGAACTCTCACTTAAATTTGTTTCTTTTCTCATCCAATCTGAGAATGGAGCATCATACATAAAAGTTTTTGCAAAGCTCAACCTATTCCATATTCTCAAGTCAATATTTGAATAAAAATCTTTCAAATTAATTGAACTAAAAACTTCCTCATCTTCAATGAATTTAAAAATTCTTTCTCTTGGAACTTTCCCTTGTGCAATTTGTTGAAACTCAGCAATAATTCTTTCATCACTCATTCCTAAAGCAGATAACACTCTAATGATTTGTCTGAAAGCATTTTCCTGAGTTGAACTACTATCCTCTCCCTCAAGTACTATTGGCAAAATAATGTATCCAAATTTCTTATTTTGGGAAACTCTCATTGCCCTACCCGCTGCTTGAACAATATCTACTTTGCTATGCTTTGGATCCGCAAAAAGGACTGCATCAACTTCTGGGATGTCAACACCCTCAGTCAAGCATCTCGCATTAGTTATTAAACTTGGTTCTTCATAAATAAACCTATTCAGTACATCGGATCTTTTCCCAGTACTATCTTTCCCTGAAATATGAAAAGAATGAACATATCCAAATTCTCCGCCCAATTTGTTTACTGCCTCATTTAATTCTCTAAATTCCTTTGCCCTTTTTATGTTCCTATGAAATGAGATTACATGTTTTACTTTATGTTCTTTGATGATTTTCCTTAGAGTAATTAATGCTGCGAATGTAGAAGCATCTGCATCAAAAGACCACAACTTATTACCAGTAGTGAGAATTTTATTATTTTCAATTAATTCTTTTATCTGATCTTCATAAATCACTGTAGAGAAAATGCGATAATCTGAAAGAATTGGAGGTTGTTGTTCTAAAGCAGATTTAAATGAAAATTGATCAACAACTTTTCCATAAATTTCTTCATCATCCATTGAGACAATCTCCTCAGAATCTCCTTTAAAAACTCTTTCAGTAGCTGTCATAAATAATCTTTTTTTAATTTCGATATTTTCATCATAAAGAAGTTGAGCAAATGGTTTTTTCTTATTTCCTACTGTCTTATGAGCCTCATCAAAAATTCCAATATCGAAAATTATCCCTGAATCTTTTACTGCTTCAATTAATTTCTTTCCACTTTGATAAGTAGTAATTACAATTTTTATTTTATCTGACTCTTTTCCTAGAAATGATGAAATTATTTGATTATCAGTGTTAACTTCAATTCCAATTTCAAACGTATTTAAAGCTGGATCATCAAGATTTTTGACATCATCATCACTACAAACTGCAATCCAATCAATTTCTATACCTTCACAAAGAAATTCTCTAGCCCAAGTTTTCAGAGTTTGTTTTACTAGCTGTAGGCTAGGAACAATAATTAAAGCATTTCGACCATTCAAATATCTGAAAAACCAGTAACCTGTTAAACTTTTTCCAGAACCACAAGGATGTATAAGTTTGCCTCTAGATGCTTTAGAAAAATGATTAAGACAATTACTTAGGGCTATCTTTTGATGTTCTCTTGGCTCATATTTACTAAGTATTATTTTTTGATTATCTAAAATTGAATGAAAATTTTTAAAATCTTCATTATTGAGTTGGGAGAAATCAGAATATGTTATGAAGCCTAATTTATCTTTGTGAATTTTTGAAATTTTCTTACTAACTTCTAGTGCTGATGAACATATTATTCTATGCCTTATCTTGTTATAAGTTATTTCTCTTTCTGTAATTCCGAAAAAAGTACTTACTTCATCATAAGAGACATTCTTATTTATATCATCGTGATATTTGCATTGAATTGCCCAAAGATTTCCATCATTAGATTCGGCTATAAGATCTACACCTACTTCTGGTTTCTTTAAATCTAAAGAATCGAATATTTGATTTGGGACATTGGAGTGATGCCACAGGTTTACTAATTTACTTGAAAAAATAGGACTATTTACAAAATATAGTGATGTTAGTAATTCAAATACATCTCCCTTTTTTTTATTATTTTCTGGATTTGAGCCAAGTAGACTTATATTTCTAGAGAAATCATCCCAACTATTAGACGCAAAAACTAAATCTTTTGTTTCTGGTTTCTTAAAAAGATCTATAACCTGAATTGATCTTTCTGAAAGCATTTTAGAAAAATAGTTAGAACAAATAACATCTAACAGAATTATAAAACTAAATCGAACCATGCAATAACCACAGCTATTTAAGGGAAAATATTATTATTAAGTAGGAACGGGTTAAGAGCCTAATATTAATTAACTTCTTAAATGAACAAGCACAAACACCTCGCTAAGAGGTATGTGTCTTTGATGGAGAGAGCTAGTAATTCTATTGGTAGGAAGGAAGCAATTTCTCTATTACATAAGGCAGAAAAAATTAGATTAAAAATGGCTAGCACCGAAGAGTTAGAAGTTTTCTACCACTTAGATGATTCCGACCCTTATTTCGCTAGTTATAGAAAGATCAAAAAAAAATGAAAAATGTCTGAAGGTAAATATATACCTTTTTAACCTGGAGAATCCCCCCATCACCCCATCGAGAACTAATTGTTGACCAATAGCTAATTTAATTGCTATACATATTAGTACACTTGTACTATATTATTATGGAGGACTGGCAGGAATGGGGCTATTTAGAGGAAGAGACATTAACAAGAAAACGACGGAAGATATGTATTACTTGCAATCACTTCAGGTACAGCACTACAAGTTCTTGTGTCACCATCCTTACCTGTCCGTTTCATCAAAAGCTTATTCCTCAAGGAGATCATCTCATTAAGGGCTGTAGATACTGGAGAGAGAACAGTAGAATATTCGCTCCAGAAGCAGCTTAGAATCCACAGATAAAAACATAGCTTATATCATTGAATAAATACAAATACCAATGAAATCTCTTCTTGCAAGCAACAGATCAAAAGCATTATTAGCTATTGGAGTAATAGCTATAGGAATAGGAGCTATTTCAAAAAAAGTTATCAGCTACCCATCAGGAGGATGTATGAAAGGAGCTCAAGAAATGACCTTTAATTTGAATAAATCCATTCTCAATAAGCCCTGGATAAGCTGAAATCTGAAAAGTTAAATATGTATGCCTAACCAAACTTTAGCTATAAATAATTACTATAACTATAATTACAGCTGCAGTACTGGTAAGGCACCCATAAGCTTTTTCACCTTGGAAACGCTATAAAAAATCTCAAATATCTTTAATTCAAGCTTCTTGTGATCTGTCACTATATATAAAAAGTGTAATTATAACTTACTTTATTTCAATTTATTAATTTGGTAAGGCATACTGGTAAGGCAGCTAGGTAAGGCACTCTGGTAAGGCACCCTAATAATTGCAATAAAAAGACCTCTCAAAAACTGTTGCAATAACTAGCTTTTGAAAGGTTTACCGGATCCCCGTCAGTTCTCTGCTGCATCGACCTGGAAATGCCAGGAGAGGATTCAAAGTGAGCTTTCGTTTCCGATTACAAGATCGGTTTACTACCGCATCACGACAGTATCCTCATGTCGAAAGAGAGTCAGATCAGAGCACATAAAGAAGAACTTAACCAAAGATCCAGTATCCTAACTCTAACCTATTTTTTTATGCATTTGGAGATGGCCAAATGTCTCTTACCATAGTTAACAAAACTTGTGCCTCATCATATCTTTCTGAATGTGTTTTGCCATTTAATAAAAATGTAATGTGAGCCATTTTTCTTCCCAGAATTTCTCGAGATTTTCCATAACAATGAATATTAGAACCCTCAATTTCGGATAACATTTTGACTCTTGTTTCCATTGAAATTGGGAAATTCTTTTTTAATCCAAGTAGATTTATCATAATTGCCCCTTCACATTTCATTTTAATTTCAGGTGGCCTTATCCCAGAAGAAATGCAAACGTATTGATCAAACTGGCTTGAAGTACAAGCTTCAATAGAGAAGTGAGCTGAGTTATGTGTTCTAGGAGCTATTTCATTAATTAAAAGGCCATTATCTCCATAGAAGAATTCAATAGCCAAAACTCCAACGTAATTAAGTTCATTAACTATTGAAGAAAAAATATTTATTGCAAATAAGTCCAAATCATATTCAGTTATTGCAGGTGCAAGAACCCAATCACAAACATGATTTGATTGGGATGTCTCAACGATTGGGAAGAATCTTAACTCGCCGGTTCTATCTCTAGAACCAACAAGAGCTAGTTCTTTTTCATACTCTATCCATTCTTCTATTAACCATTCATCAGAATTATTATTCGTTAAAAAAGAATCTAAATCTTCTTTTGTCTTTATTTTTATGTTCCCTTTACCGTCATATCCACCTTTATTTGATTTTACCATTAGAGGAAAAGTCCAATTATTGATTTCCTCATCCGAGAGATTTTTAAAATCTTCAATACTTATCCATTTTGGACAGGGGATATTCATTCTATCTATTAATTTTTTTTGAGAAAACCTATCTACTAAGGGCTTAATTGCATCAAGACTTGGGACGAAAATGTCATTATTATCAATTAAATTTAATTTATCAATTTTTATCCATTCATTTTCAAAAATTATTTTTTCACACTCATTAATTAATGATTTATTACCTCTTATCTTTAAAGGATCAGCCTCTATGACATGATCTGCTTTTAAACCAGCAGGATCATCACAAGATTTTGTTTGAACACATACTTCCAAATCTCTTTTTTTTGCTGCCTCGGTTAACATCAAAGCCAGTTGACCACCTCCAATTATTCCTAGAGAATAATTTTTTTTTATACCTTTTATATTTTTTTTAAAACTCATAGAATGATCTTATTACGATTTCTTATTCTTAACAACTGAATTTTTAAGTATCTAGAGCTTAGTTTTGCTAACATGTAATGAATTTAATACTAAATATATACAAATTTTAAGTAGGTAATCAATTTTGAATAAGAGTAAAATTTTAGTCCCATTAGGTGATAAATCATACGAAGTAACTTTAGAAGGAGGGATACTGAATAATATCAGCGAAGAACTTTTAAAAATTGGAATAACAAAGAATAGAAAAATACTTATAATTTCAAATGAAGAAATATCAAATTTGTATGGAGAAAAATTCTTAAATCATTTAAAAGATAATAAATTTAAGGCCCAAATATACCTTATCAAGGCTGGTGAATCATATAAAAACTTAAAAACATTAAGTGAAATATATGATGTTGCATTTGAATTTGGTTTAGATAGAAATTCAATAATCATTGCCCTTGGAGGAGGAATTGTTGGAGATGTCAGTGGTTTTGCTGCTGCCACTTGGCTGAGAGGTATCGAATACATTCAGATTCCAACAACATTATTATCTATGGTTGATTCATCCGTCGGAGGAAAAACAGGGGTAAACCATCCTAAAGGCAAAAATTTAATTGGAGCTTTTAATCAACCTAAAGCAGTTTTTATTGATCCAGAAACATTAAAAAGTTTGCCCAAAAGAGAATTTAGTGCAGGCATGGCCGAAGTAATAAAATACGGAGTCATAAAAGATAAAGAACTTTTCGAGTACTTAGAAATTGAAAAGAACAGGAATGAACTTATAAATCTCAGCAATGAATATTTAATCAAAATAATAAATAGTTCAATTAAAACAAAGTCTCAAATAGTTTCTCAAGACGAACATGAAAATGGTATTAGAGCGATATTGAATTATGGTCATTCATTTGGTCATGTTATTGAAAATTTATGTGGATACGGCAAATTTCTACATGGTGAGGCGATATCAATTGGAATGAATATTGCAGGGAAAACAGCAATTGAGAAAGGGTTATGGTCTAAAGAAGAATTAGAGAGACAGAATAATCTTTTGAAGAGTTACCATCTTCCCACCGAGATCCCCAAAATAAAAAAAGAAGAGGTTCTAAAAATACTTATGGGCGACAAAAAAGTTCGTGATGGCAAAATGAGATTTATCTTACCGAAAGAAATTGGTGAAGTGGATATATATGATGATGTAGAGGATTCATTATTTTTAAAGTTTTTTTCTTAACGCAAACAGGTTGAATTTATATTCATTTTCTTCTCCTTAAACTTATTAAAAACGAACCACTTAAAATCACCTAGACATATTGGATCAACGAGTCTGAGTAATGCCTCTCTTCTTAAAAGAGCATTTGATAAATCCTCGTTAAATTCTTTCTGAATTCCATAAAGTCTCTCTGCCAATCCAAGAGCCAACAAAGCCTCTCCTTGTTTAGTTATCCCGACAGTATTAAATCCAAGAGTCTCAGCATCATTAATTAAAGTTTCTATGCACACATGAGCTGTTAAATCGCTAATTCCAGGAGAATCTAAGACATTAACCATCATTTTTTGATTTTCATAAGAAACTATCATCCCATCAGAATTCTTAGAGGTATAGTATTTTTTTGCTTCTTTGGCGTAATCAATTATCAATAAAATGCCATAATTAATTTTTCCATAAAGAGCTTTTAACCATTTTGAGTTATTAACATGCCATTCTGTCGTCCATCCATCAAGGGCATCTTTAGGCGGAATAGTGATTCCCAATTCACTTTTAGCAAGTTCAATGCTTTTTTCTAATTCGCTTGTGATTGGCATTTCATCAAAAAATAATTTATAAGATTTCTTATCTATAGAGACGGCTTGTCGAAGTAATTTTCCTTTTGAAAAAGTTATTCTCTCTACTGGCAAAGCATCTAAAACCTCATTTGCTATAACTATTCCATATATATTATTTTCCTCTACTTCTTCCAAATCTTTCCATAAAATATCAATACCTAAGTTTAAAAATTCCTCCAATTTTTTGTTTTGTTTTTCTACCATCCCTTCATTAGGTTCAATAATTACAAAAGAAACTTCTTCCAAAAAATTCTTGTTTTTTTCTAAAAAATATTTAATTAATCCACTCATAAAGCTTCCATCTCCAGCTCCAAATTCAATTACAGCTAATTTCTGATTAGATAAATAACTATTTTTGAACTGAATTAACCAATCTTCTATTTGTTTGCCAACCAAAAAAGCAAAATCATCAGATAAAGAGGGTGATGTGACAAAATCTCCTCGAACGCCTAACTCAGCCTTCCCACTGCCGTAAAAACCATTAATAGGATCATTTAAAACAAAGTCCATATAGTCATGAAAACTTATAGTCCCACCCATTTTTATTATTTTTTTTATTAACCAATCTAGATTATTCGCAGGTAAGCTATTCATCGGCGAAAATATAAAGAGACAAAATTTATTTATGCCTTCAAAGATTAACTACTTATTGGGAATATTTCTATCCATATTAGTTTTAATTTCACATAAACCGGTTTTCGCTGTAAGTAATACAAATCTCTTACCAGAAGAAAAAACACCAGTAATTGATCTAGCAAAAACATTAAGTCCTAATCAGAAAAAATCTTTAGAGGATAAGCTCAATAATTTAGAAATTGAAAGTGGGTGGAAAATTAAATATTTATCTCAGTTTGAGAGTTCTCCTGGTAGCGCAATAAAGGATTATTGGGATTTAGATGAGACAAGTTTGTTGGTAGTTGCAGATCCTAGAGGGGGAAATTTACTTAACTTTAACGTCGGAGAGGCTTATTTTAATTTTATGCCAAGATTATTTTGGGTTGAACTTCAAACAAGATTCGGAAATCAATATTATGTAAAAGATCATGGTGAAGATGGTGCAGTACTTGATGCAATCAATTCAGTAAAAATTTGTCTCGAAAGAGGAGGGTGTCAAGTTGTCCCTGGCCTACCCAATGAGCAATATATATGGACTTTATGCACCTCTATTCTTGGAGGTTTAGTAGCAGGTTTCGCATCTGCCCCAAGAAAAGAAGGCCAAGTTATATCAATTGGATTTTTAGCTCTTCTTTCTCCTTTATGGGGAATGTTATTTGGAATTTTTGGTTTGGCACCGATTATATCCAGAACGAATGATTTATTACCCTTATTTAAAAATGGTTTAGCTTTTACAGCTGCAGGAATTGCGGGATATATTTTATCTCAAACATTGTTCTCAAGATATGAAAAGCCAAAAAATACTTAAAGTTTGATCAAAAATATCTAATCCTAAAAAAATTTATCTTCTTCACGAATTTCACCAGACTCTGAATACCACCGATGAGAAACATGTATTAATTCCTTTTTTTCAAACTCAATCCATGAAAAGTTAATTAATAATGTCCCTTCTTCATTAGTTTTATATCTTGGCACTACAGCAGTATTTAGATAAATTGTTCCTTTACTATCAATTTTAAACATCTCTCTTAAACCAAGATTTCTTTTAAGCCGATTGTGCATATGACCAAAAATTACAATCTCAACTTTTCTTTTCTTTTGTATTTGAGAAATAGCCACAGACAAATCTCTATCTCCCCAATCTAAAGGGGGTAATTTCCAATCTTTTCCACAAATGCTTTTAGGTTCTGAGCCTAAACCAGATGGGCCAGCATGAGACATAATTATTAAAGGTATATCTTCAATAGTCTCCATTGAACATTTGATAATTTTATTGATTGAATCTTGTTCGGAGATAGGTCCATAAACGCCTTTAACTTCTTTTGAAAGATAATAACCACCTCCTGAACTACATGGTCTCCCAGAAAGTAAATTTATTTGATTATTAAAAACTTTTAAATCCCATGCACAATATTTTTCACCAAGAACACGTATCTGCTTTGAGAGAATTTCGCCTGTAGAGTCTTTCCCTCTATCATGATTTCCTAAAATCACAAAAGTAGGGATTTTGATCTCATTGATTTTTTTAATTATTTTCACACTCCCATCAGAAATATCACCAACAAATAAAACAATATTTGGTTTGATAATCGATAAGACTTTCAAGTCTAATTCAGACCATTGACCATGACAGTCACCAACAATAGCAATTTTTAAATTTGTCAGAATTTTTTCTGTTTAAGGGCATATAATCTATTTAGAGATATTCTAAATCCTGACCAGTATAACTTCTACTGCAAAACAGAAATCCGTTCAAAACGAAGAGGAATTGATTGCTGAAATAAAGGAGCATTGCAAAAAAGCTAATGCCATTATTCTTGCGCACTATTATCAAGCTCCAGAGATTCAGGAAATAGCAGATTTTATTGGCGATTCATTAGATCTATCTAGGAAAGCTGCAAATAATGATGCAGACATAATAATTTTTTGCGGAGTACACTTTATGGCCGAAACTGCAAAAATACTTAGCCCAAATAAAACAGTCCTATTGCCAGATATTGACGCAGGATGCTCATTAGCAGACGATTGTCCTTCAGATAAATTTCAAAAATTTAGGGAAGAAAATCCAGATCACTATGTAGTAAGTTATATAAATTGTACTGCAGAAGTAAAAGCACAAAGTGATCTTATATGTACAAGCAGTAATGCAGTCTCATTAGTTAAAAAGATACCTGAAGATAAAAAGATAATATTTGCGCCAGATCAGAACCTTGGGAAATGGGTACAGAAAAATTCAGGAAGAGACCTTAAATTATGGCCTGGCAGTTGCATTGTTCATGAATCATTTAGTGAAGAAGCACTTCTAAAATTAAAATATCAAAATCCAGGATCAAAAGTCATTGCTCATCCTGAATGTAGTCAAAATTTACTTATTCTCTCAGACTTTATTGGATCAACAAGTAAATTACTTGATTTCGTAAGTAAAGATCAATCTGAAACTTACATGGTATTAACTGAACCTGGAATAATCCATCAAATGAAGAAGAAAGAACCTAACAAAATTTTTATTGAAGTCCCAGATATAGAGGGTTGTAAATGTAACGAGTGTCCATATATGAAATTAAATACTTTAGAAAAAATTCTAGATTGTTTGAAAAATAATTCCCCTTCTATCGAACTTGACCCAGAAATAATAAGAAGAGCCTATGTACCAATAAAGAGAATGCTGGATATGAGTAATTAATTTAATGAAAATACTTTGTTTTCATTATTAATTTTTAGAAATGCATTAAGGTTTGTAGTGTTTGGATTAAATTCACTTATCTGATTGTTTCTTTTAATTATATTTAATAGCTCTTTTTCACCAGCTCTATATTGTTTATCTTTTCTAGTTCCAATCTCAATTTGGAGAATAGGGTTTATATTCATTTTTACTTCTATGTCTGGAATAATTCCAGATTTATTTATATCAGTGCCGTTCGGAGTTAAATACTTGGCAACTGTAACAGTTAGACCTGAACCATCAACTAATGTTCTCATAGATTGAACTAGACCTTTACCAAACGTTTTCTTCCCAACTAATTTTCCTCTTTTGTTATCCTTTATTGCACCAGAGACTATTTCACTTGCACTGGCAGAACCCTCATTAACTAAGACAACTAAGGGCTTTTTTGTTAGAGCCTGACCGTTTCCTCTTTTTGTCTCTTTTAAACCGTCTTTACTTACTGTACTTACTATTACTCCTTTATTAATGAAATACCTTGAGATGTCAATGCTTGATTCTAATAAACCTCCCGGATTACTTCTTAAGTCAAGAACATATCCTGCAACTTTTTTTGTTTCAAAATCCTTAATTGCATCTCTAGTCTCTTTTGATGCATTTGCATTAAATTGTTTAATTCTTACATAGCCAATTAACAAGCCGCTCTTGGTTTGATTGACTTTACTTGATACAGATTTTATTTCAATTTTTTCTCTTGATAAAATCTTAAAAAAGGATTTAGAACCTCTAAGAATTTCAAGCTTTACTTTAGTACCTCTTTGTCCTCTTATTAATTTCACGGCTTCCTCTATATTCATGCCTTCAGTGGAAATATCATCTATTGATAATATTTTATCTCTAGATTTAATTCCAGCATCAAATGCAGGAGTGCCTTCTATGGGAGAAATAATTATTAGATCATCAGATTCTTTATCTTTAACTATTTGGATACCTACTCCAGTTAATTCCCCAGAGGTATCAATTCTCATTTGATTAAATTCCTTAGGTTCTAAAAATCTTGTATAAGAATCATCTAAGTTAGAAAGCATATCTCTAATCGCATCATATGCTTCATTGCTCTCTGAATATGTTTTTGATAAAACTTCTTTTCTTAAATTAATCCAATTGGACTTTTGAAATTTACCACTTGAATCAAGAAAATCTCTATATACAATTTGCCAAACATGATCGATTACTTCTTTATAACTATTATTTAAAACTGTTGCTTCTGCAAAACTATTTAAAAATAGTCCGGAGAAGGTTGTCGCTAACAGAATTATAAATTTTTTTTTAAGCAATTTTTTTATCTTTAAAGGATTCGATATTTTTATTATAAAAAGAATTTTTTTATTATAAAAAGAATTTATTTATAATTTCTAAAATTTGACAAATCCTTAAGGATCAATCCACTTCCCATCATCCTTAATGAGTTGTATTAAAGCATTAACCCCCTCATCTTCAGGTACTCTTTTTATTTCCTCTTTCCTTCTATATAAGGCAATAGTTCCTTTGCCTTTCCCTACATAACCATAATCAGCGTCTGCCATTTCTCCTGGCCCATTAACAATACATCCCATTATTGCTATATCTAAACCAGTCAAATGTGAAGTAGCTTTTCTAACTTTGTCTACAACTTCTTCTAAATTGAACAATGTTCTCCCACAACTAGGGCAACTGATATATTCAACCATCGTTTTTCTTAGCCCTAAAGATTGCAAAATTGAATAGCACACTGGTATTTCCTTTTCTGGAGATTCTGTTAGAGAAACCCTTATAGTATCTCCTAATCCCTCTGCCAAAAGCGTTCCAATTCCAGCAGTACTTTTAATCCTGCCATAATCACCATCTCCAGCTTCAGTCACTCCTAAATGTAAGGGATAGTTATATCCTTCTAAGTCAAGCCTATCTGCGATCATTCTGTAAGCTGCCATCATGACTGGAGCCCTGGAAGCTTTCATAGAAATAATTATGTTATGAAAATCAAGCTCATCACAAATTTTGACGAACTCCATTGCAGATTCTGTCATTCCCAATGGCGTATCTCCATAAGTAAAAAGCATCCTCTCAGATAGAGACCCATGATTAACTCCAATCCTTAAAGCTTTGTTTTCAGCCTTTAAAACTTCAACTAAAGGGGTAAATCTTTTAAGAATTGTTTGTTTAATAGTTTCAAATTCCTCATCTGTATATTCAGTTCTTGTAGGGTCTGATTTTTCAAACACAAACAATCCAGGATTTATTCTTACTTTATCAACATGTTTTGCAACCTCAATCGCAATTTTCATACCATTATGGTGAACATCAGCTACCAAAGGGGTGTTGATATTATTTTCTAATAATTTTGCTTTTATATCTCCTACTGCTTTAGCGTGTGCTAGGGAAGGGACAGTCAATCTTACTATTTCACAACCTACATCATGAAGTCTTTTGATGGCAAAGTAAGCATTTTCGACATCCATAGTATCTTCATTTATCATCGATTGGACTCTTACTGGGTAATCACTTCCAATAGCTACATCACCAACCATTACAGTTCTAGTTATCCTTCTCTCAATATGAGTTGAATATCTTTTAGAGAGACTATTAACCTCTTTTGATTGAGTTGATGACATTAAAATTCTTGATATTCAAAAAGGGTTCCTAAATTATACGGCATATAGTTTACCACTTACATTCTCTAGGTCTTTCAAAGTTAGATGGTAAGGTTTATTGATTTCTTTTGAAGGAAATCTCAACAGATAAGATGGATGAAAAATTACCATTATTTCTCTCCCATCTTTTTGAATCCATTGACCTCTTAAATTACTTATTGGATCTTTAACTTCTAGAATAGCTCTCATAGCAGTCGAACCAGTAAGTAATATAAATTTTGGATCAACTAGCTTTATTTGCTGTAATAACCAAGGTTTATGAATATTAATTTCTCTAGAAGTGGGTTTTCTATTATTTGGTGGACGACATTTAATTACATTGCAAAAATAAACATCCTTCTTATAGTTAATCCCCGCTTTTATTAATAATTCATTTAATAACTTACCCGATTTTCCTACATATGGTTTTCCTTCTAAGTCTTCCTTTGCTCCAGGCGCCTCACCAATTATTAACAAATCTCCAAATACACTTCCTCTCCCAATAACTAACCTTTTCACCAAAAATAAAACTTTATATATTTTTTATCTTAAGAACTCAAAACATGAAAATAAAATAGATTAAGAAAATGAACGAAATTAAACCATTATGTGATACTTTTATCTATTGTTAATTTATGCATTTGTCATTATTAAAAGTCATATTTGAAAAGTTATAAGTCAATGAGTCAAGTAAATTTATCTGAACGGGCACTTTCAATTGAGCCTTCCCTTACGTTGCAGATAAGTGCTAAAGCAAATCAATTATCTGCAGAAGGAGTAGATATTTGCAATTTAAGTGCGGGGGAACCTGACTTTAATGCCCCAAAAGAAGTTATTGATGCTACAAGTAAAGCTATATTTGATGGATTTACAAAGTACGGGCCAGCAGCGGGCAATTTAGATCTCCGAAAAGCAATTGCAAATAAACTGCAAATTCAAAACGATTTAAATTATGAATTTGAAAATGTAATGGTCACAAATGGTGCTAAGCAAGCAATATATAATCTTTTCCAAGTTATGTTAAACATTGGAGACGAAGTTATTATTCCTTCTCCATACTGGTTAAGTTATCCCCAGATGGTTAGGTTGGCTGGTGGAAAGCCAATCTTTACAAATTCTTGTGCAGAAGATGGATTTAAAATAAATATAAAAGATTTGAAGTCAAAAATCTCTCCAAAAACTAAATTTATAATTATCAATTCTCCTAATAACCCTACTGGAAGAGTTATATCAGAGGAAGAATTATTGCAAATTGCCGATTTAGCCAGAGAAAATCCTAATATCAATATTCTTTCTGATGAGATTTATGAATTAATCCTTAAAAAAGAATTTAAACACAACAGTTTATCTACACTAGCAAATGACTTAAAAGATAGGATTTTTATAATAAATGGGTTTGCGAAAGGATGGGCTATGACTGGCTGGAGAATAGGTTATTTAGTAGGTTCCAAAGAAGTAATCAAAGCATCCTCAGCATTACAAAGTCAAAGTACCAGTAACGTTTGTTCTTTTGTTCAAAAAGGTGCTTTAGAGGCTTTAAAAATTAATAATGAGTTTTTCTCAATGATAAATACCCATTATGATCAAAGAAGAAGTCTTCTCTATGAGGGCCTCATGAATATAAATGGGATTTATATTGAAGAGCCTAATGGAGCATTTTATGCATTTCCAAGATTACCTAACTCTTCAATTACTTCTGTTGAATTCTGCAATAAAGCTCTTCAAGATTATGGTTTAGTTGTTGTACCTGGAAAAGCTTTTGGGGCTGACGAATGTATAAGAATATCTTGTGCAGCTTCAGAGATTAAAATAAAAGATGGACTAGGAAGGTTTGAAAAAGCCATCTCAGAATACTATTGATTTAAAAATAAATTATGTTTAATTTAAAAAATTTCCTACTAAGTTCATTTTTATTATTTTCTATTTTTTCATCACCTGTATTTTCAAATCCCAAAGTTTTAAAAGTTGGAGCGATACCTGATCAAAACCAAGATGTTTTGGACAAAAGATTTAATTTATTTTCTAAAGAATTATCCAAACAACTTGATATAGAAGTTAAATACATTCCTGTTATTAACTATATTGCAGCAGTAACTGGATTTAGAACTAAAGATTTAGATTTAGTTTGGTTTGGTGGATTATCAGGAGTTCAAGCAAGATTACAAACTCCTAATTCAATTGTTATAGCTCAAAGAGATATCGATAAGGAATTTAAAAGTGTTTTTATAGTAAACAAAAATTTAGAACTTAATTCAATTTCAAACATTAAAGGACTTAAAAAACTAAAGAATTTAAGATTTACTTTTGGCTCTAAAAACTCAACTTCTGGAAGATTAATGCCAGAATATTTCTTAAATCAAGCAGGGGTAGAAATTAAACACTTTAAAGGGGAAAAAGCAGGTTTTAGCGGGAGTCATGATGCCACTATAGCTTTAGTTAATAGTGGATCATTTGATGCTGGAGCTTTAAATAAACAAGTTTGGGAAAACAATCTTAAAAACAATCCCAAAAGAACAAGTAATTTAGAATTATTCTGGATCACCCCAGAATATGTTGACTATCATTGGGTAGCTCAAGGAGATCTTGAAAATAGATTTGGTAAAGGGTTTACAAAACAACTTAAATCAGTAATTCTAAATTTAGATATAAAGCAAAAATCACATAAACAGATATTAGATATGTTCAATGCAAAAAGATTTATTAATGCAGAAGCAAAACAGTATAAAAATATAGAGGACATCGGGAGGAAATTAAATAAAATTAGATGAATAATACCCTCTTAGAATTAAAAAATATATCTTATGAATACAAAAACAATCTGATTATAAATAAAGTAAATTTAAAAATAAATTCAGGGGAGAAAATTGCACTTCTTGGTAAAAGCGGTTCAGGAAAAACTACCCTTATATCAATGCTTAATGGCACTATCAAGCCCACTCAAGGTGAGGTTAAATTATTCAATAAAAATTTCGAGGAATTAGATAGAAAGCAAAAACGCAAAATAACAACTATTTGGCAAGATTTAAGATTAATAGAAGATCTCTCAGCAGAACAAAATGTTAATTGTGGACTACTAGGGGAAAACAATTTATTTTTCGCTTTTAAAAATTTGCTAAATATAAGTTCTTTTAAGAAGGCACATAAATATATGCAATTATGTAGACTTCATAGCTCTATTTACAACAAAAAAATCAGAGAACTATCTGGGGGGCAAAAACAAAGGGTAGCTATAGCTAGATCATTAATTCAAGGATCAAATATATTACTCGCAGATGAGCCTTTTAATAATCTAGATCCCAAATTAATAACAACAATTAAAAACCTGCTGCTAGAAAATGTTGATAAAAATAATACAAA
>CACJCK010000016.1 GCA_902591865.1 uncultured Prochlorococcus sp.
TATGCAGGTGAATGGAAAAATGGGAAAAGAACTGGTCAGGGAACATATTTTTGGCCAGATGGATCGAGTTGGACAGGGCAATTCCTGAATAGTAAAAGAACAGAAAATGGTTCTTATAATTATTCTAAAGAAGAAAGAGATGCTGCAAGAAAAATGCAACTTGAAATGATGCGACAAACTAACGATTTAATGAAAAGTATTTATGGAAATAACCAAAGGATTGATTTATATATGTATTAATTTTTAAGTGAAATGAGGAGACCATAAAGAGACCATTTTTATTATAAAAACCCTTCTAAAACCCTTGAAGTTAAAAATAAGCAAAAATGATATTTTTATTTTTTAATATCTACTCTATTAGAAAACCTTTCTGCAACTTAATACTGCTATAATTCAAAAGTTAAAACTAAATATTTAACCCTGGAGGGGTGGTCGAGTGGTTTAAGGCTCTAGTCTTGAAAACTAGCGTGTCTGCAAGGGCACCGTGGGTTCGAATCCCACCCCCTCCGTTTAAAATGAAGAGAACCGAATAATATAAACGCCTTTCTGAAACGTTTTTGTTAGGATAAATTTTATTTAGATTATGAGTAAAGGATTTGCCACAGATAATTTAATTTCCAAAAAATCCAAAAAAAAAATTATTTCAAATGAACCGCAAGGAAGATTAATATCCTGGTCTCCTTGGCCACCTGCTAATTTTCAAACCCGATATCCTGCTTTCCCTTTTGTACTTACAATATTGATTATAGTAACCGGGCAATGGTACATTTCTCTACTAAGATGACCCTAAACTATGTTTTTATTTAAATTAGGATGAATTAAGTTTGGGAATTTATTTTGTTTTTTTCAATTTTATTATTTGCCCACTTTCAAGCAGCAATCATCCCAATATTATTAGGTATTAGATCGCTCAATAAATTCAAACATATAAGCAAGAACAAATTGATACCTTTCGGTTTTATTTTTTTAGGATTGGCATCGATTTCTGAAATGATAGATCATACCCAAACATCTTGGATTTATGTAGATCATTCCTCTCTATTTAATTGGTTATTTTATTCTTTCCTATCTTTAGGTCTAACATGTTTATCGATATCAGTTATAAAAAATAAATTTATTCAAAAAACTAATTTTTGTATTTCTTTATGTTCAATAATCTCATATTTTTTATTTGATAAATCTATTTCTCTTCTTTTTCAAGTAATAATAAGTATCCTGCTAATTATTAATTGGCAAAGAGTTTTTAAAGATTGGTTTTTTATCCTTTACCCAATATTTGGTATTTTTTTTACGACTTTCTTTGGAACAAGGCTCTCAATTAGTGGCGATCAATTTTGGCATGTTTTAATAGGCCCATCTGGAACAATTAGCGTTCTAACCTTTTATTTAGTATTAAAGAGATCGGGCAAAAAAATTACTTAAGATTCTTATGAAAATATTTGTATTTACGAGTTTTATAGTGTGCTTAGTCACAATAATCTCTCCAGTAAGAATCCTTGCTGATACGGCACTTGATGTGTACATGAATGATTTTTATTCTAAATCGAATGAAGCTAGCCAGATTCTTAAAGAAATCGAAAATAGCCTAAAAGAGGGATCAAGAAAAAAAGTTTGCACTAGGCAAAGAGAGGCAGCAAGATTAGGACTATTAGCTAATAAATCATTAATTAAAGCCTTTGAAATAGAGGGAGCTAATCCACCAATGCAAGCAATAAAGGCAAGTCAACAAAGATGGGAATCTATTATGAATGAGTGCTGAAGAAAGTCAGTAAATCTATAAATCTTTTTAAATTTGCATTCTTACAGATTTACTAATTAAGGGAATTTCAGGTTCAACTCCATAAATACATTGCGAAATCGAATAAATAAAAATACATAGTGTAAACACAAAAATTATTGAGCCTAATTCAACTAAGGGAAATATTCTCAAGAGATATGAAATTATTATTAAAGCAATATCAATTAATAAAGCTTGGCAGGCGTTATATCTAACGAAATAGGGAATATTTGGATTTCTTACTAATCCAGCAAACAAAATTATAAATAATAAAAAACTACCAAAAGGCAAAGATTTTTCAATTATTGCTATCGGGAAAGTAAGTAATAATAGTATTTTTAAAAAAGAATATTTATAGAACAAAAAATATCCAAAAGGTATTGATGCCTTTAATGGCAAAGTATACAAAAATACTGATGAGAGTCTTTGGAATATCTGATTCAATATATTATTGGAATTTCGTATTAATATTTTAACCTAATTTTTTGAACATAATAAAAAAACTTACTTCCGAAAAAATCAACTTTGGCAGATAGTTATTAAATATTAGATAATTGATACAGGTTCATAATTCAAAATGCGTATCCTACATACAATGTTGAGGGTTGGAGATTTAGATAAATCCATTGATTTCTACGTAAATAGATTAGGAATGAATTTATTGCGAAAAAAGGATTACCCTCATGGAAAATTCACTTTGGCATTTGTTGGTTATGGCTCAGAAAAAGAAAACTCAGTAATTGAATTAACTTATAACTGGGACAAAAAGTCTGAAGACTATGAGCTTGGAGATAAATATGGTCATATAGCTATTGGAGTAAAAGATATTCATCTAATTTGCCAAGGATTAGAAAAAAATGGTTGTAAAATAACAACCAAACCTAAAACGATGAAAAATAGTACAACTGTCCTGGCTTTTGTTGAGGATCCTGATGGTTATAAAATTGAACTTATTGAAAGAGATTAAAAGCTCAGAAGTCTTTAATTAAATAAACAAATAACTAAAATTTAAAAAGATTGAATTATCAAATACATCGTTTTCAATTAGCGAAAAAATACCTCTAAGATCACATTAGATGGATTCTGCAGTTTCAATTATTGTAAAAGATTATTTCTAATACGAGGAATTATTAAAAATAAAATTAAAACTTTAAACAATCTAGATCAATTCTATTTAGAATATGTAGACAATCTATATAGATTTATATATCATAGAATTATCTTTTAAAGCATATGCCTAGTAATTGGTCAAAAATAAGAGATGAATGGCTTGATAGAACCGCGGTTGCGAAAGATGATGCTAAATGGGCATTAGAAGCTTTAATTAATTCTGAAGAAGAGTTATTTGAAATAGAACAAAAAATAAAGAACAAAAAGGACGCTATAAGCCAAGTAAAATTTTTGAAGAAAAAGGTTAAAGAAACTATTTCCTCTAAAGAAATTAGTCTCGATGATATTGCATTAAATACTTCAAATTCAAACAAAGTACAGATCTCAGTACCATCAAATCTTACTTATCTTTTAAAAGTTTGGGCCGCAGCAGAAGGAAGAGATCTATCAAGTGTTGCTTTTCAATGTTTAGAAACTGGTATAAGGGAAATGAAAAGCAAAGGTTCAATTCCTTCAATAGCAGTAAATAGATATGACTCGGCCTGTCAAAAGAGGATTGCACTAGCAGAAGTAAATAATTTATTAGAGAAATACGAATTAGCTCAGGATGAAATCAAATAATTATGAATAACAGAAAAATCATTAAAGGATACAAAACATTAATATCATCAAGATTTAATGTAGATACTTCTATAGATAAATCTAAAGATGGAATAATTTATACTCTTTATTCTGATGCATTTAATTCACTTAAAGTTGGTTTTGCTGAAAATGATAAGGTACTAGAAAAAAATTTATCAAGTGAAGCATTGATATTATTAGATATGAAAAAAGGCAAAAAGAAAGATCTATGTTTATTAATAACCACTCTAAATGAACTTGGCATCAAATATTCAGACAATTTTTATTTAAAATACTCAGGTTCTTTAATGAAACATTTATCTACTTTAGGTTGGCCTGTTGGAAGATCACTTTATAAACAAAGAAAGATTAAAAAAGAACTTGTATGTGTATAAATTTAAATGTAATCGCACTCTAAAGTTTCTCTGGTTTCTCTATTTGTAATTGGATTAGTTCCAGTAGCACTTTCACAAAATTTCCTAATAATATCTTTTGGCAAAAAAACATTTGTGAAGTCTGCGCCTTTTATTTTTACATTTTCAAACTGGGTACTATAAGCAAAAGAATCCTCCAAGTTAGTATTTGATAAATCTGTTCCATCTAAAACAGCTGAGTCTAAAGTTACTTCTCTTAAGTTGGAGTTACTTAAATTAGTATCTTTCAATTTTGCGCCATAAAGAGTCGCATTTTGGAGCTCACAATCTGACAAATTTGCGTCTTGTAAATCAGTCAAATAGAAAGTTGCTCCTTTTAAATCAGATCCAGAAAAATCAGCCCCTACCAAAGATTGTTTACCATAATCCAACGCAGCGAAGCTTCTAGAAGGGAGGGTTAAAACAACTATTAAAAAAGTTAAAATTATAAATCTCATTTGTTTGAGTAGTATTTCAATAAATTCTAACTTCTTAAGCTGAAATCTAAAAATTAATTATTTACTGAATGCTATATTTATTGAAATAGCAAATCACGAAATAGGTTTTGGATATAAGTCCTTATGATGCAATTGTTGTTGGTTCTGGAGCAACAGGAGGAATAGCAGCACTTACATTGGCAGAACAAGGGATAAAAGTTTTAGTAATAGAAGCAGGGCCTCAAGTTAAAAGGGATGAAGCTAGTAATCATGAGCCAAAAAGTACATTAAAAAGATTATCAGGAGTCATAACAAAAAAACATGCCAATCAGTGCCAACATCCTGGTTATTGGAAAAATAATCCTGACTTATATTCAAATGAATTGAAGCATCCTTATGACTTGCCAAAAAATAAGCCATTTCTTTGGACACAAGGTAAACAATATGGGGGGAGGTCATTAACTTGGGGAGGAATAACACTAAGACTTTCCTCAGAAGACTTTCATCCGGCTAAAAAAGACGGATTCGGGCCAAACTGGCCTATTTCATACGAAGAAATTTCCCCGCACTACGATTTTATTGAAAATTTCTGCGGAATTTATGGACGAAAAGATGATATCAAGGAGGTCCCAAACGGTAAATATATTGGTGAAATTCCTCTTACAGAAAACGAAAATGTTTTTGGCAGCAAAGTTAAATCAAAATTAAACTATCCATTTATCCAATCAAGAGGATTTGACCGTAATTCATCTGTAAAAGAAAAAAATTGGCCCAAGTCCTCTAGCGTAGGAAGCTCTTTAAAAAAAGCTTTAGATACTGGAAATGTACAAATAATCTCTAATTACCTAGTGGAGTCTTTTGAGATTAACGAGATAACAGAGCTTGCTTCAAAACTAACGATTGTAAACCTAGAAAATGGATACAAAAAAGTATTGGATTGTGATTTGATTCTTCTTTGCGCATCAACAATTTCAACTCTCAGAATACTACTGAACTCAGAATATAAATCAAATTCCTCAGGTTTTAAAGATAATTCTGGGAAATTAGGTAAATACCTAATGGACCATATATCTATCTGTAGATTTTTTTCAGTCCCAAAAATAAAAAACTCAGTAACACCATCTGATAATCCTCCCGATCTTTCTGGAGCAGGCAGCTTCTTTATTCCGTTCGGTTCAAACTTACCAAAAATTAACGACATAAATTTCAATAGAGGTTATGGAATTTGGGGGGCAATTGATCGATTAGGGATTCCTAAATTCTTGCAAAAAGATACAAGCACATCCATTGGCTTTCTTATCGCACATGGCGAAGTTCTTCCTAGAGAGAAAAACTCAGTTTCTCTCTCAACAAAAACAGATGAGTGGGGTATCCCAATTCCCTACATTGAATTCGAATGGAGCGAGAATGAATTAAACATGGCTAAACATATGGAAATCACAATACGAAAATCAATCACAGCTGCAAATGGTGAAATAAAAAATATTAATGAACTAATGAATATCCCATTAGGGAGTTTTTTTACAAAAAATTTGATCGCGCTTTCAGATAGTCCTCCTCCTCCTGGATATTACATTCATGAAGTAGGGGGAGCACCAATGGGGATTAATGAAGAAAATAGCGTAGTAGATAAATTTAATAGATTATGGAGATGTAAGAATGTACTTGTACTAGATGGAGCATGCTGGCCAACATCTTCTTGGCAAAGCCCCACACTTACAATGATGGCCTTGAGTAGAAGAGCCTGTTTAAATATTAAAAAGACTTAGAAGGTGTAAATAATTGATTCAAATAAATTTCTGAGACAGAATTATCTTTACACCCGTTTTGAACGAGAAAAGTAGCTAATGCTGAATTTATAAGCTTATATTGATCCCAAGTTGGGTTACTTAATACGAAATCTTTCATAGTGTTATAAAGAGTTTCTGAAAGCTCTGTTTCTAAAGAGACTTTATTTGTAGAGCACTCGACGAGTTTCTTATCAGTAAAATTTGTTTGGCTCATTTGATCCATAAATTTATATTTTTCTGCATAACTATAGTGATATTTTTTTCTAAAAAAATCAAAAAATATCTGCAAAAAAACTTTTCAAATTATCAAATGAGACTCAAGTTATAAGTATGTTTTTAAAAAACTTCCTTTTTAAATAAGGAAATTGAATAGATCTTTAAAAAAAGTCAACAATAATGTTGAAGTCCTGTTTTTTTTTTAATATGCTGGCATTTCTAATCCAATGTGGATTTGGACGTGGAAAACAACCTGTAAATTGTGGAAAATCCAGCTCAAAATACTTTCAAGATTTTATATTAAGAATACTTATATATACTGAGTCTATTAAGACTTGGCCGAGAAAGAGACAGATGATTCATTGATTTTCAACGTATTTTCTTAAGATTTAGACGTCATTAGGCAAGCAAAGCGTGACAGGTCCTAAAGGATGTTTTGAATTCGGATATGTACTATGGTGTTGGTGATGGTGATTATGTTCATGTTGATTAGCCTCCACAAGTTCATTTTCTAAGTAATCACATTCTCCCGCGTTTGATTTTTCTTGGTTATGAGTTGGGATTTGTTTTTGTATCTCACAAGCACCATTACATTCAGGGTCACATAAATCACAGCTGACACCCAATCCCTGTACATGGTCATGATGACTTTCTTGTACCATTCCAACTTCTTTTTCAAAACCAAATAAATTTGATCTATATTTACAAGTTGAGCAATTCATAAAATTCTTACCCTCGTTATTAAGAATCTCTTCAATCCTCTCTACAAAAGTGTCGACTACATAAGACTGTGACGAAAGATATTTTGCGTGTATAAATGAAATATTTGGATTATTAATTGCAACTAAATCACTTTGCCTTTTTATTCTTGTGACAAGAACACCTGAGAAAAGGAAATAAGGGAAAATAATTATATTTTTATAACCAAGTCTCACAACATTTTTCAAGCCAGGTTCAACAAGAGGGAAAGTTACTCCAGAAAAAACTGTTTCCCCCCACCCTAGACCAATACCCTCTACGATCATTCTCGTAATTTTTGAAACATTGGAATTCGCATCCGGGTCAGAAGATCCTCTGCCAACAACAACTAACAATGATTCTTCAGGTCTGAGTGTATTATTTTGTTTAAATACTTCTTTTACTCTTTCACAAGCTGCACTAATCATTAAATTATTAATACCTAATTCTCTTCCATAAATTATTTCAATACCTTTTTTGCTTGAATAATTCATAAGCAAGCTAGGTATATCATTTTTTACATGGCCAGCAGCGAAAAGCATTGCGGGTATTGCAATTACTTTCTTTATAGAATTATCTTTTAACTTGTCTAAAGCATCAACAAGTGAAGGTTTAGCAAATTCTAAGAAACCATATTCAACTAAAATGTTTGGATATCTTTTTTGGATGAGTTTAGTTAATCCTTGAAATTCAGTAATGGCTAATTTATTTCTACTACCGTGTCCACAAATAAGTATCGCTACTTCATTATTTAACTTCGAATCTAAATTATCCAAAATTAAGTTATTACTAATACCATAATAGTAAATAACAATATTATGTAGTGAAAAATAATAATAACTTCCTTGAAATTCCAAACATTAACTCAAAGGACGCAAAATTAAAAAAATTAATTTATGACCTGGATGATTCTTTATTTAATAAGGACAACTATTCTAAGGAAAAATTCGAGCATCTTTGCGTATGTAGTGGAGGTACAACTTCTAGCTGTGCAAAAAATGGTTTTGCAACTCTTGATCTAAGAAAAAATCACAGCAAAATTAACCTAGATAAAAAAAGCAATTTAGTAACAATTGGAGGTGGAGTAATAATGGGGGATCTATTAAATCATTTACAAAAACATAATCGAAGTTTTCCAATCGGACTTTCTAAACTTCCTGGAGCAGGATATATACTTACTGGTGGAGTAAGCCCACTTAGTAGATCCTACGGATTAGCTATTGATAATATTGAATCAATAAAAGGTTTCTTGGGTAATGGCACATTTATCTCTTTGAAAAAGAATCAAATAAATCCAGAAGAACAATTGATTTGGGAAGGGATTAAAGGCGCAGCACCCTTCTTCTCAATCATTACCGAAATAGAACTTAAGACTATCCAATCTAATCCAATTAAGGTTATTGAAGGGTTTGTAAATCTTAATGAACTTTCTGAAATAATAAAACTATCAGAGGAATTTCCAGAAAATATTAGTCTTCAATGGATTTATGCCCAAAAAATTTACATATATGTTTTTGCTGAACTCAAAAATAATTTAGAGGATAAAAGAACAGAAGAATTTTTAATGCGTCTAGACAAATTTCCTGATCTAGAAAAACAATTTTATGAAAACTTTAACAAAATAAATTTCTTCCCAAAGGAATTGAATTTATACGAGCTGAATGCAAATAACCATTCTGAGGTAATTAGTCTTCTTGGAGAAGATTTAAAAAATGATATCCCAATTTTCATAAAATGCTTGGATGACATAATGGACAACAAACCTAATAATTCCTGTTATATTGCTTCTCAACAATTAGGTTGCAAAACTAAAAAGTTAAATCATGGCTCAAGCTTTTTTGTTTATAGAAAAAGTACTTGGAAACCATGGATATATGCATCATGGAAAAAAAATGATCTTCAAGAAAAAGAAGTCGCTTTGGAATGGATTTATAAATCGTGGAACAAGTTAAAACGATTTTTCCCAAATATTCACTTAGCCCAATTGCACAATCATTTGAATTCTCATGAAGAAGAAATTACATTAGCCTTTGGAAATAGAATGAATGAATTAAAAACTTTAAAGAATAATTTTGACCCACAAGGTATTTTGCCTCCTTTATGAGGTAACTTCTTAATTATAAATAAACTTAAAATGTCAAATTTTTCAAGATATTTTTCTAAAAATTGGTTAGATGATCCAAAGTCTAATATTCTCTCTGGCTTAGTTGTTGCTTTTGCAATGATACCAGAAGCAATTGCTTTTTCAGGTATAGCTGGTGTTGATCCTAAAGTCGGCCTTTTTGGTGCATTTTGCTTATCTATAACAATTGCGATTGTTGGAGGAAGAAGAGGGATGATCACTTCAGCTACAGGTTCAACAGCTCTTTTGATGACTGGACTTGTTGCTTATGGTGAATCACAAGCTCCCGGATTAGGAGTCCCATATCTTATTGCAGCTGGAATATTAACTGGCATTTTCCAAATTCTTTGGGGATATTTAAGACTGGCCTACCAAATGCGATTCGTCCCAACAGGAGTATTAAGTGGATTTGTAAATGCACTGGCACTTTTAATATTTCAAGCACAACTACCTCAGTTAGGAATAGGTATTAAAGAATCAAAAGGATTAGTTGAACAAACTATAAGTCAATATCCAGTTAACTCTCAGATTCCAGTAGTTTGGATTCTTGTAATCCTAGGATTAATAATTATCTATGGGCTTCCAAAAATCACAAAAGTAGTCCCATCTCAACTTATCGCAATAGTAGTAATTACTCTCACAAGCATATTCTTTAATCTAGATGTTCCAACAGTTAGCGATTTGGGTAAATTGCCTGATGGATTACCAAGTATTTCTCTTCCTTTTGGATCAATAGAAAATGGGAAAGTACCTTTTAGTCTTGAAACATTAGGGATAATTTTGCCGACCTCACTTGCAATATCTCTCGTGGGTTTAATGGAAACCTTCTTAACTCAAGACATTTTAGACGATGTAACTGATACAAGTTCTGATAAAAATAAAGAAGCAAGAGGACAAGGAATCGCAAATATTGTGGCCTCTTTATTTGGTGGAATGGCAGGGTGTGCCCTAGTTGGGCAATCTGTAATGAATACTGAAAATGGTGGCAAATCTAGATTGTCAACCCTCTCCTCAGGTATAGCTCTCCTAATTATGATCATCCTCTTGAAATCTTGGATTGGAGCAATCCCAATGGCTGCTTTAGTGGCAATCATGATAACGATCGCAATAAGTACAGCAGATATAAATGGATTAAAAAATATTAGAAAGATACCTAAAAGCGATACTGCAGTCATGCTTATAACTTTTGCAGTTACTATGCTTACAAAACCTCATAATCTTGCACTTGGAGTTATTGCAGGAGTTGCATTAGCTGCAATTCTTTTCAGCAGAAAAGTGGCAAAAGTAATAACTGTCTCAAGAAAGAAAGAAAATAATTTGACTACCTACAAAGTAAAAGGACAATTATTTTTTGTAAGTAAAATTTATTTTTTACAAGGATTTGATATTCATGAACATCCAGAAGATATAGTGATTGATATGTCTTTAGCTCATATTTGGGATCAAAGTGGCGTTGTTGCTCTTGAGCAAATTATTAGAAAATTCCAAAATGGTGGTTCTAAAGTTGAAATTATAGGATTAAATAAAGAAAGTCTTAACTTATTTGAGAAACTAGGCGGTATTGAAAGTGCTCATTAAAAAAGTTAATTAAGACTAACTTGTTGATAACAAAACCAAAGCCATTGCTGAAAAAGCAAATTCCTATGAGATCTCCAAGTGGTTTTTGAACTGTTTAAATCAAAATTTTCAGGAGGAGGAACATCTCCCTTTTCTTTGTCTCTCTCTATTTCACTAACAATTCTATGCACCGTATATTCAGGATGCCCTAAATGCATAAGTTGTTTTTGATCATAAGATTCAAATATTGTATATCCTACTTTTTCTCCATGAGCTAACAAATTCAATTTCCCTTCTTTTTGGGCCTTCTCCATCTCCAAATCTGGTAATCCTGCAAATCTACTTTGAGGACAAATAAATTCATCATCTTGTGTACCCATCAAAGGATGTCCAGGAACAAGACTTTTTAAAGGGAATACCCCAAATAATTTCCTATCAAAAACTTTCTTATCAACCCCTGCTAAATGAGCCATTGCAAAGCCAGCCCAACATAATCCAAGAGTACTTGCACAAGAATTTCTGGCTTCATTTACAATTTTCACAAATTCATCCCAATACTTAACATCCTCAAAGGCTAAGTGCTCAATAGGTGCTCCTGTGATAATAATCCCATCTAACGGTTCTGGATTATTTGCCTCTTCCCAGGTTATGTATAGATTATTTAGATGATTAAGATCCCATGTTTTATAAGTATGAGTTTTAAGCTTTATCCAAACTGGCTCTATTTGAAGAGGGGATAAACCAAGTGGATGTAGTAAGTTAAATTCATACTGCTTGCCAAGAGGCATGATATTTAATATCCCAATCCTAAGAGGACGTATATCCTGTCTTTTTGCTAATTCTGGTTCGATCCAGGATATATGATTTTTCTCAACATCACTTATCTTGTGATAGTTACTAGGAATTATTAAAGCCAATAAATCTCCTTTCCTATGTGATTTGTGAAAGTGCTTGTTCGAAATCTGCTTTTATATCATCAATATGTTCAATTCCTACAGAAACTCTGACCATCGTAGGAGTAACACCTGCAGATAATTGTTCTTCTTCAGATAGTTGCTGATGAGTAGTTGAAGCCGGATGAATTACTAAAGTTTTTGAGTCACCAACATTAGCAAGGTGACTCGCTAATTTTAAGGAATCAATAAATTTTACTGCATTTTCATAACCTCCAATAAGAGAGAACATAAGCATGCAACCCATTCCCCTTCCAGTAGTATATTTTTTGGCACTTGAGTAATATGGATCAGATTCTAAGCCAGGATAATTAACACTACTCACATTAGAATTAGAGTTTAACCATTTTGCTAATTCAAGAGCATTAGAAGTTTGTCTTTCTATCCTTAAGCTTAGAGTTTCCAAACCCTGCAATAACAAGAATGAATTAAAAGGACTTTGAGCTGATCCCCAGTCTCTCAGACATTCAAGTCTTGCTCTCAACGCAAAAGCTATATTTCTATTATTAGGAACTCCCAAAGATTTGCAGATATCACTACCGAAACCAAAAGCGTCCCAATGAACAAGCCCATGATAAGCAGCGCTTGGCTCACTCATTAGCGGAAATTTGCCATTTCCCCAATCAAAGGTTCCGGCATCAACAATAACCCCTCCGATACTTGTTCCATGTCCACCTATCCATTTTGTGGCACTTTCCACAACAACATCTGCTCCAAAATCAATTGGTCTTATTAAAGCACCACCAGCACCAAGGGTATTATCCACTATTAAAGGAATTCCATTTTCCTTAGCCAAAGCAGAGAGTCCCTCAAAATCTGGAATGTTGAAGCGTGGATTTCCCATTGATTCGACATAAATTGCTTTGGTTTTATCATCAATTTTATTTCTAAAACTATCGATACTATCACCATCAGCAAATTTAACTTCGATACCTAATCTTGGAAATTGTACTTTAAATTGATTATAGGTCCCGCCATATAAAAAAGATGTAGAGACAAAATTATCCCCTGCTGTCATGCAGTTAACGATTGCCAAGAATTGAGCAGCTTGACCTGATGATGTTGCGAGTGCTGCCATGCCTCCCTCCAAAGCTGCCATCCTTTTTTCGAAGACATCTGTGGTGGGGTTCATAAGTCGAGTATAAATATTTCCAAATTCTTTTAATCCAAAAAGATTTGCTCCATGCTCGGCATTATCAAAGACATAGGAACTAGTTTGATAAATAGGTACTGCTCTAGAGTTTGTAGTTGGATCAGGTACTTGTCCTGCATGTAACTGAAGAGTTTCGAACTTTTGGTTGCTCAAAATTTTTAAATAATCCTATTATCTATTTAACTTAAAAATCTACAAAAAAAAAACAAAAAAAAGATAAATATTTATAAATCCTTTTTTAATGAAGGGTAATTAGAATTCATATATGAGCTTAAATCATCTTTTATAGCAGATCTGAGTTTATCAATATTTACAGAATCTATTATTGGAAAAGCTTTATTAGCTTCAGGATCTTTTTCAATAATAGATTTCCAATTCTTACCTACATCGTTTTCAGATTTTTTTAGAACCTCATCAAAATTGAAAGCCTTATCATTATTTATAGCGTCAAATTCGTTAAAAGCCTTATTTATGAGCGCCTTTCTATTTTCAAAAAGATTTTTTGCTTTTAAAGTATCTGGAAGACCCATAACTGGTTGTAATTCCTTAAGAAGTTTTATTTCCTCTTCAATTAAGAGTGTCCAAACACCATATTTATTTTTTGGAAGATTAGAATTACTAAAAATATTAATTTCATCGAGGTAAAAATTTAACCATAAATAATATGATTTTTCTTCTATGGTTTTTTTAATGGATATCTTTTTATTTTGGATCTTTGGGAGTAACTTTTCTGCTTTTTTTAAAAACTGTCTGTCTTCTCTTTCTAAATTTATTAATCCCCATCTTTGACTGTAGCCCCATAAATCCTCATATCTTGTTAAGTCCTCTTGATTCCAACCAAGAGCTTTTAGTTCATGTGAACGATGTGATAATTCCTTTTTCAAAAAAACATTTTTATAACCATAATAATCTTAACCTCGCAATCAAGATTAGTAAATAAATGAATGATTTAGCTTTTTATTAAATTAAACAAATAATCAATTATTAAAATAATTATTAATAATTTTCAATACATTTATATAACTTGAATTTTTTTTTGAAATTTGATTACTATATTCATTTTTTTTAAGATCATTATCCTCTTTTTCAATAAAAAATTTCTTGTAAAGGTTTTCAATATCATTTAAAAGATAATCTCCTTTTAATTTTTCATTTAGTTCTAAAGATGATTCAGATTTCACAGATTCTTGGCAAAAATTAGTAATTTCTTCTGAACTAATTAAAACCTTATAAATTTCTTTTTTTTCTTCTGAATTTGCATTAAAGGATAAATAAATCAGATTTATCATTGAACAATTATTATTTTTGATTTTGAATTCTTTATAAATCTCTGGCCAAAATTTTAATGATTTTAGACCTTCTAAACCTCCTTGACTTAGAGAATATTTATTACACCAATCTACAAATTCTGAGACATCCGTTGGACATCTGTTGAGTTGCAAAAGCATATCTGATAAAACTTGCCCTGCCTGGAAATTCCTTGTTGGTTTTCCTTGAGTTGGCAGAGTCATGCTCCCTAAAACATCAGCCTTGACAGCATTTAATTGAGAAAAAGTATAATCTCCTTTTTCGAAAAATTTATCATTAATTTTTTCTTTTGCACTAATTATTTCTTCACCATAACCAAGTTCCTTTAACGAAAGATATTTATTGTCTAATTTATTTTCTTTTCTAACTTGTAATGATACTGATGCGCCCTGATCCAGACATTGTGTTAACAAAATCGTATTAATGGTAGGTAGCATTCCTGGTTTATCAGAATGAAAGTTATTTACAAAACCTGCGAATATGGATGAGATATTTTTTATTGATTTTATATATTGACATTCAATATTATGAACTCCAGGAGAAACTTGGATTTTCGGTGACAATTGATTCAAAATTCGAGCTCCTATTAAGGCAGTTAGGGCATTAGGATGGCAGAAATTCGCAGTAAAACTATCATTAGGATTTCGTAATGCTCCGTGACGATGAAATCCTGTAAAAAAAGCTAAATTTGGATATTTTTTACAGAGAATAAATGGTTTTTTGTTTTTATTATCAATGCAAAAAGAACCCACGAGACAGCCAAGAACCACATTTTCTCTTTTTAAAGTTTTTCTAAGTTTTAAAGCATGTTTAACATCATCTTGTATGTGATTACTGTTTGAAGCGAGAATAACCATCTCACATTCTAAGAGAAGATCTTTTAGATCAAAAGACTTTCTCATTCCCTCTGAAGAATAATTTCCCATTCTCTTAATCTTTTCAATTGTCTCATTATCCATATTAGAAAGAACATCATTTGAAAAAGCGCCTAACAAATCTCTACCTTCCCTAGGAGCTAAGAGAATATTATTTGATTTTCCATTCATAGCACAGTTATATGCTAATGATGCAGGGTATAAACCTACACTGTAGAATCCAACTTTGCTTTTTTCTAAATCTTCAATCAATGAATAAAAATATTTTTCATCATTTATGTTTTCTATAAAATTATTCTTCATTTTTGGAAATTCTTGATAATTTTTTTAATTTCTAACCCATACCAACATTTTTCTACATTAAAGCAATTCTTGACCATAGCAAATTATTTATTGTAAAAATTGAATTTTTTAATTTATAATCTCTCTGAGATATAGAAATTAAGTTAAAAGAGAAATATTTATAAATATGGAATATATGGCAAGTAATTTAAAGGTACAAAAACAATTAATTTATTCTAAAAATATCTTAATTATTCAAGACATTGACGGAGTTTGTATCCCTTTAGTTAAAGATCCAATGACTAGAGTATTAGAATCAAAATATATCTATGCAGTAAAAGAATTTTCTGAGGAATTCTTTGTATTAACTTGCGGGGAACATGAAGGCACAAGAGGGGTTAACAGAATAATAGAAAGGAGTTTAAGAAGCACTTCTGAGCCTAAAAACAAGGAACTATATTTAAGAGGTTTAGCAGCCTGTGGAGTAGAGTATCAAGACAATAATGGTGAAATAAGTTTTGAAGGAGTATCAGAAAAAGAACTACATTTTTTATCTAAAGTACCTAGTCTAATAAGACCAAAGTTTAATTTTATAGTTAAGAATATTTTTCCAGAACTTAGCCAAGAAGATATCAATTTTCACGCAGTAAAATCAATATGCGAAACACGCTTCTCCCCAACGATTAATTTCAATAGTCTATTTGATTTAGTTAAGAATGAATCTGATAAAAGAAAGCTTATTCAAATTAGTTTAGAAAAAATGATGAATGAAATCATTTTAAAAGCTGAATCAGAAGGCCTTAAAGACTCATTTTTCCTCCATATTTCGCCAAATTTAGGAAATAAAAATGGTAAAGAAACAATTAAACTTTCTTCTAAAGATGATATTGGATCAACAGACATACAATTACTTATCAAAGGAGCAGTTAAAGATTCAGGAGTTTTATTTCTTTTAAATAAATTTATTGCAGATAAAACTGGTAAAGCTCCTTTTGGAAGCAATTTTAATTTTAGAAACTCTCCAAATTCTATTACGGGAAAAATTGATTTATGCAAAAGAACTATTCAAAAAGATGATATGCCTTTGATTGTTGGAGTTGGAGACACAGTTACATCAAAAAAAAATAATGGTGAAAAGAGTTATTTGAGAGGAGGAAGTGATAGATCTTTTTTAGAATTTATACAAATATTAGGGAATGAATTTGGTATTAATAATAAAATAATTTTTGTAGATAGTAGTTCTGGAGAAGTTGAAAGACCTTCTACAAAAAAAACTGGTTTAGCAGGGATCAGTGATCTTTATGACAACTTAAAGTTTGACTTGGTTTTTCAAAATGGTCCCAAAGAATATATAAGTTGGTTTATTGAACTTGCTAATAAAAGATCAAACTTTAAAAAAAATAGTTGACTTTTGAATTTTTGAATGACAATTTATAAATAATAGATTTATGAAAGAAAAATTTCCCTCAATATACAAAGAACCTATAGAAACATTGCAAATCAATATAGGTTATAAATGCAATCAGGCTTGTAAGCATTGTCATGTCAATTCAAGTCCTCTAAGGACTGAAAAGATGTCTAATGAAATAATATCTCTTATTCCAAAAATAATTGATAAGTACAAAATCAAGACTTTAGATATAACAGGTGGCGCGCCGGAACTTCACCCAGAATTTAGA
This sequence comes from uncultured Prochlorococcus sp., assembly GCA_902591865.1. Lineage (GTDB taxonomy): Bacteria > Cyanobacteriota > Cyanobacteriia > PCC-6307 > Cyanobiaceae > Prochlorococcus_A. The sequence continues at coordinate 17,032 of CACJCK010000016.1, forward strand.
AACCTAGTGGCTAGTTTGAGCACAAAACAAGTTGAAATTATTGATAGATGCAATTTAACAATTTTCTTTGAAGAAGGTTATGAAGATCTGCCTCAATTTCTTGCAAAGAATAAAGTAATAGTTACTGCTTCGCTACCATGTTACGAAAAAGATAATGTTGAGTTTCAACGGGGTATTGGGGTTTTTGAAAAAAGTATTAATGCTATAAAAATTCTGAATGATCTAGGCTATGGGAAGAAAGAAAATGGATTGCAATTAAATCTTGTTTACAATCCTGTAAGCCCAATTCTTCCACCTTCCCAGAAAATATTGGAACAAGATTATAAAAAAATACTATTCGAAAAATATAATATTGTTTTTAATAGCCTGTTAACAATAACTAATATGCCAATAAATAGATATAAAGAATCTCTAAGAAGAGATGGGAAACTAAATACCTATTACAGTTTACTAAAGGAAAATTTTAATGAAAATAATTTAGAAAATCTTATGTGCAAAAAAACTATTAGTGTAAATTGGCTTGGAGAAATTTATGATTGTGACTTTAATCAACAAATAAATTTCCGAGAGAATAAAGGACCAAAGACGCTTTTTGATCTATTTGATAAATCATTTACTTTTGACTATGGAGTAGCAGTAAATGAACATTGTTTTGCTTGCACTGCAGGTGCAGGATCAAGTTGCGGAGGGACTTTAACCTAGAATCTGCTAAATGCAATTAGGACATATAGCTCTTACATTTAAAGAAGATTCGATTAGTTTAAACCCATTAACTTTTGCTGCAACTTTGCCTGCTTCTAAAACCTCTTCATTTTCGAATTCTTCTGTTCTACCACATCTAATACAAATCAAATGATGATGATCAGGAGTTTCGTTACTAAGCAATTCATATCTGTGTCCGCCCTCACTGAGTTCTAATTCATGAAGCAAACCCATTTGTACTAAAAGTCTTAAAGTTCTATAAATTGTTGCAAGTGAAACTTTGGAACTTGATTTAACTAACTTTTCGTGAACCTCTTCAGCACTAAGATGCTTTCCAGAACCAATATTTTCAAATAAATTAAGAACCTTAAGCCTTTGAGAAGTTAACCTCTTCCCATCTTTGTGTAAACCATCTCCAAGAGGAGATGTAATGACATTGTATTGAGAGGATAATGGCAAAAATTAACTCATTGCTATTCTCAATAATAACTCTAGATGAGAGTAAAACAACTTATTGATTTAAAATGTTTACTAAAGTTCTTCAAAATATTATGTTAAATGTATCTTTATATGTAAATGATGAATGATCAAGAAATCACTTCTGATAAATTATCATCAAAAGTAAACGCCTTGGTAATTATTGATATTCAGGAAAAAATATTAAGGCCAATTTTTAATAAGGATTCAATAATTAAAAATGTTAAAAAGCTAATAAATGCTTACCAAATTTTAGAAGAAAACATATTTATTTCTGAGCAGAACCCACTCAAATTGGGGATAACTATACCTGAATTATCACTCAAAGAAGAATTTAGAAAATTTGAAAAAATGGAATTTAGCTTAGCTAAATTAGAAGATTTTTTAAAAGAACTTAATGATAAGAAAATTTCTAATTTAATAGTTTGTGGGATCGAAACGCATATTTGTATTCAACAAACAGTCTTAGATTGTTTACAAAAAGGATTTGAAGTTATTCTCATATCAGATGGCATGGGAAGTCGAAATAGAACAGATCATGAAATAGCATTACAAAGAATGACTCAGAGCGGGGCGATCTTAACAACAACCGAATCAATAATTTTTGAATTATGCAAAACTTCGGATAGAAAAGAATTTAAAGAAATTAGAAATATAATAATGAGTAAAGAAAATTAAAGACTGGTTTGATGTTTAGAGATAATTTAAAATTTTATTAGAGATAAATTTCAAGGGTTTATTTGAATATGAAATTGATTACTGAAAACTTCCTTCTGGCAATATCTATTTTTTTTATTGGAACTTTATTGTCGATAATAATTTCTAAACTTTCAAAAATATTTTTTAAAAAGATTTCCAAAAGAACAAAAACAAATTTCGATGATTTTATTTTTGAGGTTATCTCTGGAATTATAAAACCTATAGGTTTCCTACTCTCCTTATATTTTTCAATTGACTATTTTTTCGCTGATGAAATAACTTTCATCTCTGTCTTATTGAATATTTTGAAATTATTTATATTAATAATCATCATAAAAGCACTCAACAAAATTTTAATAAGATCCTTAACAGAATCGACCTCCAAAATCAACGATTCCTCAATTAGTTCAATGGTATCTTCACTAACTCCATTGATAAAAGCATTAACATGGACTATTGGTTCAATATTTTTCTTACAAAATATTGGTGTTCAAATGACTGCTATTTGGGCTTTACTAAGTGCAGGGGGAATTGGGGCAGGATTAGCTTTGAAAGATCCAGTTCAAGAGTTTTTTGAATATATAACAATTTTGCTTGATAAACCTTTTCAAAAAGGTGAGTTTATAAAATCTGATGGAGTCCTCGGAATGGTTGAGAGAGTGGGAGTAAGATCCTCAAGGATAAGAAGTATTAATGGAGAAGTTATCGTTATGAGCAACAGCGCCCTAACAAATGGAATAATTTCAAATTACGCACAAATGGAAAAAAGGAGGTTAGTGCATAAATTGGGAGTTGTTTATGAAACCTCTCCAAAACTAATGAAATTGATTCCAATAATAATTAAAAAAATAGTTGAAGAGACAAAAGATGCGTCTTTTGATAGATGTCATTTCACAGATTTCGGCGACTTCAGTCTTAATTTCGAACTTGTTTATTACATCCCAACTAATAATTATCTCGCTGCAATGGAAGCTCAACAATCTATAAATTTAAAAATTATTGAGGAATTTGCGGTTAATAATATAGAATTTGCTTTCCCAACACAAACCTTAAATATTGAAAGTAACAAAGCCAAATGATCTACAAATCTCTTCACTTAAAATCCAGAGTTTTGAAGCTAACTCAGAATTATTTGCCTCATCACTTACCTTACCTTCAACTAATTTATGTTTTTTAAAGGATATAAATTTATTACTTAAATATATGAAACCAACATTATTTAAATTTGAATCAAGAACAATCTGAGAAAGAATCTTTCCAGCATTTTCTATACTTTCAGAAATTCCTAAAATATTTTTCGCAACTTTAGAAAAAATCAAATATCCAAAGATATTAAAACGTTTACTATATCTAAAAAAACCTGAATCATCATTTGGTATTACTAAACCGGGTGCCCAAGTAATTACAGAAATTTTACTAGAGGATATTTTTAATTTTTTTGAAAGTTCTTTACCAAACAAAATATTACATAACTTACTATTTTTATAAGATTCATCAGCATTAAAATTTAAAAATTGACCCATAACTTTTTTTCTAAAATCAATTAGATTTTTAAGCCCAGCTTTCTTTCCTATTTTTCCACCTGAGCTATTGGGATCGTGTACATCTGATGATGTAATAATGATTCTGGATTCTTCTTTATCTCTAACTAAATCTTTTATGATGCTCACTAAATAAAAATGTGCAAGATGATTAACTGCAAAAGTTAGTTCTATGCCTTGTTTTGATACTTTAGGGTAAAAAGAACCCGTATATTGCAATCCTGCATTTAAAACAACAACATCTAAGAAAATCTTTTTACTAATCAAGTAATCCTTAATTTTTTTAATATTCTCTAGATTCGAAAGATCAGAATTTTCAATAATATTTAAATATTTATTGAGGTAATTTTTATCAAAATATTTCTCAATTACTTTAAGAAATTCATTCTTTCTTAATTCAGATTTTATTACAACGTATAAATTATTTTTCATCTTTAGTAAATTAATGATGGCAAATAGACCTATGCCTGAATTACCTCCAGTAATTAAAATATTTTTATTTTTAATCATTTAGATTGCTATATATTTTTTTATAATAAAAAATTTTTAAGTATTTTTTTATTTTGTCATCTTATAAATTATTGTTAAAACACTGAAAACTTAGTCACTAGTAAATGAGTAATTTGATTATTATTAATCTACTCTTATTACAAGAATTGGATGAAATATATAATTCTAAACGTAGAAGTAATAATTTGTTCCATAAATTTCTTTAATCATAAGATTTACATTTAATGTCAAAAGAAAATATGTCAGATGTTCTTGTTTTGGGTGCAGGGCCTGCAGGTATGGCAATTGCCTCAGCTTTAGGGAAGGAAAAATTAGATGTTGAAGTGCTTTCTCCAAATGGTCCAGATGAACCTTGGCCAAACACATATGGCATTTGGGGGAAAGAAGTTGATCAACTCGGGCTTCAGGATTTACTTGAATATAGATGGAAGAATACTGTAAGTTTTTTTGGGCATGGCGCTTTAGAAGAACAGGATGACGAGAATAAAGCCACGGAACATTCACTAGATTATGGACTATTTGATAAGAAGAAACTCCACAATTATTGGTTTAATGAATGCAATAAGTCTCTTATTAAATGGCATCAAGGATTTGCAAACAAAATACATTTTGAAAAATACAAAAGTACAGTAACTACAAAAGATGGCAAAACTTATTCTGCAAGATTAGTTGTAGATGCAACAGGATATGATCCTGTATTTCTTAAATTGAAATCCTGTGGTCCCTTAGCAGTCCAAACTTGCTATGGGATCGTAGGTAGTTTTAGTAAACCTCCACTTAAGAAAGGGCAGTTTGTATTAATGGACTATAGAAATGACCATCTTAACGATGAGCAAAAAAAAGAACCGCCGACTTTTCTTTATGCCATGGATATGGGGGATGGGAAATATTTTCTTGAAGAGACATCTCTTGGTTTAGTAAATCCTCTAACAATGGAAAATTTAAAAAAGAGACTAGAGAAGAGACTTTCTTATCGAAATATATCAATCACAAGCATGCAACATGAAGAGCTTGGCTTATTTCTCCCTATGAATATGGCAATCCCAGATTTCAAACAACAAATACTTGGATATGGTGGTGCTGCTTCAATGGTACATCCTGCATCTGGATATTTAATTGGTAATGTTTTAAGAAGAGCTCCACTTGTCGCTAAGACAGTCTCAGAAGCAATTAAAAACAAAAATCTAAGTACCTATCATATTGCTAGAAAAGGTTGGGAAACTTTATGGTCAAAAGAATTAATTAGGAAGAAATCACTTTATCAATTTGGATTAGAAAAACTCATGAGGTTTGATGAAAAACTATTGAGAGAGTTTTTTGGCAGTTTTTTCCAACTACCTAAAAATCAGTGGTATGGTTTCCTAACTGATACTCTTTCCTTGAAAGAGATTGTATATGCGATGTGCGTAATGTTTATAAAGGCTCCATGGAGTGTAAAGAAAGGTCTTATGATTATGCATGGTAGAGAATTTAAAATGTTACTTAGGATAATATTTCCAAATATATAGTTTAAAAATGAGAACCATACTTATAAGTGGAGCCAGTAGAGGTATTGGATTAAATATTGCACATAAAGAATTAAAAGAAGGCAATAGAATTAGTGTTGGCATAAGAAATTTAGAATCATTAAAAGGAAGCGCTATTGATCCAAATAAATGGCCAGAAGGGAGAATTATAATCAACCACTATGATGCACTAAAAAAAATTACAGCAGAAAATTGGATAAAAAATACCGTAGATGAATTTGGAGGATTTGATTCATTAATAAATTGTTCTGGAGTATTATCGAAAGTTCCTTTCTTATACAAAGATGGTGATGAAGAAGATATCTTAAATACATTAAATATCAATTTTTTGGCAATTTGGAATTTATGTAGGCTTTCTTGGGATCATTTATGTACCTCAGAAAGAGGAAGAATTATTGTTTTAGTTTCAATGAGTGGGAAAAGATCTAAAGGCGATTTAGCCGCTTATTCTTCTTCAAAGTTTGCTTTGATGGGATTATGCCAAACGATGAAAAATAAAGGTTGGGATAAAAATATAAGGATTTCAGCAATATGTCCAAGCTGGGTGAATACAAAAATGGCCCAAAATATCTCTTCCTTAGACAAATCAAGCATGACACAACCTGAAGATATTGCTGCAATATGCTCAACTATTCTAAAGTTACCTACCCAATCAGTTCCATTTGAAATTGCCTTAAATTGTAATTATGAATTTTAACCTAAATTGAAAATTAAGTAAGCCATTGAAAGCATTGCAATTGCAATAAATAAACCTTTTATTCGATTGGTTAATAACGAAAAAAGAGATAAATCTTCAGAAAAGTATCCGCCAAAACTACCTGTAATAAATAATATAACCATTGGTAGAGATGCCATTCCGAATGAATAAGATATAGATTTCATCAATCCAAAATTTAAATAATTAAAAATAAAGGAACTTAATGAAAACAATAAAAAAGATGCAAATAGAGTAATGGAAACTTCAGCATCTAAAGTGTGAGGTAAGCTTCCCTTTAATTCAAATTGCTTTTTACATTCTCTAATTTGTCTTTTAGAAAGCTTTAAATAACCAGTTTCAGGAATTCTTTGCGACTTATATTTTCTTAGTAATCTTGCTTCAAGAGTTTCTGGCTCCTTTGTCATAATTGATATTAATAATTCATCTGGCTTTAATTTCTTAATTTTCTTTTCAAGATTATCTGTTTTCCCAATCCTATAAAGGTCTCCTACTCTAATAAGGTAAACATATCCCGACATTTGCGTTGTAAGATTAATACTGTTCCTTACTAAATAATACTAAAAGAATTAAAAAAATTAAAAGTTTTTACAATATGAAAAACGATATTTTGTATTCATTTCGAAGATGTCCATATGCAATTCGTGCAAGATGGGCCCTATTAATTTGTGAAATAAAAGTAGAGATAAGAGAAATTGATTTAAAAGATAAACCTCTAGATTTTTTAAAAATTTCAAAGACGAAAACGGTTCCAATACTTATAAAAAAAAATAGTGAAGTTATTGAAGAAAGTCTTGAAATCATCCTGTGGGCTCTCTCAGAGTCAAAAAAGGAAAACATCAAATTAATTTATTTTCCTGAGAACAAAAGGGAAGATATTTTTGAAATAATTAAAGAAAACGATAACGAATTCAAATATCATTTAGATCGATTTAAATATGCCACAAGATATAAGGATAGTGATGAAGAATTTCATTTCACAAATGCGATTAAATTTATAAAGAGATGGAACGAACTTCTTGCAGAAAATAAATACTTTTTTGGAGATAGACCCACAATCGCTGATTGGTCTATTTGGCCTTTCGTAAGACAATTTAGAATCGCTTGCGAAAGTCAAAAAAGAACAAATTATTTTGAATCCTCAATAAAAAACTGGTTAGATTCATTTGAGAAAAATAGAGAATATAAATCTTTAATGTATAAATACGAATTATGGAAACCATATTCTAGAAAGAATTATTTCCCATCTTATTAACTTTCCAACAACTTCCTTTTCTCAATTATTCTTGCCAGCTCCAAAAAATATCCTGCAGTCCTAAATTTGCCTATATTTTTTTCTTTAAAATCATGATCGCTCCTTATTTCTGCAGTCTCCGCCATAAGTAAATCTAAATCATTTGACCCAAGACTATACAATTCACCAAGTTCAATTTCCCTTCCGAGTAAATGACTCCTAAACCATTTCCCTTTATTTTCTTGAGGTGGAATATCGTAGGGAGTAAATGACATTTAAATAAAATTAAAGCTCTTACCATTCTAGGGTGCTTATTGAAACTTTTTCATATCTACTTTATTAAAAATCAATGCAATAAAAAGAATTGCGAATGTAATAAGGGCACAAATTTCTGTCCAATAATCTAACCCAATTTTAGAAATCATTAGTGGTGCAAGAACTGTGAATAGTCCCCCAGAAAGAATTAACTGAGCGAATAGCTGTTTTGACGTAAAAATTGGTAAAGTCATAGAAATATTTTTAGGATCTGCAAGCCTCAAAAGAAGTAACCCAGAAGCTACTACACCTGTAGAATTCCCAAACTCTATCAAACTTTTTTCAAACCAATAATCATCAAAAATAAAGTATGCGAAATAAGCAATACAGATTAAATTCCATAGTAATCCGAAAATAGTAAACATTAAAATCAGTATCCAATTATTAAAAACAACTGCAATATCTAAACTCGCCATAGCTGTAAAAATCAGTAAGTCTGTGGATAAAATACCAATCTCTCTTTGTAGAATATTTGAAATCAATTCTGTATTTTTGGTTTTCTCTAAAATATATCTAATAAGGAGCGAACCTATAAGTATATAAGGAAATACTGGTAGTGAAAAAATAATTTCCTTCGAAAAATCACCAAAAAAACTTGAAATATACCTTAAAAATTTAAGGAGCACAACACCAAAAGAAATTGCCAAACCGGAGAAACCAAGATTTATAATAAAAATTCTTAGATCTGCAAAAATCCCTATCTTATTTTTTCCCTTTAGAGTATCATTTTGTTCAAGAATTTCTTCAGTATCTGAGAGACCTAAGGTTCTACCAAGAAAAATAAATATGCTACCCAATATTGAAGAAGACAAAAGACCCATTGTTGCCATAGCCAAACCAAGATCTAAACCATTTGGGAAACCTAGTTTATTAAAACTTTCACCGATTATTGATGCAGCTCCATGACCACCCTCAAAACCGACCTCTATTAAACATCCCATCAGAGGATTTGCATCCATAGATGGGGGCAGAAAATATTTAACAACAAGACCGCCAACAAAAAATTGTCCAAAACCTAGTGAAAGAGCCAAAAGAAATTGATTAAAAATTGGTTTAACTAAACCATTGATGTTGGGGATAGGTCTTCCCATCATTAAAGTTGCGAAGACTAATGATAAAAGAGGAGTAGGAAAATTACTCCAAACATTGATTGTCTCTTTTGGTAAAAAGTGTATCGCTCCAAATGGTCCTATAGATATACCTAAAATTCCTGATATTACTGCTATCGGTAATCCAAATCTCTCAAGTTGAACAGCTAGTTTAAATTTCCTTCCAAAAATCAACAAAAAAAATATAATTAATAATCCAAAAAAACTTATTAAAAGAGAATTTGAAAAAATATCATTATTCTGAAAATAAATAATATTCAATGATTTCAAAAACATATAATTCTAAATCTAAATTAATAAACAAAATTTTTCAAATAAAAAGGCTCCTGTAAGAGGAGCCTTTTGATATTAGTAATGAAATTTGTGAATTAATCTTTAAGAGTAACAGTTGCACTATCAATATTACTGATAGCATTTGTAACTCTCTTGAAATCAAAGCCTAGGGCTCTTAAAGCATGCCATAGATGACCTTGAATAAAGAAGAATCCAAAATAGTAATGAACATTAGCTAACCACGCCCTTGAAGTGTACTCACCATCAGGAAGATCAACTGTATCTACCCAATAAGGTGAAATACTGAATTTTAATTCAAGTGGTTCACCAAAGAATTCAGTTGGATAAACTGTTGTGTTAGCTGCACTCCAGAAGGCTGCAATAATAGCCATCCAGCCTATTCCTGCTAGTGACCATGAGAGAACAGCTTCTGCAGAAAGAAGTCCTTTACCTTTAAATTTGGTATATTCACCAACTTGCTTAGTAGCAATATGCCAAGCACCACCTGTAATCTCAACAAAAGCAAGGAAAGCATGACCTCCCATTACTTCTTCAAGACTATCGATAGTCAAAAAGTCTGTTTGGTGATTCCAAATTTTGGCCAAATTTAATTCATACTCAACCTGTCTTACAGATCCAATAGCTGGATCATAAATTCCATGAACCCTTGCCCATTCAACAAAAGCTATAACTGCGAAACCAAGAATAATTAGATGGTGACCAAGAATAAATGTCAATTTGTCTGGATTATCCCATTCAATATTGAATTTTCTGGCTCTTGCGACATCAGAATCTTCTAGATTTCCAGGAAGAAGTAAAGAATGTAAAAGTCCTCCGGCTGCTAAAACCATAGAAGAAACTAAGTGAACTATTGCTATCGCTAGAACAGGTTTAGTATCTCCCATCGCAACACCATTAGCATCAAACCCTATTCCAAGAGTTGCCAAATGAGGAAGAACGATTAAAGGTTGATGACCCATTGGGACACTTGGGTCAAATCGTGAAAGTTCAAAAAGGGTGAATGCACCCGCCCAGAAAACAATTAATCCTGCATGAGCTACATGAGCAGCAATGAATTTTCCGGAGCGATTTGCTACACCTGAATTACCAGCCCACCATCCATAGGTAGTATCTGGATTTCCATAGGTTTGCATTTAGGAATTGATTAGCTTAAACGTTTTGAGAATACTTTAAATTTAATCAAACAGTTGAATTCATAACAAAATTGTAAAGGTTAGTAATCCAAGCTATTACTATACAAAAAATCTTCAGAAGGCAATCCGATAGCAAAGAAGGTAGATTTAATGTAGAAAAATTATTCTCAGAGTAATAAGTTTCATAAAATAAACCAGCATTTCTCAATTCAAATAAGTTTAATAAATTTCATTTTGCTGACATAAAACGATGTTTTGTTTCATTAAACCACCCTGATTATTGCCTCATTCTCAAACAATTATTAAATATTGGATAACACATCTAATATTATGACTACTTCTCAAGAGTCTTCTAGAAAATTTTCACTAGAAATGAAATCTGAAGTTCATTACAAAAAGGCTGCAAAATCATACAGAAAATCAAAACAATATATTAATATGATTAATTTATATCCAACATTGCAAAACACTCTAATTGAGTGCAAGGATGAGAATCTAATAATATAGAAATTTTTCATATTTTTCCAAATCAATCAAAAAATATATTTTATGCTGCAATATTGTGTCCTTCAAAATAAAATTTATTAATTATTTTTCTGCACATTTTTATATTGTATAGCGCTTTAGGTTTCCAAGGTTTTTTCTGACCAATTGGGGAGCTTTTCCAGTGAATCCCAGGTTTAAGTATTCCATTTTCACGTAAACAAGAAAGTTCAATTTCAGTTATTCCTAGTTGTTCCGCGGTTAACTCAGATGAGCTCCATATATCCCCTAACATTGAATTAAGTAAATATTATTAATCCTTAGTAACGTTAATTTTATTTTTTTGAAAGGGGTAAAAATTTTAAATAATTATTAAGTAACAATAAACCTAGTATTTATCAAGAAAGATATTTGAAAGATTTATGTAAAATTAAGAGATATTGAATAAAGAATCTTCATTAATATATATCTCATCTATACCTTCTCGATTATTGCTGGATTTATAGTTAACGTATTCTTCAGTAATAGACTCAAGCTTTGGGAGATTGATCCAACCCTTGTGCCAATTTCCACTATTTATTAGTTCTTCGTAAGTAGTTTTTAAATTAATTTCAGAATCAAGTACAGAAACCATTAAAAAAGTAATATTTCCTTTTTCTCTAGTTTTATTTACTAAAACAAAATGTCTTAATCCATTTATGGTTTTATTAGAAGTCCAGAAATTTTCCATAATTATTTTTTCTTAAGGTTCCTCTCAGCATTTTCTCTAGATATTTTCTTATATTCTTTTCTAATTTCCTTTAATAAAAGTTTTCTTCTATCCATATATTCAACAGAATCTTGTTTTGATAAGTTATATCTTTCTTTTTTAGTTAAATTCATCCAATTATTAAGATTCTTCTTATTGAAAGTTGTTAAATTTTTGGCCTTAAAAATTTTTTGTTTACTATTAAATTTAAAAAAAATTCTTAAATTAAGGAAAATAAAAATAAAAAGAAAAATTATCACTAAATTCAAGAGCATCACTTTTCAAGTAAGTAATTATTTATCCACTTTTCTAATTCAATATCATTCTCTAAAGAAATAACCTCTTCTTTATTCCCATTAGCCGATTTATCAAAGAGCCTTATAATGAATTCCCTTTTAGTCGCTTCATCATCACCAATGACAATAATACTTTTAGATTTTAGTTTATTAGCCTTTTTAAATTGTTTAGAGAATGAAGATCCACTTAAATCCAACTCAACTAACAAATCATAATTTCTTAATTTTCTTGATAGATCCATAGCTAATGGTTCAGCAATGAAGCCTTGATTAATAATATAAATATCAGTATTTCTTGGAACTTCGAGATCTTTTCCCGCTAGTAAAATTAATCTTTCTAGACCAATAGCGAAACCAATTGCAGGGGTATTTGGCCCTCCCATTTGTTTTATTAAATTGTCGTATCTTCCTCCTCCGCAAACTGTAGCTTGAGAGCCTAGAGCGCCACTAGTAATTTCAAAGGCTGTATGGGTGTAATAATCTAAACCTCTTACTAGATTAAAATTTTCAACGTAAGGTATTTTTAAAACCTCTAATTGTTTTTTAAAGTCTGAATATCTTTTATGACTTTTTTCAGACAAAAAATTAAATAATTTTGGTGCATTTTTAAGAGCTTTTTTTGTTTGAGTATCTTTAGAGTCCAAAATCCTTAAAGGATTTTTAGTAATCCTATTCTGAGAATCTAAATCTAGAGAATTTTTATTAATTTCTAGCCATTTTAAAAAAGATTTCTGAAAATTTAATCTATCACTTACATCACCTAATGTATTTATTTCAAGATTAAGTTCTTTTATACCTAATTTACCCAAAACATCCCAAGCTAAAGCAACAATTTCAACATCACTTCTAACTGAATCGTATCCTATAAACTCAACACCTAACTGATGAAACTGTCTTTGCCTGCCTGCTTGAGGTCTTTCATATCGAAACATAGGGCCCATGTACCAAAGTTTCTGAAGAGGATTAGACGACATACCATTTTGTATTAACGCTCGCGCAACGGAAGCAGTTCCTTCAGGCCTAAGAGTGCAGGATCTTTCTCCCCTATCAAGAAAAGTATACATTTCCTTACTGACAACATCTGTTCCTTCACCAATTCCTCTTATAAATAATTCGGTCATTTCCAATATTGGTGTTCTTATTTCTTTGATGGATGCTCTTGCAAGCTGCTCTAATAAAATTTTCTCGACGTTTTGCCACTTTATTAATTGATTAGGCAATAGGTCGACCGTTCCTCTAAGATTTTTTAGGTTATTCAAAGTTCTAGAAAATAATTCAAAATTTTTAATTCAAGTAGAAATTAATCTTTGATTGATTGTTATGTGAGACAATTTTAATTTAACATTTAGAAAATCTATTGGAAATTAATAAAAATAAAGAGAATCTGCATTGCGGTACAAAACCAAAAAAAATTGCTTTTGGAATAGCACCATTAGGTATAATCTCAATAGGAATAGTACCAATGGGGGTAATAAGCATTGGAATAGTCCCAATGGGAGTATTTTCTTTTGGGGCAGTAGCAATGGGAATAGTCAATTTATCAGTAGTTGGGATGGGAATTATCTCTGCGGGAGTTACTACTATGGGAATATGGGAGTATTCACCTAATTCTCAAAACAATCATCATAATCATTCCAAACAGATTTCAAATTCAAGCAAAGAAAATATGATGTCAGATCTATTTAACACTAAACGAGAAGCTGAAAAGGCTGCCTTAAAATACGGATGTATTGGAGCACATAAAATGGGTAAAAAATGGATGCCTTGTAAGATGCACTAGATATTTTCTTAGTCATAAATTTATTAAATATTAATTCAAAATCTCTACTATAAAATCAAGATTTTTTGCCTCATCAGTAGTTAATTTTCTTGACCAAGCTCCTCGTACAGGACTATTCCATCTGAACCCAGCATTTTTAGCTAAAGACCTATCTTCGTAACTAATAAGAGCCTTGTATAAAAACCTTGGTTCGGTAGCTTTAAGTAAAAGCTCCTCTAAATTATCGCATTTTTTGAAGACCTCAGATATGTAAAAGCAATCAGATAAAGCTCTATGTAAATTCCAAACTGGTATTGAAAAAGATAAAGCTAGATCAGTTACTGAGGGTCTATTTTTTAGTGATTTTTGAAAAGACCAATTGATATCCTCCAAACTGCATATCCATTTTTTATTAAGTTTAGGTAATTTTCCTTTCCCAAACCATTTCTTATCAAACTCTACATTATGCGCGACGATGAAATCCGCACAATCAACAAGTTTCATAAAGAAGTTCAATCCATCTTCCCATGGTTGAGAGATACTAGTTACTTCAGCAGGTATACCATTCACATGTTCGGCTTCATTATTATTAACTGGAAATAAAAATGAAACTTGTGAAAGTACGCACTTAAAAGATACATCAAACAAAATACAACCTATCTCTATCACTTCATCTTTGTTTTCGTCTAAACCTGTTGTTTCTGTATCAAGAATTAAAATTTTTTCAATTTTTTTATTTTGATTAGCAACACTCTCTTCAGAGGAATAACTGATAACTTGATCCTGAAGAATATCCAATTGATTTAATTCTTTTTTGTTAGATAGATCCAATTAGCTGAAAACACTTTCATTTATCTTGACGCATTTAATAAAAATTTCTCTTAAATTAATATAAATTAAGATTCATAATTGGAAAATAAATTTTAAAACATTTTTAGGTTATGAAAGATGACTTTTACAAAATATCAATTTAATAATTTTTGTTATTGGCCTTCAAATCCTAAAAAAATTGTCGAATTTATTGGTGGAAGTTATCTAGCTTCTAAACCAAATTTAACTTATAAAAGATTCATAGAGAGTTTGATTGATAAAAACTATGCAGTACATGCATATAAATACACTCCACAATTCGATCACCAACAACTTGCTATTAAAGCATGGAGGGATTTCAAGAATTGCAGATTATCTTTATCCAAGAGAATAGGAGCATCAATTCCTTCAATTAGAATTGGTCATAGCCTAGGCTGCAAACTTCATCTAATTTCCCCTGATGGTGGAAGAAATTGCGAAAAATTCATATCAATAAGTTTTAATAACTTCAGTGCTAACAAATCTATTCCATTATTGAAACAAATTTCTCAGAAATTAGAATTCAAAAGTGAATTCAGCCCAAGCCCTGAAAGAACTTTGCGATTAATTGAAAAAACATATAATCAAAAAAATAACTTCCTAATAAAATTCAACTTAGACGAATTAGATCAAACAGATAAATTATTTTCTTGTCTGAAAGCAAGAAAAGAAGATAATTCTAAGGGGGTAATGTTAAAAGGTACACACACTATAATTGCAAGTGCAGGACTAAGAGAAAATTTTTTAGGAGACTGGGCCGATGATGAATTCAAAAGAAATACTATAAAAAAAATTTCCAATTTAATTGATGAATCAGATTAGGATAATTCTTTCAGTTTTTCCAATACAGAACTATCCTCAAGAGTACTTATATCACCACTAATTTTTTCTCCGGCAGCCAAAGATCTTAAAATTCGCCTCATAATTTTTCCACTACGTGTTTTAGGAAGAGAGTCTGAAATTATAATTTTTTCAGGCTTTGCGATAATTCCAATTTCATTAACAACATGTTTCTTTAAATTCTCTATTAATTCTGAAGAACTTTTCACGTCTTTCTCTAGAGATACAAAGGCAACTATAACTTCACCTTTTAAATCATCTTTTTTGCCAACAACTGCAGACTCTGCAACTGATTTATGACTTACCAAAGCAGATTCTATCTCCATTGTTCCTAACCGATGTCCCGAAACA
>CACJCK010000017.1 GCA_902591865.1 uncultured Prochlorococcus sp.
AAATAATATTAGAGCTTCTTATCAAATTATTTCTACCATTTTCCCAATAATTTCTATTTGGTTAATCGTCCACCAAATAATAAATCAACCTTTCTCATTATTGATTAAAGGATTTTTATTGGTACCTTTTATAGTTCTTCTAACTCTGTTCTCTTCTCGAACATTCTCATTAATGCACGATTGCGGACATAATTCTCTTTTTACAAAAAGGAAATTTAACCGCTTTTTTGGATTTTTACTTGGCTTAGTCAATGGTATTCCCCAGAAGTCATGGTCAATTGATCATGCATTTCATCATAGAAATAATGGAAACTGGGAAATTTACAAAGGGCCTATAGATGTTTTAAGTCTTGAAGATTATAATACGCTTACAAAAAGAGAGCAAATATTATATCAAGTAAGTCGAAACTGGATTATGCTTTTCCCTGGTGGTTTTTTTTACTTAGTTTTAAAACCTAGATTAGGATTGGTTATTATTATTTTTAATTTCACTAAAGATATATTAGAAGAAACTTTTATCAAAATAAAAAACAGAAAAATTTCTCAACTCCTAGCTATTAATTCAAGAGTCAAACCACCTTTTTCTGATTATGGAGATAATTTTAGTGAAATATTTGAATTAATAATCAATAACATAGTAGTAATAATAGGTTGGATTTTTATGTGCAAATTGTTTGGGTTAGTTTTTTTCTTGTCATTTTATTCCTTGGTATTAACCTTGTCAGCAGCAATTTTAATATGTGTTTTTTTCGTACAGCATAACTATGAGAATGCATATGCTAAAAACACAGAAAATTGGGATCTTATCGATGGAGCAATTTTTGGTAGTAGTAATTTAGATATTCCTAATTGGCTAAATTGGTTTTTAGCAGACATATCCTTTCACAGCATTCATCATCTCTCTGAGAGAATACCAAATTACAACTTAAGAGCTTGTCATAAAGCAAACATTCATTTGCTCCAAAAATCAAAGTTCTTAAAATTAAGCGATTTTTCAAACTGCTTCAAATATATTATTTGGGATAATAAAAATGAAAAATTAATTCCAATAAATTAATATCTAATTCAACCTTCTTCTCAATTTTCTTTTTAAAGGAATACTGCTATATGCATGCGTACCAATAGATGGAGGCAAGTCATTCTTTAAAGGATGCATAAAAGCATTTGCCATACTCTCTAACATTTTCGAAAGCCAATTAATTACTGATTTCATTTGAAAACCTAAAAGTGTACTTTTTTTATCATCTAACTAAATTACTGAGATGTAAATCAGTCTTTATGCTGATTTTTTAAGAAGATTGCCTTTTTAATTTAATATTCAATAATCAACATTAATGTTTCATTTGCTCTTTTAAATGAAAAATAATACTACCTTTTTAGCAGGTAAAACAGGTCTAAAATTAATTTAGTAAATAATACTTATTTTTTCTAATTCACTTAATAAATTAAATTATTGAACATAAATTCGTGCTATATCTCTATTCCAAATAAATCCAACAATATTATGAATGATTCATTTGTTTCTACCAACCAGAATACAGAAATAGATTCTATTAATTCATATTTCGAGTGTATTACTGAATGCAGTATTGTGGATGGTCATCAAGAATGTATTACTCGTTGTTTAGAAGTTCATTTAAAGGGAGGTGATCAAAATGAATAAAAAAAATTCACCTCAAAGGAAAACAACTTTAAAATGGAACTCGAATGGAGATCTTTCCGAAATTGATATGTTAAGAATTTTAGAAAAGATATCATCACATGATCTTAATCAATGTGAATTAACATGCGATTCTGATCAATTTTGAATTTAATTATTTCTAGATATTTTTAAATTATTAATTACGAAAAAATTTGATACCGATATCAAAAAAATATGTCTATTAATCTGCTTTTTTAATGATCTTAAGTCAGATTATATTTAAAAATTTATTTTTCAATATTTCTACCAATATTTTTGATAAAAAAAGCTTATGGGATTTTAAGATATCCATTTTTAATTACCAGATTTCAATAAAGATTTAAATCATTATTACAAAATTTTAGGTTTTATTTTCAAAAATTAATTTTTAGAACTCCCACCTTTTTTTAGGAATGTTTTACTAATTTCTTTTTTTGTTAGTTGAATAGGTTTTACTAAACCAGAATCACCATGAGTTGGACAATAATAAGTCATAAGCATCCACTTTTTTTCTTCATCCATAACTAATACCTTTTTAATAATGATTATTTAGATAGGATGAATTTTGAAAAAATTGATTTTTTTTAATCTTTTTTTCTTTTTTACTTAATAATTTATAAAAATTTTGCATCTATTTTCACAAAATAGATATAAATACGCATGACTTTAAAAAAAAATCCTGCTATTTATTAATAAATTCAAAATTATTCATGTCTCTAGAATCTATATTTATGGTTGTTGCTCCAATCTGTCTTTTTACAGTAGGAGTTATTGTTTTACCTATTATAGTAAAGCCACGTAAACAATCTGGTTTACCTAAGAGGTATATACGCGGTCTCTAATTTCAATTAAGCTTTAAAGAAGATCAAAGACAATGAACATAAAAAAGATTGCGATAAAAGAATTAAATAAAAATGTTTGGCAAAAGTAAATTTATTTGAAGATAAAATGAAAATCGTAAAAATTTTTCGAAAAAAAATTATCAATTCTTTTCATTATGAGATCCTGTGATGGATAATAAAGTACATAAATTCACTTTTATTTAACAAAGTTCTTAACCAAAAAAATTTGAGTAATATAAAATTTTCTGGTCTTCAAGGCCAAGCGCTTGTAATAGAGGATAAAGATATTCCAAGCATAAAAGAATTTCAGGATGTAATTCCTAATAAGTACTTTAAGTGCAATACCATAACTTCTTTGAGGTATCTTTTACAATCAGCTTTAATCCAATCATTAGTAGTTGAGTTAGGGTTATCTATTCCATTTACCCCAAAAATGATCCCTATTTGGATTATTTACGCATTACTATCAGGTACCACTGCAATGGGATTTTGGGTAATTGCCCATGAATGTGGACATGGAGCATTCTCTAAAAACAAGACATTGGAATCTATAACTGGTTATTTACTACATTCATTACTTCTAGTTCCTTATTTTTCTTGGCAACGTTCTCATGCAATTCATCATAGATTCACAAATAACATAACCAATGGAGAAACTCACGTACCTTTAGTAATTAAAGGGAATGGAGTTACAGAAAAAATTGGCGGAGAAAAAGAATTACATTTTTCAAATTCTTTAGGTAAGAAAAATTATGGAATTCTTCAACTTGTTTTACATCTAATATTTGGCTGGCCTGCTTATTTACTTACGGGAAGTACAGGAGGTGTTAGATATGGAACTTCAAATCATTTTTGGCCAATTAAACCATTCTCTAAAACATTATGGCCATCAATATGGGCAAAGAAGGTTTGGATATCAGATATTGGTGTAGGTTTGACATTATTAGGCATTGTTTATTTAGTTCTCAAGTGTGGAATATTTCCAGTAATTGCTATGTATTTTGGTCCTTTATTAGTGGTTAATTGTTGGCTAGTAGTTTATACATGGCTTCATCATACAGATTCTGATGTACCACATCTTTCAAATACGGAATTTTCCTTTATGAGAGGGGCATTTCTATCTATTGACAGGCCTTACGGTAAAGTCCTTAATTTTCTTCACCATAATATAGGTTCTAGCCATGTCGTTCATCATGTATGTCCAACGATCCCTCATTATCATGCAAAAAAGGCAACAATCTTAATTAAAAAAGCCTTTAAAAAAGCATATCTATTTAATCCTGATCCAATACATAAAGCTCTATGGAATATTGCTTGCAATTGCGTTGCTGTGAAGTCAGATATCAAGAGAGGAAGATATATATGGCAATCTTCATACAAAATGGTGGATTAAAAATATAAAAAGCATCAATTCTTTATCACATTAATTTACGCAAATCTGAAAAGAATATAAAAGAATTAGCAATAACAAGTTTTTCATCTTAGATAATATCTTAAATAAAATAAATCTTATGAGTGGTGACAATTTGCATGGTAAGCAACCTATTAAATTTTATTCGGAAAAAATAACACTTACAAAAGTTGAATTATTAGAAAGACAGTTGAGTTTAGGCGAAAAAATTTCAGACTTAGATCAAAAGCATAAAGAATGGAGCAAAAAACTATCAGGTTGATCATCTAATATGATGAATTTTAATTACTTTTTGATATTTTTATTTGCCTTATCAAGAAACTTTTCTGTAAATTATTGAAAAATTATTTGCAGGCATACTAATAATATCCTCCTGAGAAAAACCATTTTTCTTACTCTCATCACAAACTTCCTCAAGATTTTTAATACCCCAAAGATCATTTTGCATTTTTAATGAATTATCGAAAAAATAATTACTTTCACTTGTATGCTTATTAGAAATTTTAAATGGCCCATACAAAATCAAAAATTGTCCCTTATCAAGTAATTTTCCTGACTCTCTAAAGAGTGCTACAGTACAAGACCACTCTGCTACATGAATCATATTTATAGAGACTATTCCTTGCAAAGAATGAGCTATTCTCAAAGGAATTTCCCAAGGAATTTTTTCTACATTAATCTCAAGAGGCTGGGGCATTTTCTTAGTTAGGTCTTCATACTCAATCCAAGAAATTATACTTTTTCTATGCACTAACTCTGGGTCACTTGTTTGCCAAATTATTCCAGGAAATCGTTTTTAAAAAAACACTCCATGTTCACCGCTGCCACTCCCGATTTCCAATACTGAGCCTTTTTTTATGATTTTGAATAGTACATCACCAATGCAGTCTCTGTTTCTTTGAGTTGCCGAAAAAAACAGTCTATTATCCAAAATTTAAAAATGGGCACTTCAGTACAAAGAATAATTCTTAAATCATTTATTACTTAACCTTTCTCAATTTTGGAGACTTAAAAAACATTACTTTAAGGCTAAAGAATAATATTGAAATTGTAAGGGCAGGCAAGATGTAAAGTATTAAATCTGAACTCATCAGAGAAGGAATTCTTCCAAAAATTAAATGCATGTAATAAGTTGCAAATGACATAAATTCATATATTTCTAATTTATTAATAGCAATTATTTGAATTATAAAAACTTACTTATAGTCAAAAACTAAAACTTAAAAAAAAGAGTCAGCCTGTATCCCTACTAGCTGACTCTAATAATATATTAATTTAAATTACCTTTAAACGAGGATTTTACTTTAAAAGAAAAAGGTAAAAATTTGTTTTTTATTTTAAATTTTAAAATTAGCATAAACAACAACAAAATTACATTAAGGTATTTTAAGATACACTAATGTATCAGTTTTTTTGAAATTACCTAAATAAGTAAGGAAAATTAACTTTTTTCTTTACATTATTAAATAAATATGTTATATTTATTAACAATTTACATTAAATAAAATGACACCAGAAGCAGAACGTTTTAATGGATGGGCAGCCATGTTAGGTTTCGTTGCGGCCGTGGGCGCATACGTAACCACAGGTCAAATAATACCAGGCTGGTTCTAATGAAAAATAACGAACCAAAAATAGTAGAAAAAGAAAAAATCGTTGCTGAAAAGCTTAATGGGAGATTTGCAATGTTAGGTTTTATTGCTCTTATTGGAGCATATTTAACAACAGGTCAAATCATACCCGGTTTCATTTAATATAAATCTTTAAAAACTCTAATTTGAATTTTTAATTTTTTTAATTATTTTTTAAATTTATCAATTCTTTATTTAGTTAAGGTTTGAGTTATTCCTTTTCAAACAAAACTAAATATTAGCGTTTAGCACTGAAATTTATTGAAATCATAATGCCAAATTAAATCTAAACTGTAGTTTAAATTTACTGAAGTTATATATTGGATTAAAGATACTAATTTTGCTTTTTTTTACTAATCAATATTAATCAAGAGATTACTCAAAACAAAAATTCATAAGCTGAAATTTAAAAATTATATTTCATAACTAGAAATCTGTGAATCATCCCCAATATTAATTTAATTTTAACACCCTAATAAAGGAACAAATTTTGGTTATTTTTCTTTTAGATATTAAACTTATTTGTTAATTGATGCTAACTTTAACGAAATAATTCTATGATTTAATGAGAGTAAAGCTTGAACCAGAGACAGCATTTATTGGCAAAAAGTTTGCATACATATTTCTAGGAATAATATTTAGCTTGAATGCAATAACCTTTATTTGGTATTTTTTATTTTCAAATTTAAAATAAATTTTGGCTTTAAGTAAGAGATTAATTAATTTTGATATTTAAATTTATTATTTAAAAGAATAAAAAATATAATTTTAACAAAAAAAGTTAAATAAAAAACAGTAATTAAGAACTAAAAAATTCCTGGAATGATCTGTCCTGTTGTTATATAAGCTCCTAATAGTGCAACAAAACCAACCATAGCCCATCTCCCATTTACTTTTTCTGCATTTTGAGGATATCCATCGTACGACACAGTTTCATCAATATAAGGTCTAGTTTCTGATGGAAACATATTCTGTCTTCCACCTGATTCTGTAGTAACTCCTGATTTTGTCATTTAAAAAGAACGTAATTGTAAATTAAAGTAACACAAATATTAACTTATGTAAACCAAAAGGCGCCAATACGTTGCCGGAAAGAATTTATAAATCAATATGTAACATTTTTGTCAATAAGCAAGCGGCATAAGAATTATCAATTCACTTCTTATTAATTAATTTCGGGTTAACAACGAAAATAAGCATTTATACTCACAGTAAGTAATTTTACTTACTAGAATGAAGGGGCATTTAGGAAGTGCTCAGCTGGTTATCATTTGAAATCTGAATTTAACTAGTTCGTCATGAGCTTGCCTGTGGGATACTTGCAAGCTCTTTCAATTTTAAAAACAAACAAATAGGTGGATAATTTAGATAATCTTTTATTTTCTTAATAAAAATACAAATCTCAAAAAGAATGCAAATAATTTAGATAATTGCTAAATAGAAAATAGATGAAACAAATTTATGTCTTTAGATTTTATTCTTATTCCTTCTTGCATTTTTATTATCCTTTTTCTTTTTAATAAAGAAAATACTATCTACAAGAAGAATCAAAAGGCTAAGTAATTTTATTAGTTTAAATAAATAATAAAATCAAAGACCAAAATAGTTTTTATATATATATGATGAATACATTTTTTATATAGCTATTTTAAAATTAATTTTAAATTATAAAAGATTTACAAAATAAGCTAGACCAGCCTCTTACTTAATTTATCCCAATAATATTAGATTATTAATTTGATCTAGTCTTAGTTTGCAGTGGGTACATTTGCAATCTTTTTTAAAAAAGTTATTTTTTCGCACCATACCTCTTTCTTTTAAGAAACATATTTTTTTGTTTTACTGCAAGTATTGATGAAATATATTTCTTTAGAGAATGGATAAAAAAATAATATTTTTATTAAAAATATTATATTGTTTTGTAAAACATTGCTAATTTATAATAATTTGAGAATTTTAATAAATATAATCAAAAACTTATTTTTAGACAGAAGATCCAATCCTAAAAATGTAGAAGAATATCTTGTGTTCATTTTTTCTTTATTAATAATAATTGGCGGATTATTAAATACCCTTTCTAATAAAACTTACCTAGATGATAGTTGGACAATTGGAGAGTGGCTAATAAATTATCAAGGTGGATTTATTAGAAGAGGGCTCTTAGGAGAGGGCATATACATTTTATGTAATTTATTAGAAATTTCACCAATATTTATAATTTGGTTTATCAGTATTTCTTGCTATTGTATTTTATTAAGATTAACTATTTTTGAATCTAAAAATCAAGTTTCAAATTTGTTTTTACTATCGCCTGGGGTATTTTTAGCACCCATAATTGGGAATTTTTTGATCAGGAAAGACTTACTTCTACTACTTATATTCCTTGTATCTCTAAAACTTATTAAATTAAAAAGACCGAATCTTGTCTTTTTAAATCTATTAAATATTACAGGGCTGTTGATTCATGAATCTTTTGCTATTTATGCCTTACCAATACAGTTCTTTATTTTAAAAAAGAAATATGATTTCTATAGAAAAAATTCTTATACATTTTTAAATTTACTACCATCATTTTGCTCATTTATTTTTTGCCTAATTTTTAAAGGTGATCAAAATCAAGCAATTTCAATTCACCAATCTTGGTTGAATAAATCATTTTTATTCCCTTTTGAAAAACTTAATTATGAAATTCCTTTGGGAGCTATTGATGCAATAAGTTGGGATTTTATAAAAGTTTTAAAAATCCTTTTAGAAGCTCTAACTGATTTTAAAGGTATTTTCTGGGTTCCTTTAGCTTGGATAACAACGACTATTGTCTTAGCAAGTTTTTTCTTAGGCGATAATGCAGGAAAAGATTTTAAAATAAAGAGTTTTATTATGTATTTTCAATTCTTTCCATTTGCTATATTGTGTTTTGCAGGATGGGATTATGGGAGATGGATATTTATTTGGATCGTAAGTTCAATATTAATATATTGTACTTTTGGTGAAGAATTAAAGTCATATAATTCTATCCAACAAAATTTAATCAGATATAATTTGATTGAAAAATATTTTTTAAAAATCGAACTCCATAAAAGATCCAAAATTTTACTTGCGATTTTTGCATATCCCCATTGTTGTTGGAGCCTTTTTTACCTTCCTAGTTTGTTAATTGCACCTGGATACTCAATATTGAAAATTTTCAAATCTTTTTTTAAATAAATTTTATGTTTAGCTATATTTTTAAAAACTTTAATTCTTTACTAAAGATTATTCCTCTTATTGACAAGTGGTTAATAGCACAATTAGTGCCCCCTTTAATCTTCTCTATTTCAGCTTTCACAGTAGTTTCTTTATCTGTTGGAGTCTTGTTTGATTTGATAAGAAAAATTGTTGAATTCGGATTGCCATTTGGATTGGCTCTTAAGATTTTATGTTTAAAATTGCCAGGATTTTTAGTTCTATCATTTCCTATGTCAGTTTTGTTATCTACTCTACTAACTTATGGTAAGTTGTCATCGAATTCTGAGCTATTAGCTTTGCGGAGTATAGGAATTAAAACATCACGATTTATAGTTCCTGCATTAATTGTTTCTATATTTATGACTGGATTAACTTTCTTTTTTAACAATAGTCTAGTTCCGTATTCGAACAAGCTCGCAGAAATCTCAATGAGAGATGGTTTAGGAAAATCAACAATAATTGAAAGCGGTAATGATGTTTTTTTCCCTGGTTATGGTTCACTTATTGATCCTAAAACAAATAAGCCAAGCGAAAGAAATACTCACTTAACCCAAATTTTCTTCTCAAGAGTTGTTGAAAATAAAATCATGAAAAATGTTACTTTATTAGATTTTTCAAGAATTGGCAATAAACAAGTTCTCTCTGCAGAGAGTGCCTCTTTTGATAAAGAAAATTTAAGATGGATTTTCAAAAATGGTAAGATTATTTATTTTTCCTCTGATTCCCAAACAAGTATTATTAATTTCAAAACTTATTTTTATCCATTAGGAGACGGACCTCTCAAAGTCTCAGAGATTCAAAAGGATGCTAATGATATGAATGTGTCAGAGGCAATAGCTGCTAAAAATATATATGAGAATGCCGGTAATATTAAAGATGCCAGAAAAATGAAAGTTAGAATCCAAGAAAAATTTACTCTACCTTTCGCCTGCTTAGTATTTGGATTGATAGGTAGCAGCTTAGGATCAAAGTCTAATTTGAGATCTTCTAGAAGCCAAGGATTTGGATTGAGTGTTATTCTTATTTTAATTTATTATGTAATATCATTTTTATTCAGTTCGCTTGGAGTAAAAGGTTTATTATCTCCTATTCTCGCTGCTTGGCTGCCTGTCTTAATATCTAT
Source organism: uncultured Prochlorococcus sp. (assembly GCA_902591865.1). Lineage (GTDB taxonomy): Bacteria > Cyanobacteriota > Cyanobacteriia > PCC-6307 > Cyanobiaceae > Prochlorococcus_A. The sequence goes on from CACJCK010000017.1 coordinate 9,914, forward strand.
GGGAGCTGGAATTTATTTATTAAGAAAATCAAGCTCTTTTTGAATTTGTTTTTAGAAAAAAACAATTACTTTCTAATTAAAAAATATCAAAATCATGTGATGCAAAATTAACTTAAGACATTTTTAATGCAGATCTATTCTTTTATAGCCATACCAATCAGGTGAATTTGTTACTTCATCACAATTATTCTCCACTGTTAACTCTATTTCCCAGTTATTTATATTTTTTATAACTTCACAATCATCTACATCACTAATCATTCTTAATGAAAAAAGATTATCTTTATGAATATTTTTATAACCTAATAACCATTTAGATTTTGCTATTTTCTTTGCCTCTTGAGAATCTCCTGCAATAACAAGACCAAATTCATGTCTCTCTTGCATAGAACTACTTTCATTGCCTCCAAGATTAACAAACCATAATAGTTTATTATTTTTATTCAAATTATTTTTGTTGATTTTTTTCTCTTCAGTGTTTATTAAATTTATTGTATATCCGTCAATCGATCTTATTTTTTTATAACTATCTATATGCAAGCCCTTTGGCAGACCAAACCAATCCTTTCTTAGCGTATCAAATGTATCCTCAATTTTAGATCCAACAACCCATCTGACATCATGGAGTTCAACGTTAGCATTTTTCGCTCTACCTCCTAGAACAACTAAATAAAGAAATTTGCTTTCTAATTTTTTCACAAATAAGAAATAAAATTTTAATGATACTTTAATCTAAATTACCAAGAATTTTATTGCAGATTTTTTTTATAAATCTGAGATACCTTTAATTAAACCAACCTTTTTTCTTTGAGTTAACTTTTGGTGAAGTCTGAATTTTTGGAGCTTCGTCAACTCTGCCTTTAATAATCATTAAAGGAACAATTGCCCAAAGTGCTAAAAATAATATCCAAAATAGATAAATGTTCATAGTATTTATTTTTAATAAAATCATATTAAAATTAATTAAATAAAATTCGTGAGTTTCTTTTTAAAGTTCTAATTTAGATGTATAATTATAAAATTTTTAATTTAAGCCAATTAAAATTCTTGAAAAATTTTACATTAATAATATGGTTACTTTCAAAGTTATAAAAAATAAAAATTAGAGTTTTACCATACAAATAAAAATAATCGCACTCAACAAAAATCACTGCTTTGATTAAGGATGTGCAGATTTGAATCTAATAATGACACCATAAAAAAACATTTGTTGAATATTTTAAATCAAAATTATTCTTATCTAAAATTTAGATTGCAAAGTTAAAGAGAATCAAAATATGATTTATGTCATAAGCCACATAAAATTAATTACAGAGTTAAATCAATAATCCATAAAGACTGCATTTTTTTGTTTTAAAAAATATTGGAATATAGTTTCGAAACATAATAATTATTCCTATGGTGGCAAAAGGAAGTCAAAATAATAAATTTCACTCCAAACTAACTTGCAAAAACAATCAAATATTTAGAAGCTTGGAAATCAATAAAATCCCTTCAAAAAAATTTGACAATTAATGATGATTTATAAACATGATTTATGAAATTTACCAACAAAAATAACTTTCTTTTTTTCTTTGATTTATCTTTTAAATGTACTTTTTTTGTAATAGAGTCTTGACTTATTTTGCTAAACCAAATTTTATAGTTTATGACGAATGGTTTGATAATGATTTAATAAAAACTAAATTAAATGTTAAAAATAAAAAAATAACAAATATTTCAAACATACATGAATATTTTTATGAGCAATCGAATCACAAAGTTGGGGCCTCTGAAAATAATTTACAGATAGACATTAATGAAAATAGGGAAGAACTATTTAATAGTTATTATTTTGAAAACAATTCTGAAAAATATGATTCATTATCAAATAAAATTTTTTTGTTTTTTGGAAAAATTACCAAAAACAAACTTAACTTTAATATCAACAATAAAATAATTTATACATTATCAATTTTTGGATTTGTAATTATTTTAGGACTACTGCTATTTTTTATTTCACAATCTAAAAAAGATGAATCGTTGATAACAAATAAATCAATTTTATTAGAAAAAAGATTTTGATTTTCTAAAAGAAATCATTAATTTCTTTTTTTATAGATTTATATTGTAAATTAATTTCTTTAATAAATTTATCTATTTCTTTTTTAGTATTCTTAAATTCATTTATTTTTTGATTGGTTTTCTCATAGAAAATGGATTCAAATTTTCCTGGACTTACCTCCTCAATCCAATATCCTGCTAAACAATAAATTTGATTTGGAACAACAGTTATAATAAATAATTTTTTGGAATTTTTATATTGATTAATTATCTTATTAGCGAAAGTACCTTTAGTTTTGTCAGTCCCAAATAGAGTAATATCTTTTGCTAAAGACTTAAAATTCTTTGATAGATTCTTACTTTTTTCTAATGTATTTCTAGAAATTATTTTTTCTAGAGAATAACAATAATCGAAAAAATTAGTGTTTTCTTTTTTTGATGGATAAATAGTTATTAGAGAACTAAAAAGTATAAGAAAAGTTAAAAGTAAATTCTTAAACATTTTTTTTAAAGTTAAATACATTATTGCATAAAAATAAAAAGACAATTCATAAATTACTATTAGTTACCTTAAAAAAGATTCACATTAATTAAAAAGATTTCTATTACATTGAGCTAAACCTCTTTAAGAAAAATTTAAAATTATTTCTGCCTAATAAAGTACTTATCAAACGCATAAAATTTTTTTCTTATAATAAGGCTATGAAAAATTCTTTTTTGAAAAATAAAAGTATCAAATCCTTTTTAGATTTTTTTTCAAGATTATCAATTTCAGCAATATTTATCTCGGCAATACCAAGCAAAATTAATGATTTTGAGAGAACAGTTGAATATATTTCTTCAAAAGGTATTCCTGAACCAATTTCATCTATTCTTCTAGTGGGAGCAATTATATGTCTTATCTTGGGTTCTGGATTTTTTATATTTGGGGAAAATCAAAAAATCGGTTCAGTCTTTTTATTACTATTTATTATTCCAACAACAATAATTTTTCATGTATTCCCTTTTCATCAAAGGGCAGTATTAATGAATCTCTCATTGATAGGTGGATTAATTATTACTTCAATAAGGGAACCAAAATAAATTACTCAATTAAAGAAACCTAAATATTTTTTATTTTTTCTCTCTTAATTCTGGGAAGCAATTTACAATATGAATTAATTCATAAACCTCTTTGCTATCATATTTTTTATTCGGAATTCCACTTCCCACCTCTATGCCTCTCTCTTTCATCTTCTTTAATATCAGTTCTTGTCTTTGAATTCTTGACATAGACTTAAATCTTTTAGTTCGTTCTTCTTTATTCACTAGATTTTAATTTAGTTAAACTTTATTGCTAAGGTTATATCAATTAGCGATTCATTAAATAAGTAAGAAAGCCAGTAAATGTAAGTAATTTAAATCCAATAAAGAAAGGCAAATATTTTTTGACCTTTTTGCCAATGGGCAATAATTTGTTTAATGAATTGATCATGATTAACATTAAAATCTAATTTTTTTGATAATTCTAACTAACTTTTTTTAGAATTATTCCATTTTGATTTGTACATTTTAAATAGTAGATCTAAACTAGAAGGGTTACGTCCCTTTTTTTCATGAATGATAAAGAAAAAATAATTTCATTATTAAATGAGTTTGCCAATCCAAAAAAAATGGCCTCATTTTTTGTTGACAATGCGACTCCAGATTTTTTATTTATAAGACCAAGTGGTAATCCTATAGATGCAAAAGGGTTCGAACAAATGATTACTGGTGACATAGTTCAAGAAAAGGCAGAAATAACCAAAGTTCACCGATTCGAATTTTTAAGCGAAAATATAGTAATGTGCATTTTTACACTAGGTTCAAAATTTACTTATAAAGGGACAGCTAATGATGACTTACCAACGGTTACGTCAATTTTTAAAAAAGCAAATAATGTTTGGAAAATTCACTGGATGCAAAGATCTACAGGGAATTCTGATTTATCTTTATGGGATTAGCAAAGTTAATAGCCCCTTTTAATGGTGCTACTACTAGTAGGTAGTTCTTTTGTTGGTTTAATTTATAATTTGATAAAATAAATAAATCTAATAAAGAATACATAGTAACTATTTCTTTTTAGAAAACAATTGCTTTTTTTTGCTATGTAATTTGATTTTCAGGTAAAAATAAAAACTTTGGACAGACTAATGCCTATTATCTAAAGCTAATAAAGCAATTAGTAAATGACTCATTTTTTAGAACTCTCAACTATTTTTTTGTAAAGTTCTTCAGAAATAGGTTGCATAACCTTTTAAAAATCTGTTTACAAATTAGTTATTTTAAAGTTAATTGCTAGTTACTAAATATACCAATATATGAATTATTAAATAGGGAAAAAATATCTTCACAATAAGTTTTTCTTATAACAAATTAATAAATACTGAGTCCAAAAACTTCAATAAATGGTAAAACTTTCTTAAAAAAGAAATTAGAAAACTTATTTCAAGTAAATAGATCCTCTATAAGTAAGCTTTATCAACTTTTCTTCTTGTTTTCTACAATATACGAATGACTTTCCATTGAAATACATGTTTACCATGATACAGCTCCTTAAACTGCTCAAGTCCCCGTCCTATGGCTTGAGTCGTACTGCGGTCTATTAGATGGTAGATCGGACGATTTTGTAGTATTTACTACAATCCATTTATAAAGTATTTATACTTATATGTCAACAATTAATAGAAACTAAATTTCAATTTTAAATTAGATTCTGTTCTCACAAACGCCCTAAAAAGAAAATAAAACATATAACTACGAGTAACTCCCATAAAAAATGAAACAAATGCTAGAACTACACAAATAGGGCAATGTGGAAATTCCATTATTTATTTTCAAGTATAAACTTTAATTCAGCCTCTGCGTTGAAAATATCAATTCTTCTCTTAAGTAGTTTAAGAAATTTAATTATTTTTTTCAAAATTAAACCTTCTTCGTGCATCAATAATAATATTATTCCAATAATTAATATATCAATGAGCAAAAATACTGAATCTATTGATATAACTAAAGTTATGTAGCATATTTATACAATAAACAATGCTTACTTATACTCAAATAATCTTAATCAATTAACCAATAAAGGTCTATTCAGAATCAAAAATAATAACTTTTGATCTAGTTAGCTTGCAGTGCTATTTTTCTTTTGCTAAAAAAATAGAGCGGGCTAAAGTCCAATTCTCCACGAGGATTTAGTCCGCTGCCTAAAGACTAAGAGTGCAAATTTTTCAATTAATAATAAGCAACTATGTTTTATAAGATAAATATATTTGTTGCTGGATAAATTTATTTTGTATATAACTATTACAAAAATTATGAGGTTATTTAAATTAGTTACTAAGTCCTCGTGGAGTAAGCTTTAGTAAATTTCTTTTACTGTTTACTGATAAGATCAGCCAAATCTCATTATGGAAAATCATTTGTATCTTTAGAAGTTCCATCAAATTCAATCAAAAGTTATTCTTGATTTTAGAAAGTTTTTAATACTTAAATTCACAGCTTTCTGGAAACTGAATAACTAATTTGAATTAAGTTGGTTAATTATCTCTATTGCAAATAAAGATAAGGTTGTTAATCTTGCACTTAAAGGAGAAACTTAATTTCTTTAACTGATGCAATTTGATCATATGAATTTCAACGAAGATGATAGCCTAATGTCAATAGAAGATTTAAAGGCTTTACGTCTTCAAAGAAAGAAAATTGAAAATGATAAGAAAGCCAGGAAATATATCTTGGATATAAATCAAAGATATAGAAAAATGAGTACCCGCAAAAGTAATAACTTTTTAAGGAACATGAACCCTTTTAAAAAGGCCGCATAAATTATTAATCTTGATTTCATTAATTTGTTTAACTTTGCAACTTTCAGAGTAAGATTTTAATGGTGTTTCTTTGGAAGAGTTTCACCAAGAGGGGTCAATTTTTGGCCCTTTCTTTGCGGAGATATTTTTTAATTGAAACTCGTTATAAAATTAAAGTAATACTTTCCTAAAAGCCGAAAGTAATTTAAATCTTTTGTTTAAAGTTTTTTATTAACACTTAATGAAAACTCTATATCTTCAACTAAATCCTCTTAATTAAAAAAACAAAAGTTTTAGCTTATGGACCATTTCCCATAATTTATTGAATTTTTTCATTTTCGATTTTTAATGGCTTCACCTACAAGTTGGGAATTCTACAAAGAAGTTGAAACTAAGATTCTATGGGTCAATATTTGTACCCAAAATTCAGAAGGAGTAGCTATTTCGATCAATAAATGGTGGAAGACAAGATATCCAGCATACAAAATCAGAATAGTTTCTAAAAAGAAATTTGAGCTAGTAAAAATGCAAGCTGAGAAAAAGAATCAATAAAATTATTCTTTGGTAAATATTGATGCTGAATATTTAAATTTTTGCAGCTATTCTAAAGTCAATAAATTAAGGAACAAACAAATGAATTCTGCATTTGCAAAAGTCTCAAATTTGAAAGTTAGCAGGGCTTCTAAAATAGCTATTACTCTCGCATCATCAACTTTCTTTTTATATGCCTTGGGTCAAGCGCCAATTTTTAAAAATATTCTTGCAGGTGCCTTCTCTTGCTCTGGCTAAATAAAATATTGTTTTTTAGAGAAGCTAACAAGCTAAAATAGACTGTGATTGACAGTCGATCTAAACTTAGGGGGATTAAACCCTCTTTTTTAATGATTAATAGATTTATTTATGAAAAGATAATGACTCTTCTTATTTCTCTTTTCAGCTGATGAATATTTCCCCGCACCTATTAATTGATGCTGTGATATTAAGCGCTGCCCTTACGATAACTTTGGTATTAAGAGCAAAAGGTAATGCTGCTAGAAAAGAAAAAGAAAATAGATGATTACTAAAGAAGAAAAAAAAGAATTTAAAAAACCTAAATTATATAGATTTTGGAACTTTCTTATTTATGGAAGTTCAATAGCTATTGGAGTTTTCTTAGTTTATTTATATTCTGCTTATGTATTTATTTATAAATAAATGACTTACATGTACGGCATAGCGATTACTTATGGGGTTGTGAGTCTTTTATTGCTTGGTGGGTTTGCATACTTTACTTTTAAAATGAAACGCTAATTTTTATGTCATCTTCAATGAAAGATTTCTTAGATAAATTTTTTGATTTATGTAGAGAATATCAACAAGAAATTCCGCCTCAAAAGATGGCTGAGATTTTAAGAGAATATGCAGATAGATTAGATGAATGATAGATACTGGCAGACCTGAGAAAGTATTAAGAGAATATAATCTCTAAGCAAAATTTAAACAAATTTTTTTAAAGTTAGAATAAATTTTTTGAAGATATTTTCCTTGCAATCATTAATAATTTGAGATTTTTTTTTGATCCTTAATCCGTACAATTTTGTTCCTCTCACCGCACACATAAAACTTGAAATTTACTGTTCAAATGAATTAGAACATAGTTTTAGTCGGGGTTAAGTCTTATGGCACTAAATGACACATTTACTATCCAAGAAATTAATTTGGATAAAAAAGACCTTCCATATGATACTAAGCTCAAAGAAATGGAAGCTTATTGGAATTATGAATGTACAGAACATCCTAGTAACAACCATTGCAAGATTTTTTGTGATTAAAACTTTAACTTTTAGGTATTCTTACGCTTGATTTTTATAAAATATCTGTACTAAAGAATAATCAGATAGAAAGGAGGCCAAGCAAATGACTAATTTAGTTATAGAAATTTTATTTTGGACAATTTTAATTTCTTATCTGGGATTAAGGTTTTCTCAAACTTGGAATGGATTCAAAAAACAGTATTAATTAGGAGAATAGAAAATGAAACTACAAACTCAGTTTACAGTTCCAAAAAAAGAATTAAAACATCTTGATTATATTAAGAAAGTAGATTTTTTAGTAGAAACTTTAAATAAAGAATGTATATATTATCCAAATCAAAAAGATTGCTTGTTTTGTTGCAATTAGAAATCAAAAAATAGCCGTTTTTTAAAAGTAAATAAATTTTTTTTAGTATTTATAAATTTTCTAAAAGGGAGTTAGCACTATGGAATTAAGATTCTTCCCAATAAATATTTTTAGAGAGACTCCAAAAGTCACATTCTTTGATGCAGGCATAGATACTTCTAATGGTTCTGATGTTGTGATCCATTCTGGGGAAGCTATATCCCCTCCAGATTATTTAAAAGATGAGCAATATTACGTTCATAATCATCAAATTGACCACAATTTAGTTATCACTGGAGAAAGGAAATTTGTTTTAATAAATCCTTCCTGGGAAGAACCTCATCATGTGATTTATTTAAATAGATCTATGGGTGCATTAGAAATTCCTGTAGGAACTTATCACAGATCTATCTCAGGGAAAGAAGGTAGTATAGTTTTAAACCAACCCAAAAGAGATAAGTTTTTTGATCCTGCTAAAGAATTTATCCCTCAAAAATTAGACAAAATTAATTTAATTAAGGCAAGAAAAAGTCCCCCTGTTTGTTGGATTTACGAAAATAACAAAATCAAAAGAATCTATTTTAATTCCCTAGAAAGAAAAGTTAAAACTCTTATTTAAAATGAAAAAAAATATATCCCATAGTAATAATTTTAAAAACCTGAATTTAATTATTAATTCTGATACTTATAAATTGGCTCACGAAGATATTGGGCTACTTACCCGAAATGAAATGCGTGGAGTCAGAATGCTTCTTGAAATTACTAAACCAGATTTAATCCTTGAAGAAAATAAAATTCTTTCAACCATAATTATTTTTGGAGGAGCAAGCATTACAGAAAAATCAAAGACAAAAAAGAGAATTGCAAATATAGAAGAGTTAATTAAAAAAAATCATAAATCGATACTTCTAAAACGAAATTTAAATAGATTAAAAAATTTGCTTTTAATCAGTCATTACTATCAATCCGCAAGGGAGTTTTCTAAACTTGCTTCAATTAGTAATCAAAACAAAAACTGTAATTCTCACGTGATTGTGACAGGTGGGGGACCAGGAATTATGTAAGCTGCTAATATAGGTGCATTTGAAGCAAATTGTAAATCTATAGGGTTAAATATCAGTCTTCCTAATGAGCAAATCCCTAATTCTTTTATAACACCAGGTCTTTGCTTTAAGTTTAATTATTTTGCATTAAGAAAGATCCATTTTGTCATGCGATCAGTAGCTGCTGTATTTTTTCCTGGAGGTTTTGGAACACTAAATGAATTATTTGAACTATTGACGCTTTGTCAAACCGGAATGAAAACTAAAATCCCAATCATACTTTTTGGTAGAGAGTATTGGAAGAAGATAATTAACTTTGAATATTTAGCTAATCTTGGATTAATTGAAGATGAACACCTAAATCTTTTCGAATATGCAGACACCGCATCAGAAGCATGGAAAATTATCAAATCATCAAAAATCTCAGATTAAAACTAAGCTAGTTATTTTTAAATACCTTTTAATTACTTAATTTATAATTTGTTTTAACAGTTTTTTATTATTGAAACTTGTGGTTCTTCAATTGGGAAAGAATTAATAATCCTATTTTTTCCTCATTTTTTATCAGTCTCAACAACTATAAATTCAACGTATTTACCAATTCCATCTCTTAAATCCTTACTTCAGTATTTATTATCTCTTATTTATGATTTTCGATGATACGAGATTTACCTCCGCAAGTTAACAAAGCGTTCCCCTAAGTGAGAAAAAAATCTTTTTCATTACTGCAAGAAGATAGGAAAGAAAAAAAGACTATTATTAATATAAGATTTTTCATGATCAACATTTTATACTTAACTACATTATCAATAAGGCCTATTAAATATATAGTTAAATCCCTACCAAATTAAAAATTTAATTAAATTAATAATATCAGTGCAAAAATAGAAATTATGTTAAAAATAAATACCCGATTTTTTTAGAAAATCTTTATAAATATTTTGCCAGTGAATAATCCTTTGTTCTAGTCTATTAGGAGGACCAAGTTTAAAATTTTCCAGATAAGACTTATGAACTGATTCGACAATAACTTTATCTTCGCCAAGAAATTCTAATATACTTTTTTTCCAATTTTCTAAATCATTTTCACATAAAGAAGCAGAAGCTAATTTAATTTCAATAATACACTGATCAATATTTTTAGGAAGATAATTTATTAAAACAATCCCTTTACTAGGCCAGATTATTAGATGGGTCCATGGGAGTAATCCAAAGGTATATAGATTTCCTTCGCTACCAAGAGGAGTAACAAGAACATTACAAAATTCACTGTAGAAATACCTGTAGTTTTTAATTGGACCTTGTTCTTTATGTAGGGTATCTTTATGAGCTATTGCTACATGATAATCATCAAGTGTATTGTCATGGGCAATTTTCCAATTGCAATTTAAGGTATCAGAAAATTCAGAAAAAATACTGTAATTCATATCCCATTCATCATTACATTTTCGCCCAACAAGCTCAATTTGATCATCTATAGATATTGGTTTTTTGCTGAAATTAATCCAAATCAAAGGTCCATTTATCAAAGAGTTAACTTTTTCTAAAAAATAATCCCCTGTTTCTATTTTTGTTTCAAAATCGTACTTTAATGGCAAAGTTTTAAGTTTGCCAAAACAATCAAAAGTCCAGCCATGGTAGGGACAAAAAATACTCTTGGAAGGATTTAATTTTGTTTTTTGCAAACACAATTTTGACCCACGATGAGGGCATCTATTTTTAAAAACAGTTATTAAATTATTTTCTGAACGAGAGATAAATAATGATTGATTTAAGAATTTTTTTTCCAATATTTCGCCAGGTTTGATTTCTCCCATGAAAATCAATGGATGCCAATAATTTTTTGAATAGTTATCTAATTCAAGTTCAAAAATTATTTGGTCGTTATAAAGCCAAGTAGGCAAAAAACTAGTTGACATTATTTAATTTTTTGAATGCCCCTTAAAAAATCAGATAACTCATATCTTAATTTTGAAAAATCCGAATCAAGTTTCAATTTATCTAAATCTCCTTTTTGTAGATCTACCCTAACTTCCTTTATGATTCTTCCAGGATTAGGTGCCAAAATACATATTTGCTGAGAGAGGGCTAATGCTTCTTCAATATCATGGGTTATAAGTAAAACTGTCAATGAAGTTTTTTTCCATAATTCATATAGAAATTTCTGCATAGATTCTCTTATCTGCAAGTCCAAGGCTCCAAAAGGTTCATCTAAAAGTAGAATTTTGGGGTTAGTCGCTAGAGCTCTTGCTATTGCAATCCTTTGTTGCATTCCTCCGGATAATTCTTTTGGATACTTGTTTCCAGAATCCTGAAGGCCTACTACTTCTAATAAATAAGATGTTCTAAATTTTATTTCTTTCAATTTATAAGAATTTAAATTCATTCCAAATGCAATATTCTCAGATGCAGTGAGCCAAGGGAAAAGACTATATTTCTGAAAAACCATTCCTCTATCCAATCCTGGTCCACTAACTATTTTTCCATCGACTTTTACGTTCCCTTTGGATGGACTTTCAAGCCCAGCAATAATCCTCAATATAGTACTTTTACCTGATCCTGAGCTTCCAACAAGTGTTTTAAATTCTCCAGAACGTATTGAAAAGCTTATTCCCTCAATTGCCTTTTTTCTATTTGTACCTTCCCCAAAATATTTTGAAATATTATTAACATCTAATTTCATTTAAACAGCCCATTTACATGTACGTCTTAGTAGAAATCTAAAAAACATATCCAAAGCAAATCCAATTAATCCAAGAACTATCAATTCTGCAAATATTTGATCTGTACGAAAAAATCTTTGAGCTAGTTGAATCCTTTTACCTAGACCAACTTCTGCTGCTATTAACTCTGCAACAATAACTAAATTCCATGAAGTTGCAATATTAATTCTTAAAGTATCAATAATACTTGGCAATGAGTATCTTACTATTACTCTGATCAATAAATCTTTTGTATTTCCTCCTAAAGTAAGCGTTGTTTCAATAAGTTCTTTAGGTACAAATTTTACTGAATCCATAACCATCAAAACATTAAAGTAAACAGTACCAATGAATATTAATGCAATTTTTGGAGCCTCTTCAATTCCCAAATAAATAATAAGCAAAGGAGTAAAAGCAGCTGCAGGCATATATCTAAGCATTGCAATTAATGGTTCACATAAGGCACAAAAAGAGGGGAAAGAGCCCATTAAAATTCCTAAAGGAACTGAAAAAATTGTCGCAATTATAAAACCAGAAAGTACCCTACCAGTACTTGCAAAGATATCTTCAAATAATATTCCACTTTCAGCCATATCTAAAAGAGAATATAAGACCGCTAATGGCGATGGTAAAAACATTTCACTCACAAGTTTTAATTGACACACTATTGTCCAAATTAAAAGGGGAAGCAAAAGTGAGGCTATTTGAAGAAATATTTTCTTAAATTTTTTCGGTTCACTATCAAATGAAAAGAGGGATAAAAAATATTTATCCCTCTTGATTAATTTCGAACTAACCATTTTAATTTTTAATTAATTAACTAATGTTTTTAACAAACGAAGAGTCAAATAATTTACTCATATCTGGTTTTTCAGGAATAAATCCTACTTTAACCATAAACTCTGCCATTTGTTTAGCTGCATAAGGCATATGTTTCATCCCAAACCCATCACTAAAAGCTTCTAAATTTTCTTCTAAAGAAAAGAACCTAGTTCCACCCTTATATTGTTTGTATTCCCGTGTTGGAATCCCAGCTCGCTTTGCCATAATCTTTTCAGATTTTCTTGGATTTTTTTTCATGAATTCTCTTACATCCCACCATGTTTTAACAATTTTTTGAACATCATCTGGTCTTTCAGAAATCAAATCTCCGCTTACAGCTAATAAATCAGGAATTGCACCAGGATAATCTTTTGAACTGGCAATAACTCTTGCTCCAGGCCTTTTCATTGCAGTTCCTGTAAATGGAGGGAATGCACCAACTGCATCAACTTTGCCTGCTGCGAATGCTGTTGCAGCCTGATCAGTTGGAAGACCTTTAATAATTACATCATCTCTAGTTAATCCAACATCATTCAGAGCTAAAACAAGTAAAAAATCATCCACAACACCCTCTTCTACTGCTACTGTTTTACCTTTTAAATCAGCAACACTTTTAATTGATTTATCTGCAATTATTTGGTCATTCCCTGCAGAATTATCATTAACTAAAACAACTACTTCCCCTCCATTTTCTCCTGGCAAAAACGAAATAGTATCATTAAGAGTTTGCGAATTTCCATCTATTTTTCCAGCAGCAAAAGTTTCCATGGATTGAACATATCCATCAAACCATTTCATCTGAACATTAACTCCATTTTTTTGAAACATTTTTTGATCAACAGCTATCGCCCAGGGCCACCATCCTGCCCAGTTACTGTATCCCAAAGTGATAGGTTCGCCTTTTGGAGCTGCAGGACTTGATAATGTACTTAATGAAATCGCTAATATCATAGCTAGCAAAGAGGCAACAAAAGCTCTCAATTTTTTAAACATTCTTGAAAAAATATTACATACTATCAATACTTAAGAAAAAGTAAACCTAAAGTTGTAATGACTGATACTTTTAAGAGCTTACTATTACTCAATCAATATTATTTATTTTTAAATTTCATGATTTTTTTACTAATCCAATTTTGCCATAAATCAAATCCAGACTTGGTTAATGAAGAAATTTCTATCACCTCTGCCTTCGGATTAGTTGATTTTATGTTCGATTTTAATTCTTTAATATCAAAATTCAAATAGGGTAATAAATCAACTTTAGTAATCAAAATTAAATCTGCTTCTCTGAACATTATTGGATATTTTAAGGGTTTATCCTCACCTTCAGTAATACTTAAAAGTGCTACTTTAAAATGTTCTCCAATTTCAAATTCTGCAGGACAAACTAAATTTCCTACATTTTCCACTAACAAAATATCTAGTAAATCAGGATTTATTTTTTTTTCTAATAATTTCAAACCTCCACTAACCATACTCGCATCGAGATGGCACGCTCTTCCAGTTGTAATAGGTACTACTGGAATATTAAATTTTTCTAATCTTGCCGCATCAAGATTAGTAGTCATATCACCCTCTAAGACAGCACTTTGAAATTCTTTTGAAAGATCTTCTAAAGTTATTTCAAGTAATCTTGTTTTTCCTGCACCGGGACTGCTCATTATGTTCAAGCAGAGCAAATTATAATTATTGAACTTAACTTTATTTTTCTCAGCTTGATGACTATTTTGATGAAGAATATTTAATTCAATTTTGTCAGAAATTGGTAAATGCATTTATTTTTGAAAATACGTTTTTATTCTAGATACAAATTTTTACTTTTCTTTAAAATCAATAGATGCGATTTTTAATTCCCTCCCGCTAATAATTTCCTCTAAATTAAAATTGCAACATGGAGATTTATATCCATTTTCTTTCTGTGGAAAATATGATCTATTGCATTTAGAGCATTTTCCTTCAAAAGGTATTGTTTCAATAATAATTTCAGAGGAATCTAACCAAGAACCCAAGACTGCAGCATTAAAAGTATTGATTAATGATATTGGTTCTACGCAAGTAAATTCGCCAATCTTAAGATTAATCTTTTCAACAACTATTTTTTCTTTATTTTTTTTCTCTGCCCATTCTTCAATGGAAAGTATAAGACATTTTGTCATATCTACTTCATGCACGAAAATCTATCTCCATTTTTGATCAACTGACATATTGCATTTATCTGAAATCCATTTTGGTTTAGATTTTCTTGGGAGCTGACCACTTACTACAAGATGTGCAATTGAATCACAAATAACTCTAGTAGCTAATAAGGCTGTCATATCACTTACATCATATGGAGGCGAAACCTCAACAAGCTCAATTCCACATACATTTACTTTTCTGATAATATACTCCAAAAGTTTTAATGCCTCTCGAGGTAATAACCCCCCAGGTTCAGGCCAACCAGTTCCAGGGACAAATCCAGCATCAATACAATCAATATCAAAAGAAATATATACACAGTCAGTTCCATCAGTAGCTTTTTCAATCGCAAAATCAGCCGCCTCTTTTAAACCCATTTCGCAAATATCAGTAACAGTTAAAACATTTGTACTTCGTTCCCTACAAATTTTCACTCCTTCTCTTGGTACTTGCCAACCTCCAATTCCTAATTGAACAAGATTTTTTGCAGGTGCATTTTTCATATTAGTTGCATGAAACCATGGACAGGTATGCATTCTTTCATCTAGATCTGTTTCTTGAGTATCTACATGTCTATCAAAGTGAATGATTCCTACTTTTTTATCTCTTAAATGACGACAAACACCTCTAACTGTGGGAAACCCTATTGAGTGATCTCCACCTAAAATAACTGGAAATGCCCCACTAGCAAAAATATGAGCCACCCCCTTTGAAATTTGATCAAAGCTTTTTTCATTATTTGCTGGAATTGTAAAAATATCTCCTACATCACATATAGAAATCTGCTCTCGCAGATCAACTCCCATTTCGTAATTATAAGGAGTATAAAGAGCAGAAATTTTTCTTATTCCCTGCGGTCCAAATCTTGTTCCTGGTCTATAAGTAGTTCCAGAATCATGAGGTACACCAACTATCGCTACATCATAATTTCCGACTTCATTTACATTTTCAACATATGGAGCTTTCATGAAGGTATTGATACCTGCAAAATGAGGCAATTCTCCTCTTGAAAATGTAGATATTTTTCTATCTACGATGCTTTTTGCTGCTTCTAGACCATATTCCTTTGCTCGGGCAACTTCGTTTTCCCATCCTTTCAGAGGTAATTTTGATTCTTTTTCTAAAGCATACATTCCTTCGCTGGGATGCTTCCTTATAAATTCTTGATTTTGAGATGATTCAGTATTCACAATTAAAAAAATTTTTTCTACTTATTTCAATATTGTCAATAAAAAAAAAACTCCACTAAAAATGCCAGCCTATATGGCTAAAAGCTGACTTAATGACAAACGCATTTAAAAATATTTAATAGCGCAATCAACGACAGAAGACGAAATTAGTTAATAAGTATTAGATATTTTGTTTTTCATATTTTCAATTTTATTGATTAATTCATCTAACCATTCTGTATTATTTTGCTCCTGTCTTTTATGGCTTTGACTTTTTTGAGTACTCATAAATGTCTTACTTTTGTAATTTATTTAATATATCTTCAGAAATTAAAGGAATCAATAAGCAATATTACCAAATCAATTGATAAGACAATCTTTAGTAGCATTTCATACAAATATAACCATCACAAATTAACTAAGTAAATCAAAATCTCTTCAGTTAAGTATTTTCTACGATGTTTTTTTTTGAAATTTTGAATTGAATTTGGAAAGCGTATAGATGTTCCTATGGAAAAATCATTTCTAAATTTTATTTATTGGATCCTAGTAAAGTCAGCTGAAAGTTATTACGGAGATTCATTAAAAACAGAAGTACCATATACACCTTATTTTTAGTTTGGTAGACCTTAACTTTCAATATTAGATTTCTAGTTTGAGAGTTATTAGTTTGGAATTAATTTATCAAAAAACACAATATGGGTTACTAATATATTCTCCACAAAATAATCTCTGACGTTGAATTTCTTTTACTGATTGTGAATAAATTTTAACTGTAAGAATCGCTCCAAAATTAACTAAAGCTACAATTAAAAGAAGTAGCTCAATTGCGAGGTTTGTCATAAGATTACCCTCCTTAAATTTATATAAAACCTATGACGTCAAAACAGGTATTGAATAGAGTTTTTATTCCTATTTTTAGTCATCGAGATTCTTTGGTACTGGTCTAGGTTCACAATTTTCGACACATTCTTCTAAAGACTTTTCAGAATTACTCTTAATTTCGCAACTATGAAGACAATTATAAAAGGCATACTTTGGATCTAATTCATTTTTAAATTGTTTATTTCTAAATGTATTCATTATCAAACTCCCTTTGATTTTTTTTCAAGTTGATTAATTAATTTATCCAACCAAAGAGTGTTGTTAATCTTTTTTGTGTTTTTAAAGTATTTTGTTTTGAACGTACTCATGAAGTTATACCTGTATCAGTGGTTCTAACTTAGAGGTGATGATTGAAATTTCCTAGAGCAAAAATACTGATTATGAATATAGTGACATATTTAAAACTTATTAAACAATAAGAATTGATGCTTTAGTTATAGGTATTACAACTCTTGATTATTTTTTATAAGTGATACTAGATAACTACTAGAACAAAGGCGGTCAGTTGTGACTTCGGGAAATCCAATTAAAAATAAAATCCAAAATATATTAGGTAATTTGCTGAATATGTTATTAATTAAAAGAGAACTTATTAGTAATCAAATGGAATGTATGTAATAGGGTATTTGTAATCATTCTCCAAGAAAAGTTGAAGAGGTTACTTTTTTCATTATTGATTAAAATATTATTTTATTGAGATATGTGCCCATTTTTTAAGTTAACCATAAAGATAAATCTTTTTAAATTAATAGGCAATCAGCTCCTCCTCACCCAATCAGGAGATCCACTAAACCAATCAGCAAGATCATCTTTTTTAGGATCAAAATGATTTTCAGTTTCTAAACCATCAAGCCCAAGATTCTGGATTAGTCCATTTATTCCGTCTGAATTTTGTTTACCATATCTCCTCAAGCTATTAGCTTTCTTAAGCCATGTCCAAATAGTTGAATTGTGTTTTGAAAACTTTTCTACATAAATTCTTTCTTCTAATGAAACAGGTTCATCTAGTGAAATTCTCTTAACGATATCCTTAATTCGTAAACGAGAATTGTTGGTTAAAAACATATTCATAAAAGAAACTAATGTTTTATAGAATTTTTTTTTATGAATGTCTTGTCAATCTTTATTTCAAGAAAAATTTGTTTTTAGGAGGTTTTCAAGGACAAAAATATTCATTTAAAAACAGGTATATTTAATTTGTAATAACGACTACTTTAGTTGATTTAAATAACTTATATAAAATTGACCTCCATATAAGTTTATCTATTAAATTTAAGATTTAATTTATAAAAAGAGAATAGGAAAATACACATTCACAATTGATTTAAAAAACAAATTGTCCATTATTTTAAATCGACTGTCAATATTTTTTTTTCGTCCATTGCATTTGCATAATTTCTTACCTCTGTTAATTTTAGTGGAATCGGATAAATTCAAATGCAAGATCATGGAATTGAAAAGATAGCAACAATTGCAGTAAACATAACTAAGTTGCTGGTAATAATTTATCTAGGCTTCGTAGAAGTATTTAAAATTAGCAAATTACTTGGAGAGAAGTTAGATGCTGAATTTGATATTTCTCGAAAATGGGCTTCACAAAATTATTCGATTCTAAAAAAACGACTAGCGGAACAAAAAGTACCGAGTGTTATAGAAAATTAATTATTTTAAAAATTAATTAAGGCCAAACTTCATCAGCACACTCTAGGTTTGCTGCAAGACATAAATTGATCCTATTATAGTTGCGAGTCGATTTAATAATCCTTTAAGTAGTTTGAATATCTGTAAGGGTTTTCTTGTTTAATTCTTAATTGCAATTTGCCAATAAGAAAAGAGTGCAAGTAATTAAGCACTTCATCAACAATATAGAGCTACTGTTTGATCTAAATCTGCACAAGGTTCAATAGTAAATTCCAATAATTCTCTCCAAGGACTCCACTGTTTCCAAATAGTTTCTAAAGAATCAGCATTTACAACAGAGTAACCATTGCCATGTTGAGGCAAGAAAATCCAAGATTGAACTTCATAACCCTTTGGTCTATTTTGTGGTCCTCCTTTGTCGTACCATTCCTTAAGCATTTTAGCTCCTTTGTCTTGGGCATTTGCATCAGTAAATTTATAAGAAATTAGAAACAACATTAATTTAAGACTAATTGAAATCTATTTTAGAGAGGCTCATTTAAAAGCGGTGTAAGTGGTAAGCGTTTCAATTTTTATTGTTAACTAATCCATAAATACTTATAAAGATAATTCATTATTAAAACAGCCAAAATGGAGGCTGAGGACCTCCATCAACAATTTTCCCGGCGTTGAAAGTATTGAATAGAGCTACAGCTAAAAAACTAAACATCAAAGCTAATTCACCTGATAAAACTTTTTTTAAAGAAGCTTTATCTTTTATTGAACTACAAATAATCAACAAACAACCAATTCCCAAATTGGTGGATGCTACAACATCTGCAATACCTCTTATAAGAAGCAATGTTTCACTTGGGGCATCGCCTGCAATAGTTTCCACTAAAAAGATGAGTAGGGAAATAATTAACAAACCCAACATGATATGCAGCAACAGTAGTTTTTAAAATATTTTTTATTAATAAAGTTATAAATTCTTATTAAAATTTAATCATATTTTTGATTGTTTCATTATCGCTACAAAGTGATTTAAATTTATTAGCTTTGCGTGAGTGATATTTTTTTAAATGATTAAATGGTCTAAGCTTCCTAAAACAGATCTAACTATTGCGTTAGCAATTTCTTTAGAGACGGCAGGATTTATTGGAAATAAATATGGTGAACTATATGGCTTTACTTATATTTTTTCTGTTGCTTTAATTATATTCCTAATGATCAGCCTAGATGCGGCAAAGACAAATAAAGAAAAAAATATTTATATTCCAGAAAATAATATTAGACCTATTGAAAGTAAAAAAGCTATTGAAAATAAAAATATTCAAAGACAATGGATATGGCAAAAATCTTAAATTAATTTATTGTTGACAGTCAACCTAAAATAAGGGCTTTTAAAGCTCTTTTTTTTGGTGAAATATAAATTCAATAAACTAAGGTTACTTTTTATTTATGACAAATTTTGGAGCAGATACACTTTTATTCTTTTAGCGAAAATCATAGTAAAAGAAGATAAAGTTTATGAGTATTCAGAACTTGCGGATGATTTTACTGTTTAAATATATAGAACAGTTGCGGATAAGTGTCTCGAAGTAATGATAGGAACTGGTGTTCTCTTTAGGGTTTTTCAATCAAAATCAGGTTACAGCAGACTCTAATCAAATATATTTGACAGTCGATCTAAACTTAGAGGGATAAAACCCTCTTTTTTTTATGGGAAAATTTTCTTCACAAGAAATAGAAAGTCAATACAATTTGATCAAAATGCTTTTAGCTGAACCTGAAAAGTATAAAGATGCTATTGAGGCAATTAAGAAAGATATTGCATATATGCCTAAAGAGCTTAAGAAAAAACTTGAAGAAGAAAATA
>CACJCK010000018.1 GCA_902591865.1 uncultured Prochlorococcus sp.
GTAAAGCACCAGATCAAGAAGCAAAGAAGGTTATTGACAGCTTAATAAGTCTTGGATGCACCTTACAAGAGTCGAGAGATATATTGACCAATGAAATTGATTGGCGTATTAAGTGCGGATCAAGAATCATAGTCAGCACTCCTAGAGAGGATATTGGGGCATCTATGCTAATAGCAGAAGACCTTTCTAAAACAGTTAATGTACCAGTAGAAGTCGTTCCTATGGAAGAATTAGAAAAAGTTTTGAGTAATTCAAATAATGGTACTATTGTCACAAGTAGATATTTTTTACAGCCCCTAGAAAAACTTGCTAAGCAATATCGAATTCGCGCAATTGCAGTTGACTTGAGCGACTTTCAAAAGGAATTAAAAATTCTTAAGGAATTAAATGCTGGGAGTTGTGTAGGCATTGTAAGCATAAGTCCTGGTTTATTGAGAGCGGCAGAAGTTATTATTCATAGCATGCGTGGTAGTGAATTGATGCTTATGACGGCAATCTCAGACAATAACAGTAGATTACTATCACTTTTAAAGGCTTCCAACCATATTGTTTGTGATGGACCTAGTTTATCAGTTGTAGAAAACACATTATTAAAAAATCGTTCGCAGTTGATGAGATTACCTCAAATAATATGTGCTAAAAATTATTTAAGTATCGAAACAATAAATCAATTAAAAAAAGAAATAGGAGTTATTAACTAGAACATGGTATTGAAAACTTTAAAATCAGATATACAAATTATCAGAGAGAGAGATCCCGCCGCAAGAGGAATAGTAGAGATATTTCTTTGCTACCCGGGCTTTCAATCAATAGTTATACACAGGTTTACACATAAATTATGGCAACTCAAGATTCCTTTGATTCCCCGTTTACTCAGTCATCTTAATAGGCTAGCAACAGGTATAGAAATTCATCCTGGGGCAAAAATTGGTAAACGGGTTTTCAT
Source organism: uncultured Prochlorococcus sp. (assembly GCA_902591865.1). Taxonomy (GTDB): domain Bacteria; phylum Cyanobacteriota; class Cyanobacteriia; order PCC-6307; family Cyanobiaceae; genus Prochlorococcus_A. The sequence continues at coordinate 947 of CACJCK010000018.1, forward strand.
AGACCATGGAATGGGTGTTGTAATAGGTGAAACAGCTGAGATAGGAAATAACTGTTTGCTTTATCAGGGAGTGACATTAGGAGGTACTGGAAAAAGCCATGGCAAAAGACACCCTACCTTAATGGAAAATGTTGTAGTCGGCGCAGGTGCAAAAGTTCTTGGATCCATTACGGTAGGATCTAATACACGTATTGGTGCTGGCTCAGTAGTTGTTCGCAATGTCGAGGGTAACAGCACTGTGGTTGGAGTTCCTGGCAGGGTAGTGCATCAAAGTGGTGTCAAAGTTAATCCGTTAGCTCACTCTGCCTTACCAGATGCAGAAGCTAATGTGATAAAGAATTTAATGGATAGAATAGACTTTCTTGAAAATGAAATTCTTAAATTACAAAAAACTCTACAATGTATAGCCAGCTCAGAATCTATTGATATTTCTAAACTCGGTGATTCTCAAAATCTTAAAGACAAAGAAATTTTTGAATTTCTTGGTGATGATTAGATATTGATTTAATTTTTATCATCCTTATCAGTTTTAGGTTGAAACATAAACATTGAATAAATAACATTTCGTCTCATATTAGTCATCATTTCGAGAAACATGTCATATCCTTCGTTTTTATATTCTATTAATGGATCTTTTTGACCATAACCTCTCAATCCGACTGATTCCCTCAAGGAATCCATGGATTGAAGATGTTCTCGCCATAAATTATCGATTTGCTGCAAAATGAAAAATCTTTCAGCTTCTCTCATTAATCCTGGACGAATTTTTTCTATTTGTGATTCCTTTAAATCATAAGCTATTCTCAACTGCTCTTGAAGATAGTTTTTTAATTCTTCTATTGACAGTAAATTAATATCATCAGCTTTAAGATCATCTAGTAAATATATAAATTCTTTGACTTTAGTAATTAATTGATCAATATTCCATTCTTCAGGAGGAAGATCAGGATTAATATAAGCATCTACAATTTCAATCATTGTCCTTTCTCCATATCCTATTACTTGTCTCTTTAAATCAATTCCTTTCAATACTCTTAGTCTTTCGCCATAAACTGCTTTTCTTTGATTGTTCATTACCTCGTCGTATTCAAACACTTGTTTTCTAATATCGTAATAGTAGGTTTCAACTTTCTTTTGAGCACTTTCTAGAGACCTAGTAAGCATTCCTGACTCGATAGGCATATCTTCATCAACTCTAAAAGCATTCATTAGATTTGCTACTCTATCACCTCCAAAAATCCTTAATAAATTGTCATCTAAAGATAAAAAGAATCTTGTACTGCCAAGATCACCTTGTCTTCCTGCTCTTCCTCTAAGTTGATTATCCACTCTTCTTGATTCATGTCTCTCAGTACCAATGACATGTAAACCGCCAGCTTCTCTTACTTTTTCTTCTTCATGAATCAAAACTTTTTCATATTCTTTTTTTACATCAGACAAAGATTCTCTCAAAAGCTTTATCAAGTTATCATCAGTCGGTGCTTTTTCTGCAGCTGTAGCTATCTTGTCATCAAGCTCCAAGACAGAAAGTTGTCTATCTCCCCAATTTTTAACAAGAATATCAGATAAAATAGAGAGTTTCTTTTCAATTGCTTCATCAAGCTTGCAAGGGAAAAGACTAGTTGAAGAATTTGATATGTTCTTTTTCAAATTTGAACCAGCTTTTGTAAAAAAAACCTCCCTTTGATTTTGAATTTCTTTGTTTAGGGATTGGTGGCTTATGCTCATTATCAGGTTTGACCAACAAAGGAATTAAGATTTCTTTTAATTTAAGCCTTGCCATATAGTCACTATTGCCGCCAAGAATAATATCTGTTCCTCTTCCAGCCATATTAGTCGCAATAGTAACAGCACCTGCTCTTCCTGCCTGAGCAACAATTTCTGCTTCACGTTCAACGTTCTCTGGCTTTGCATTTAACAAATTATGTGGGATCTTTTCATCAGATAAAAGTGAACTTAGTAATTCACTTTTCTCAACACTTGTTGTACCAACTAAAACAGGTCTACCCTCTTTGTGAATTTGTGCAGTTTCTTTAGCAACAGCTTTCCATTTACCAATCTCTGTTTTAAAAACTTGATCAGACCAATCTTGTCTCTTTCTTATTTGATTTGTCGGTATAACTGTTGAGCCTAACTTATAAGTTTTTTCAAATTCAACCTCCTCAGTTTTTGCAGTCCCCGTCATTCCTGCCAAACCAGGATATAAAAGGAAAAAATTCTGATAAGTTATAGATGCTAATGTTTGAGTCTCAGGCTGAATTTGAAGACTCTCTTTTGCTTCTATAGCCTGATGTTGTCCATCACTCCAACGTCTTCCAGGCATTACCCTACCAGTAAATTCATCCACTATGACAGCCTCATCGTTCTTAATAATATAATTTACATCTTTAATAAATAATTCTTTGGCTTTTAAGGCGTTCGTTATGTAATGCGCCCAAGGATCTTGTGGATTATATAAATCATTAACTCCCAAATACTCTTCACATTTTGCAAAACCCTGATCAGTTAATATACAACTTCTTTGTTTTTCATCAACTTCATAATCCCCTTCTGGATCAATACCATCTTTACTTAATTCTTTTGCTTTGACTAATGCTAGAGATAATTCTGCAGCTTTTTGATATTTTTCTTGTGGTCTTTCAACTTGGCCAGAAATGATTAGAGGCGTTCTTGCTTCATCAATTAATATTGAATCAACCTCATCAATCACGCAGTAATTAAATTTTCTTTGAACCACCTCACTAATATCGATAGCCATATTATCTCTTAGATAATCAAATCCTAATTCTGAATTTGTAGCATAAGTTATATCACAATCGTAATTTTTCTTTCTCTCAAATGGATTCATATCTTGCTGAATTAAACCAACGGATAAACCTAAAAAACGATGAACTTGCCCCATCCACTCTGCATCCCTTCTTGCTAAATAATCATTTACAGTGACAACATGAACACCTTTGCCCGTCAGAGCATTTAAATAACAAGGTAATGTTGCGACAAGAGTTTTCCCCTCTCCAGTCTTCATCTCAGCAATTTGACATTCATTTAGAACCATCCCACCTATTAATTGAACATCAAAATGTCTCATATCGAGAACACGTTTACTTGCTTCTCTTACTATTGAAAAGGCTTTAGGAAGAAATTCTTCTAAGAGTTCTTTTTGTTTCCTTAAATCTAATTCTGATGAAATCTTTGATTTAAGATTTTGAGTTTCTTTTCTAAGATCATCATCAGTCAATTGAGAAATTTCTTCTTCTAAAAAATTTATCTCTTCCACTATTGGTTGATAGCGCTTTAACTTTCGTGTATTCGGATCTCCCAACAAAAGTTTTAGCATAAGTCAAAGTCCTTAAAAAATTCATCCTATTACAAACATTATAAAATAGTGCGTTACAACAGAATTAAGAAAACCATTATCTCTTTATTTTATATAAACGATCGATTAAGGTATTTAGATTGAAGTCACAAAAATAACCAAGCTAACATCACTTTTCAAAAATGTTTTAATAAATGAAAGAAATATCTCTAATCAAACATGCCAAAGGAGCTTTAGGATTAAGGGTTTTTGGATTAGGTCCTAATCTTAAACCAACAAACGGATTAATTAAGCTACAAAAATTACTAAATAGCAATGCTTTCTGGGCAAAAAATAGAACAATTAATGATCTAAAAAAATGTCTTGCTAACAGTGATGTCGTAATAAGTCTTTGGGTTGGTAAGGAAATAGTTGGTTTTGGTAGAGCTTTAACCGATGGGATTTACCGCGGAGTGCTTTGGGATATTGTCATAGATCAAAATCACCAAGGCAAAGGTTTTGGCACATTAATTATAAAAAATCTTTTATCTTCTAAAAAAATTAAAAATACAAAAAAATTATATTTAATGACAACAAATAAAAAATTGTTTTATTCTCAATTTGATTTTAAAGAAGTTACTTCTCAAAAATTATTGATTCGCGAAATATAAAGCACTCTATTTCTAAAGGAAACAAAATCAAGATACAAATTTACTATAAAGCCATCTTATAAAAGGTCCTAAAATAGGAACTGGTCCAAAAGTTGGGCCGCAAAAATCAAAGTAATCTCTATGCTCTTTTATTAATCCATTTTCACCAAATAATAAACGAGTAGTTCCAGGATAAATAAATTCTTTACCCATAATTTTTAAACCCATTGTCCATTCAACAAATCCACAATCCCCAGTTATGGAAATTGCATGAGTTTCTAAAAAAACATCATCACATCTTTTAACTAGCTTTTCTTGAGCTTTAATATAAGAATCTAAACCCTCTGTTTCCTGAGTTGGATCCGTAAAAATAACATTCTCATTGTAAAATTCAGCCCATTCTTGTTTTGTTGGTGCATCTGTACCATAAGGTTTAGTAAATAGTCCCTTTAAATCTTCAATAGAAATTACTCTTGTCATTTCGAAAATTTTTTTAAAAATATCCTAAAAGATACATACATTAGAAGCGGATGAAGAGATTCGAACTCTCGACATTCTCCTTGGCAAGGAGATGCTCTACCACTGAGCTACATCCGCATAACTTTTTTATTTTATCTCAAAGAAGGGATCAATGATAGAAATAATTAAATTTTTTTCAATTAATTTAAATTTTTTATTAAGGATCCCATCTCAATTGCTTGTAAAGCATAATTCCAACCAAGATTATTTTTAATCCCTGCTCTTTCTAGAGCCTGCTGCATAGTATCAGTAGTTAAAACTCCAAAAATAATTGGAATATTATTTTCATTTGAAACTTGTGAAATCCCCTTGCTCGCCTCAGATATAACTACATCATAGTGGGAAGTTTCACCACGGATCACAGCCCCAAGAGCAATTACAACGTCATAACTCTTTTTTTTAATGAGGTTTTTAGCTGCGATTGGTAATTCAAATGAACCAGGAACCCAAACTATATCAACTTGATTGCTTAATTGAGAAGTGTCTAATCCATGTCTTTTTAAACAATCAAGACAACCAGATAGGATTTTATTTGTAATTAAATCATTAAATCTTGCTATTACAATCCCAACTTTTAAAGTAGATGCATTAGTAAAAGAACCCTCAAAAATAGCCATTTAATTTTACTTCGATATATTAATAGACTCTCACGAAAAGGTATTAAGTTCAAACTAATGAAGAAACTATCCCTGTAACAAAAACCAAAACAACCCAAACAGCAGCAATAGAATAAATTTTTCTTCTACTTTCTCGCTGTCCTTCCTCCGTAGAAGGTTGAGTTACATATAGAACGGGTACCCCAACTACCGCAATTAAAGAAGCAAATAATAGAGCATTTACGAAGAAAAAGTTAACAGCCTGCATAATTCAGTCTTAGATTTCAAAACATTATAAATACTATAATCTCATGAAAATGATAATTTTTAGAGAAAATTTACATACTTTAGCCACTTTAAATGCAAAAAAAAATTTTCTACCTAATATCAATTTAGGAATTTAAAAAAGTATGCAAGACGATACCATAATTCAAAAGAATTTATTTGCGATTGGAAATGACGATAATGTGCAAAAAGAAATAGCAAAAATTCAAGATGATTTATCTTGGGAAGATTTAAAAAAAGAATCGAAAAAAAGACCTAGACAAAGAAAAAAATCAACCAGTTTAATAAATAAAATCAAGACTGATTTAATTTCAAATAACAAAAATATTTGCATCAATGAAGAATCTTATAGCTATAAAACAGTTGCAAAACCAAAATTAACTCCTGTAATGAAGCATTACGTAACTCTAAAAGAAGAAAATAAAGATAGGTTATTACTTTATAGATTAGGAGATTTTTTTGAATGTTTTTTTGAGGACGCTGTATTAATATCTAACCTTTTAGAAATAACGCTTACAAGCAAAGATGCTGGCAAAGAGATTGGCAAGATCCCTATGGCAGGGGTTCCCTATCATGCAATGGAGAGATACTGTGCTGATTTAATTAAAAAAAATTATTCTGTGGTTATATGCGACCAATTAGAAAAAAGTTCTGGAAATTATGGGACTCCGATCAAAAGAGGAATAACAAGAATAATTACTCCTGGAACTGTAATTGAAGAGGGGATGTTGATAGCAAAGAAAAATAATTGGATTACTGCTATTTACGTATCAGATGAAAACTCAGATGAATCTTATGAATGGGGTATATCAAAAGCTGATGTAAGCACAGGAGAATTAATAACTTTAGAAGGCCAATCTCTATCAAAACTATTTGATGAAATTATTAAATTAGATTCTTCAGAAATCATTGTGGGAAGCAATGCAGTAAGAAATTTATTAATTAAGGGTAATAGTCAAATTACATATACTGTTTCTAAAGAGACTAATTTTGGCATTAATGAAGCAAATTATCTAATAAAAAATTATTTCCAAATTGCAAACCTAGAAGGAATAGGACTTAAAAATTTAAACAATGCAACTAGATCACTTGGAGGTTTATTAAATTATTTAGAAAAAATTAATCCTTCAAATTTAGATAAAGATTCCTCTGTAAAAATCTCATTAGACTTTCCACAAATTCAATTTGGTCACAACAAATTAATTATTGATTATCAAACTCAAAAAAACTTAGAAATCAAAAATACACAACGAGAAAACAATTATGTAGGTTCGCTCCTATGGAGTATCGATAGAACTTATACTTGCATGGGTGCAAGATGTTTAAGAAGATGGATAGATTCACCACTATTAAACGTTAATGAAATTTATAAAAGACAAAATATAATTTCAAACTTTATTGAATCTAAACAATTACGCATAGATACCCAAAATTTACTTAGAGCAATGGGTGATTTAGAAAGACTTTCAGGTAGAGCTTGTGCAGGTCATGCAAGTCCCAGAGACTTAATTGCAATAGCCGAAGGTTTAAAAAAATTACCCAGACTAAAATCCATAATTGAATTATTTAAAGATGATCTCCCAGATTGGACTGATCAATTAAAAAATATTGATGAAGGACTCTTAGAATTAGCTGATATCATAAGTTTTAAACTTATAGAAAATCCTCCTATAAATATTAATGAAGGAGGCATGATCCACGATGGTGTTGACAATATATTAGATGGTTTACGCAATTTAATGGATGATTACTCTGAGTGGCTAAATAAAGAGGAATTAAAGGAAAGGAAAATAAGCAAAATTTCAAACCTAAAAATTCAATTTCATAAAAATTTTGGTTACTACATTTCTATAAATAAGTCAAAAGTTAATTTAGCTCCACAACATTGGATCAAAAGGCAAACACTTACTAATGAAGAAAGGTATATCACCTCAGAAATTAAAAATAAAGAAAATAAGATTTTCCAAATAAAAAATAGAGCTTCATCAAGAGAATATGAAATTTTCTGCGAATTAAGAAATATAGTTTCTGAAAAAACAAAAAATATAAGATCAATCGCAAAATCCATAGCATCTCTTGATGCATTGCTTGGTTTATCAATTACTTCAGTAGAAAACAATTTTATAAAACCTTCATTAATACCAATAAATGATTCAATGACAAAAAAAAGTACAAAAATCGTAGCAGGAAGAAATCCAATTGTAGAGCAATTGTTAAATGATAAAAAGTTTGTAGCAAACGATATCTCTTTTAAGGATAATCAAAAATTAATTATATTAACCGGTCCCAATGCAAGCGGAAAAAGTTGCTTTATAAGACAACTTGGTTTAATACAAATTCTCACACAAATTGGTAGCTTTGTTCCTGCTAATAATGCTGAAATCAAGATTGCAGATAGGATTTTTACAAGAATTGGAGCCGTTGATGATCAATCATCTGGACAATCGACATTTATGGTAGAAATGTCTGAAACTGCATCAATTCTAAATCAGGCAACTTCTAGCTCACTAGTTTTACTTGATGAGATAGGTAGAGGGACATCTACTTTTGATGGACTTTCAATAGCTTGGTCAGTAAGTGAATATCTTGCAAAAAAAATTCAATGTAATACTATTTTTGCTACGCACTATCATGAGCTGAATTATTTAAAAAATACAAATACGAATATACAAAATTTTCAAGTTTTAGTAGAACAAAAAAACGATCAGCTAATTTTTAGTCACAGGATAGTTAAAGGGGGCTCAAACAAAAGCTATGGCATAGAAGCAGCTAAATTAGCAGGAGTTCCAAAAGAGGTTATAGAAAAGGCAAAATCAGTTTTAAATTCTTTAGAAGAAAATAATAAATTAAATTATGTTGTTGAGTAGATTTTTGAGTTTTTTATAAAATAAATACTCTTTAAATAGTTTCCCTCAACAAGGCGTTAATCGCAGCAGCTGCCATGGCAGCACCTCCTCTAGTTGAATTCAAAACAATGCTAGGAAGATCAGTAGAAATCAGTTTGTTTTTGCTTTTCTCTACTCCAATAAATCCAACTGGCATTCCGATAATTAAACTAGGTAAATCTTTTGCATTCTCTAAAATATCAATTAAATAAGTTAAAGCTGTAGGCGAACTGCCAATAATTACAATAGGTGATTTGCTTCCAGAATTTATAGCAGATAACTCCTTCCAACCTTCACTTAATCCATAGGCAGTTTTAGTTAATTTTGTATGATTATTTTTTCCAAACCATTTTCTAGCCGTGAATACTTTATTCCTAGTGGTATTTTCTGCCATGGATTTTATCGCTGCTGCAGCCATTTCAGTATCAGTTAAAATCGGAGCACCATTTTTAAGTGCCTGAAGCCCCTTTTCGCAAGCACCTTCACTAAAATTTACAAGATTTTGAACTGAAAAATCTCCTGAAGTATGGACTAATCTCTCTAAAACTTTTTTTTCCAAGTAATTTAGTTCATTGGCTCCTAAATGAGCTCTTATGAATCTGATACTTTCCAAAAAAATTGGATGATCTATTACCATTAAATTTAATTTGTGTTAGAAGTAATCATAGTTAATTTATGGTTTTTATTGAGCGATTATGCCAATACAAATATTATGGGGTAATGATCTAAATGCTCAAAATACATTTATTCAAAAATTAATTGATAAGGAAGTATCAAATGAATGGAAAGAAATAAACGTAACTAATTTAAATGGAGATGATGATGAGCAACTCAAAAAAGCTTTTGATGAAGTTCTTACACCTCCTTTTGGAGATGGATACAGAATAGTTACACTGAAAAATAATCCAATTTTTACTGCAAAAAATGAGGATCTAAGAACTAAATTTGAAAAAATTCATGAAAATATACCTCAAAATACTTATTTCATTTTACAAAATACAAAAAAACCAGATTCAAGACTAAAAAGTACTAAATTTTTACAAAAACTTATCAAAAATAATTTAGCCAAAGAAAAATCATTTTCATTACCAGAAATCTGGGACTATGAGGGACAAAAAAGATTTTTAGAAGATAAAGCAAATGAAATGAATATCAAAATTGATAAAAATGCAGCTGAATTAATTATTAATTCTGTTGGGAATGATAGCTTTAAACTAATAAATGAATTAGCCAAAGCAAAAACATACCTTTCTGCAGTATCAAGTGGTTCGAATACAGAACTTCTTCTTAAAAGTATTGATGTAAAAAAAATATTTAGTGATCATCAATCCAACATTTTCAAAATCATTGATCTTCTCTTACAAAAAAATATTAATGAAAGCCTCATTGAAATAAATTATTGCATACAGAAAGGAGAACCTGCTTTAAGACTAAATGCAGGTTTAATAAGTCAAATAAGAATTCATACAATTATAAAATTAGCAGTTAATTTAGGAAACGATGATTCAGAAAAGATTTGTAATCTTGCAGGCATTTCTAATCCAAAAAGAATTTTTTTTATTCGAAGAAAAGTAAAAAATATATCTCAAGAATATTTAATTAATTTAATGAGTAACTTATTAGATATTGAATCATTACTCAAACGAGGTAATAATCCTATAAATGTTTTTACAGAGAAATTAATTAATTTAAGTTAACCAAATTATAAGTTTCAGAATTTACATTATGATTTAAATATGGCTTTACTAGTAAAAAAATTTGGCGGTACTTCTGTCGGTGATATTAAAAAAATTAAAAATATTGCTAGTAGCATTTGTCAAAGTAAGGAATCAGGAAATGACATTGTCGCAGTTGTCTCTGCAATGGGGCAAACTACTGATGATTTAAATTGTTTAGCGGAATCAATTAGTAAAAATCCTAATCGAAGAGAATTGGATATGCTTCTCTCAACTGGAGAGCAAATAACCATAGCTCTTCTTTCAATGGCATTAAACGAATACGGAATACCTGCAATTTCAATGACCGGTAGCCAGGTTGGAATTGTTACTGAATCAGTTCATGGGAAAGCAAGAATTCTGGATATCAAAACAGATAGAATCCAAAATTATATAAATCAGGGTTTTGTTGTTGTAGTGGCTGGATTTCAAGGAACAACATTAAGCCATACTGGTTCAATGGAAATTACAACTTTAGGTAGAGGCGGTTCAGATACTTCCGCGGTAGCCTTATCAACAGCTTTAGGAGCTGAGACTTGCGAAATTTATACAGACGTTCCAGGGGTCCTTACTACTGATCCAAGAATTGTTCCTAATGCAAAACTTTTAAATAAAATTAGCTGTGAGGAAATGCTTGAACTTGCAAGTGTAGGTGCTTCAGTTCTGCATCCAAGAGCGGTAGAAATTGCTCGCAATTATGGAATTAAATTGTGTGTCAAATCAAGCCAAAGTGACTCAAGTGGGACTCTCCTAGAAAGTCAAATCAAACCTCTCCCGCTAAAAAGAGGAAGCTTAGAATTAACAAAAACAGTCAATAGTCTTGAAGTATTAGAAAACCAAGCAGTATTCAGTCTCTCAAATATTCCTGATAGACCTGGGATTGCTGCACAAATATTTGAAAAACTTTCAGAAGCAAGTATTAATGTAGATTTAATCATACAAGCTACAAATGATGGCAATAATAACGATATTACATTTACTGTCAGTGAATTAGAAGTTAAAAAAACTGCAGAACAATGTGAACTTATAACAAGTCAATTAGGAGGAGAATATAATCTAAAAACAAACATGACTAAATTAAGTATTCAAGGAGCAGGCATTATGGGTAGACCTAGTGTTTCAGCTGATTTATTTGATACTTTATCTCAAGCGAATATAAATGTCAGATTAATAGCTACTAGTGAAATTAAAGTCAGCTGCGTTATTGAAATTATTAATATACCAAAAGCTATTAGATTTGTTGCTGAGAAATTTAAGTTATCCGATACACAAATATTTGTTAATCCAAACAACGAAAAACAAGATCAACCTGAAGTAAGAGGAATTGCATTAGATAAAAACCAAGTTCAAGTCAGTTTTCGAAAACTGCCTGATCGTCCAGGTGTAGCAGCATCGATATGTTTAGCATTAGCTGAAAATAATTTACTTTTCGATACTATCGTTCAGTCTGAAAGAATTTCCTCTTTAAAAACTAAGGATATTAGTTTTACAATGAATAAACAAGATAGAGAAAAAGCTAACTTAGTTTTTGATACTTTAACAAAAAAATTACCCGGATCATATATTGAAGATGGCCGTGCTATAGCCAAAGTAAGTACCGTAGGAGCTGGAATGGCATTTAAGGTTGGAACGGCTGGGAAAATATTTAGAGCATTAGCTGACCAAAATATCAATATTGAAATGATTGCCACCAGTGAAATTAGGACTTCGTGTATTGTCTTAGAAAAAGATTGTGACAAAGCAGTTAATGCAATTCATAATCATTTCAAATTAGAAAAATAAGTTCTTTTTTAATTATTTCTAGCCAATTTTTGTCTTAATTTTTTGATCCTATCCCTCAAATTTGCTGCTTCTTCAAAATTTAACTCTTTTGCAGCATCTTTCATTTTTATTTCTAACTTATCAATTAAGTCAGGCAATTCTTCGAGCAAACATTGATTATCACTAGAATTGAGAATTGCATCAGTTTTGTTATTAACTATATTTATTAAATCTTTAGATAAACCACCAGCATCTAGTTTTCTGGAAAGTTCTAGAAAAGATAATATTGAATTTTCTATTTTTTTGCCTGCAGGTTTTGGTGTAATACCATTGACTTGATTATATTTTTTTTGAATTGTTCTTCTTCTTTCAGTTTCAGATATCGCTCTTTTCATTGAATCTGTGAAGTTATCGGCATAAAGCAATGCCACGCCTTCAACATGTCTTGCAGCTCTCCCTATTGTCTGAATCAATGACCTTTCTGCCCTGAGAAAACCTTCTTTATCAGCATCTAAAATGGCGACTAAGGATACTTCAGGCAGATCAAGTCCCTCTCTTAATAAATTAACACCTACCAAAACATCATATTCGCCCATTCTAAGGTCTTGAATAATTTCAATTCTCTCAATTGAATGGATTTCGGAATGCAAATATCTAACTCTGACTTTATTTTCAGATAAAAAATCAGTTAGATCTTCAGCCATTCTTTTAGTTAGTGTCGTAACAAGCACTCTTTGATTCTTTTCAGCTCTAATTCTTATTTCAGATAACAGATCTTCTATTTGGCCATCACTAGGTCTTACATCAATTACAGGGTCTAATACCCCAGTTGGTCTTATAACTTGCTCAATAAATTCACCATCACATTGATCTAATTCCCATTGACCTGGAGTTGCACTTATAAATAATGTCTGTTTTGATTTTTCCCAAAACTCTTCACATTTTAAAGGTCTATTATCTGCAGCACTTGGCAATCTGAAACCATGATCTATTAAGACTTTTTTTCTAGATTGATCACCGTTGTACATCGCATGCAGTTGAGGACATGTCACATGACTCTCATCAACTATCAACAACCAATCTTTGGGAAAGTAATCTATTAAGCATTCTGGAGGTGAACCTTCCTCCCTGCCTGATAAATGGCGAGCATAATTTTCAACTCCATTACAATAACCAACTTCTTTAAGCATTTCTAAATCGTATTTTGTGCGTTGTTCTAGACGTTGAGCCTCTAATAATTTTCCTTCGTATGTAAATTTATCGAGTTGAGTTTTTAATTCACTTCTAATTGCACTTATTGCACTCTCAAGTCTTTCTTTTGGAGTTACAAAATGCTTCGCTGGGTAAACGCTAACTTGTTCCAAACTTTCAAGTATTTCTCCTGTTGTAGGGTCAACATATCTAATAGCCTCGACTTCATCACCAAATAATTCGATTCTTATTAATCTATCTTCATAAGCTGGACCGATTTCCAAAACATCACCTTTAATTCTGAATCTACCTCTAGTAATTTCAATATCATTTCTAGTATATTGATTTTCAACGAGTGACCTCAAAGAAGAACGTAGATTTATTGATTTTCCTACTTCAAATTTAACTGCAGCTTTTAAATACTCACTCGGTATACCCAGACCATAAATACAACTTATTGAAGCTACAACAATTACATCTTTTCTTTCAAATAATGAACGTGTTGCAGAATGCCTAAGCATATCTATTTCTTCATTAATTGAAGCCGTTTTGGCTATATAAGTATCACTTACAGGTACATAAGCTTCAGGTTGATAATAATCATAGTAAGAAATGAAGTACTCAACAGCATTTTTTGGAAAAAATTCCCTTAATTCATTACATAGTTGTGCAGCTAATGTTTTGTTATGGGCTAATACAAGTGCTGGTCTACCTGTTTGTTGAATTACATTCGCAATGGTAAATGTTTTACCAGTTCCAGTAGCTCCTAAAAGAGTCTGAAACTCTTTACCATTATTAACGCCTTTAACTAATTTTTTAATAGCTCCTGGTTGATCTCCATTTGGTTCGTAAGGAGCTTGAAGCTTATATTTGTTCATCAAGCTAATAGCTAAAGGATATCGCTATACTAAGAAATTTTTTCTCCAATTATTGAATTTTTCAAAGATTCTTTTAGGCCCCTAACAACCGCAATCATTGATATTAAATTATCTAATTTATTAACTACAGATCCAACACCAACTGCTGACGCTCCAGCGGATATTGCTAATGGGCAAGTTACTTGGCTTAATCCAGAGGCACTCATAATTGGTATATTCAAAGACTGTTTCTTAAATTCTTGATTAATAGCATAGGTAGCTGCAAGAGTTGGTACTGATTTTTCAAAAAAGCCTTTAATTCCAGGAGAGTAAGGAGTAGAACTGGTACCACCTTCTGTTTGAATAATATCAACACCTTCATCCACTAGCATTAGAGCAAGATCAACTTGTTTATCAATATGCATAGTATGAGGAACAGTTACTGATAAAGGAACATTAGGCAATAAATCCCTCGTCTCTTTTGTAATGTTTAAAACTTTTTTATCTGAAAAATTAATACCTTTTTCATAAAAAGTATCGTAATTGCCTATCTCAATTAATGATGCTCCTGCTTTTACAGAATCTTGAAAATATCGAGGCACTACTGAACTAACGCAAACTGGTAGTATTGAATTCTTAAGTGCTAAATCAACTAGTTCAGGTTTACAAGCAATATCTACAAGATCTGCGCCTCCTAATGAAGCAGCCTCAACAATTATTTTCACAGATTGAACATCGAAATTATTCAATCCTGAAATAACTTTGAGTAAAGATTTGCTTCTTAACTCTTCTTTGATTTTTTGTGGCAAAAGATTAATCTGACTCATTTACTTAATGAATTTATTACCCGATTGTGACATTGTTTTAGTAAAACAGTGCATTTTTTAAAAAATATTATCTGAGCAACACAAAATGTCTGATAAAAAATTAACTCAGAAAAATTGGTTATCATGGCATCATCAGCTTCATAAGGAGATTCTTAGCAAAAAAACATTAATTCCCAAAGGATCTAATGTTTTAATAAGTGTTTCCGGGGGTCAAGACTCGATGGCCTTATTAACCCTAATTAATGACCTAAAAAAACTACATAATTGGTCTATTAGTGTTTGGCATGGTGATCATCAGTGGCACGAAAAATCATCACTTTATGCTCTTGAATTAAAAGATTATTGCGAAGATAAAAATATTTCATTCTATTGTGATCAAGCAACTAAAGAAAATATTGCTTCAGAAGAAAAAGCAAGAGAATGGAGATATAAAAAATTATGTGAAAGAGCCAAATTTTTATTAAATACAAACCAGCAAAAACATAATATTTATCTGTTAACTGGTCACACAAGTAGTGATAATGCAGAAACATTTATCCTCAATTTATCTAGAGGAAGCAATTTTGCAGGTCTGAGTAATATTGAGAGTAAAAGATTAATAGAAAATCAAATTTTTTTAATAAGACCAATATTAATTTTCAGCAGGGAAGATACAAAACAATTTTGCAATGATATGAAGATCCCAGTCTGGGAAGATCCTACAAATTCAGATCTTAAATTAAAAAGAAATTTAGTAAGAAAAAAAATTATTCCTACCTTAGAAGTCATCTATCCTGGTTGTTCTGAAAGGATAAATAATTTTTCCCAAAAAATGAGCAAATACAAAAATGAACGTAATGACCTCAGTGAACTAGCGTATTTGTATTGTAAAGATGTAAAAGGTATCGATAGGAATCTCTTAAATAGTATGTGTATTGAAGCGAGGTGCACAATCTTAAATAGATTTTTAAAAGAAGTATCTGCAAAGCAATGTAGTTCTAAAAATCTGACAAAATTAGCAATTTCAATTTATGAAAAAAATAAAGGTCAAAGTAACTTACAAGAGTTTTTAAAAATTGTTTGGAATAAAAACTATATAAATTTTGAAAAAAGTTAGGATGTGACAGCAGATCTTCTCCTTCTTGTTCTCCCTTCAAATGAATCTTCAGTAGCAGTCTCAGCTGATTGATTCTGCGAAACTTTTGAACTTTTTTGGGTATTTTGTGGGTTATTTGAACTATTCGGATGATTATTGTTTGATTTTTTATGGAAATTATTATTTCTATTTCTATTGGAAAAATTTTGCTCTTCAGTAATCTTTGGAATGTAAGCACGAGTTCCACTCGGAGCAGGTTGAACTAAACACAAAATAAGTGGTTCGACTTGTAATTCTCTTCTCATTCTTCTCGATAAACCATTTTCAATTTCTCTTTGGACACCAATCCAATCTACTTCAAAGTTATTCGGCCCAGTTTGTCTGGATAATTGTTTCCATCTATTTTCTAAGACCCAGCTTATTTCTCGTTCTGTCCACATAGACATTTTTCTTGGATCTGCAGTAGTAACAACTCCTCTTAAATTAACTCTGGGAGGCGCAACCATCTTCCCATCTGTACTAATAGGAGCTAAAACAGTTACTACACCATCCCCAGCTAATTGCTGCCTTTCCTTTAACACTCGAGCATCTACGATACCATTTCGTGAATTATCAAGAAGTTCAACACCAGCTTTTACAGGATCACCTTTTTGAATAGAATTAGGTGTTAACTCAACAACATCTCCATTTTCAATAATTAAAATATTGTCCTTTGGAACCCCCATAGTTTGTGCACTTTTGCCATGGCAAACAAGCATTCTATGTTCTCCATGAACAGGAACAAAAAACTTAGGTTTAGCGAGTGCCAACATTAACTTTTGATCTTCTTGAAAACCGTGTCCAGAAACATGAATATTCTCACCCTTTCCATAAACGACCTTTGCTCCGAGTTTCATTAATCTATCTATTGTATTAACAACAGAAATAGTATTGCCAGGAATTGGACTGGCTGAAAATATCACAGTATCAGTAGTCTTAAGGCGAACATGTTGATGTTCACCACGAGATATTCTGCTTAACGCTGCTAAGGGTTCTCCTTGGCTTCCAGTCATTAATAATAAAGTCTCTCTGTCTGGTAAATCTCTAATTTGTTTAATAGGGACAAACAGATCATCTGGACATTTCATATAACCAATATCTCTTGCCTTAGCGATAACATTTATCATCGATCTACCTAACAAACCGACTTTTCTTCCATGTTTCATGGCTAACTCCAATATCATCGTCACTCTATGAACAGAACTAGCAAAAGTAGTGAGGATAACTCGTTCTTTTGCCTCCGAAATATGTTTTTCTAAAGAGGGATAGATTGTCTTCTCAGAAGGACAAAAACCTGGAACTTCAGCATTAGTAGAATCACTGAACATGCATAAAACACCCTTCTCTCCGTAATGCACCATTCTTTCAATGTCAAATTGCTCTCCATCTACTGGCATATGATCAAACTTAAAATCTCCCGTGAAAATAATTGTGCCAACAGGTGTTGTTACTGCTAAAGAAAAACTATCGCATATAGAATGGGTATTTCGAATGAATTCAACAGAAAAATGTTGTCCAATTTTTACAACATCTCTTGGATTTACTGTTTGTATAGTTGTTCTATCAGATACCCCTGCTTCCTCCATTTTTCCTTTAAGCATTGACATTGCTAATCTTGGGCCATAAATAATCGGGATATTAAAATGCTTTAGATGATGAGAAATACCTCCAATATGATCTTCATGACCGTGAGTAACAATCATTCCTCTTATTCTTCTTTGATTTTCTTTTAAGAAAGTTGTATCCGGCATAACAACATTAACGCCATGCATACCATCAGATGGGAAAGCTAGGCCAGCATCAACCAGCATCAATTCATCACCATATTCAAAAACACAAGTATTTTTACCTATTTCATGTAGTCCTCCAAGAGGTATCACTCGTAGAGCTGGCGTATTACTTTTAGATCTAGATGAATCACTAGTAGATCTATTTACATTTGAATTTGTACTTGATTGCATAATTTTGAAATTTATGAAGGCCTGCTTGTAATCAAATAAGGTTTATTTAAATTTAATTATCAAGTTAAATATAATCCCTATTATAAGGATTTCAGGATAAAAGATAGTTGCTTTTTCATATCAGTGGTTAATGGTGACAAAGGACTTCTAGGATTCCCTACATTCCATCCCGATAGTTCTAAAGCAGCCTTTATTGGGATTGGATTTGTAGTCATAAAGAGTGCTTTGAAAAGAGGCTGAAGTTTTTCATGAATGGCAAGCGCATTAAAAACCTCTCCCCTTTGAAAGGAATTAATCATCTCTTTCAATTGCAATCCAACCAAATGACTTGCAACGCTTACTACTCCTACAGCACCTACAGATAACATTGGAAGCAACAATGAATCGTCGCCACTATATACAGATAGTTCAGAGCCACAAATGGCTCTTAGTTCTGTTACTTCTTCTATTCTACCGCTTGCAGCTTTAATACTGAGAATATTTGAGAAATCCATAAGTTTCTTCACAGTATCAGGTAATAAATTGCATCCTGTCCTTCCAGGAATGTTGTAAAGCATAAGAGGCAAATCCTTTGCAGAATTAGCAATAGAGCTGAAATGTTTATAAAGACCTTCTTGAGGTGGCTTATTGTAATAAGGAACAACTACCAAAGCACCGTCGGCACCAGAGTCGTAGGCTTTTTTTGTAGCTTCCACAGCCTCGCTTGTACAGTTACTACCAGTGCCAACTATTACTTTACAGGTTGCATCCAAAGATCCTTTTACAGCAATAAATAAATCATGCTGTTCCGCCCATGAAAGAGTAGGAGATTCTCCAGTAGTACCACATAGCACAATTCCATCGGAACCGTTCTCAAAAAGATAATTTGATAGTTTTATAGCTAATTCGTAATCTACATCGCCATTTTCATTGAATGGAGTAACCATTGCAGTTAATATTCTTCCAAATAGTGGATTAATACACTCAGTTTTGTTTGTAATCATTTTTTTGGAATTAATAACTCAGCTATTTGAACAGCATTAAGAGCTGCTCCTTTTCTTATTTGATCTCCACATAACCATAATTCTAATCCATTGGGCTGACTTATATCAGTTCTTAGCCTGCCAACAGCAACATTATCCCTTCCCATAACGTCATTTGGCATAGGAAATCTATTATTTTTGTAATCCTCAATAATTTCAATTCCAGGAGATTTTTTTAATTCTTCAAGAGCATCTTTAGGCTCAACTACGCCGGCAAATTCAATATTGATCGATTCAGAATGTGCTCTCAGTACTGGGACTCGAACACATGTAGCAGAAAGCTTTAAATCAGCAATATTTAATATTTTCTTAGTCTCATTAACCATTTTCATCTCTTCTTCACAGTAATTATTTGCAAGCATGGGTGAATTATGCAAAAACAAATTAAAAGCAAGTGAGTATGGCAAAACTTCACTGTTTTGAGGATTACCCCGAAGATATTTTTCAGTTAAAAGTTTTAGTTCCTCCATCGCCAATTGGCCTGCACCACTTACAGATTGATATGTTGAGACAACAACTCTTTGAATAGTCGAAAGTTTATTTAACGGAGCTAAAACTAATGTCAGCAAAATGGTAGTACAGTTTGGATTAGCTATTACCCCATCATGATTAATTACGTCACTACCATTAACTTCAGGAACTATAAGAGGTACATTATTATCTAATCTGAAAGCACTTGAATTATCTATTAATAAAGCATTTTGTTCCATAATGGTAGACAACCATTTTTTTGAAATACTTCCACCGGCTGAAGCTAAAACTAAATCAAGATTCAGAAATTCTTCCTTAGTTGTTTTTTTTGTAACTAATTCTTCACCTTTCCAAATAATTTTTTTTCCTTCTGAACGCTCTGATGAAAGCAAGACCAATTCTGATATTGGGAAATCACGTTGTTCTAGAATTTTGAGTAATTCAGATCCCACAGCACCTGAAGATCCTAAAACAGCAACTTTTAATGGCCTATTAGGCAAAAACGGAGATTGTCTCACACTTTAAAATGATTTTTATAAATAGTTTGACTATTTTTTTTACTTTATCAAAAAAATAACTTTCAAGGAAATCACATAATGTGAAATAATTAAGTTTCGGCTTTAGTAATAAATAAAAAAAATGGCTAAAGAAGCATTAACAGTCAAAACAACCCCTCTGCCTCAAAGTAGAATCTCATTTGAATTAGAAATACCCTCTGAGACATGCAAAACTTGTGTGAATGAAACAATCAGTTCTATTAGTCGTTCAGCTAAAATTCCGGGATTTAGACTTGGTAAAATTCCTAAACAAGTCTTAATCCAAAGAATTGGAATCACACAATTACATGCTTCTGCTCTAGAAAAAATTATTGATAAATCATGGCAGGAAGCATTAAAAATAAAATCTATAGAGCCGCTAAGTGAGCCAGAATTAGTAGATGGATTTGAATCTTTACTTGCAAAGTTTAGTCCTGAAAAATCACTTAAGGTTACTCTTCAAACTGATGTTGCACCAGAACTAAAACTAAAAAAATCCAAAGGACTAAGTGTTGAAATCTCAAAAACAAAGTTTGATCCTAAGTCAATAGATGAAGCGCTAGAAAAATCACGAAGTCAGTTTGCAAATATTATTCCAGTTACCAATAGAGCAGCAAAATTAGGAGATATTGCTGTAGTTAGTTTCAAAGGAAAATATAAAGATTCTGGTAAAGAGATTGATGGTGGAACAAGTGAATCAATGGATCTGGAGTTAGAAAAGAACAAAATGATTCCAGGTTTCGTTGAGGGAATAGTAAAGATGAAAATTGGTGATACTAAAACACTGAACCTTAAATTTCCTGATGATTATTCTCATGAGGATTCAAGAGGCAAAGAGGCAATCTTTGAAGTAAATCTTAAGGATCTTAAAGAAAAAGAATTGCCTGAACTTAATGACGATTTTGCAAAACAATCTGGCAACAAAGAATCATTAAAAGAATTAAAGAAAGATATTGAAAAGCAACTTAAAGACAATTTTGAAAAAACTCAAAAAGATATCAAAATTGAAGCTTTACTAGATGCCTTAACAAACGAATTGGTTGCTGAAATTCCAAAATCTATGATTGATATAGAAGTAAGGAATAATATTGAACAAACCGCTCAAAGATTTGCTCAACAAGGTCTTGATGTTAAATCTACTTTCACTCCGGAATTAGTTAAGTCATTAGCAGAGTCCACAAGGCCTCAGGCTGAAAAAAATGTTCAAAGAAATTTAGCTTTAAAAGCATTAGCTGAAACAGAAAACATAAAAGTTGAGAAAGGTGAAATTGATTTAAAAATGAAAGATTATGAAGATGCAATCTCTCAATCTTCAAAACGAATAGATATTAAAAAATTAACCGAAGTAATAAGTAACGATATACTCAAAGAAAAATTAATAATTTGGCTTGAAGAAAATTCTGAAGTAAAAGAAAAAACTTCTAAAACTACCAAAACTTCCAAAACTTCCAAAACAACAAAAGCCACAAAAAATGCCACAAAAACTTTAAAAACTTCTAAAACTTCAAAAACTCAAAATAAAAAAGAAAAAAAATAATTTATGAAATTTCCTACTAATTAAACAAAAACCCCTTAAATTATTTATAAGACGAAAACTAATTTGTGAACTCAGAAAAAAAACATTTGATCCAAAGCTCAATAAGTTCTTACGAAAGTAATATTAAAACTATTGCTGCTGTTCCTACCGTTATAGAACAATCTAGTAGAGGAGAAAGAGCTTTTGATATATATTCAAGACTATTGAGGGAGAGAATAATTTTTTTAGGTACTGGAATTAATGATCAAGTATCTGACTCACTTGTTGCACAATTATTATTTCTTGAAGCGGAAGATCCCGAAAAAGACATACAAATCTACATTAATTCTCCTGGAGGATCAGTAACTGCAGGAATGGCCATATACGACACTATGCAACAAATATCCCCTGATGTAGTGACAATATGCTTTGGAGTAGCGGCAAGTATGGGGGCATTTCTACTTTCTGGAGGAGCTAAGGGTAAAAGATTGGCTTTACCTAATTCTAGGATTATGATTCATCAACCTCTAGGAGGTGCACAAGGTCAAGCAGTAGAGATTGAAATACAAGCTAAAGAAATACTTTTTCTCAAGAAAACATTAAATTCGCTTTTAGCGGAACATACTGGTCAACCTTTAGAAAAAATTAATGAAGATACAGAACGAGATTACTTTTTATCTCCCTCAGAAGCAGTCGAATATGGATTAATTGATAAAGTTATCAAAAAGTGACAAGGGATACTGATTTTTTAAGAATATGATGACGAATTGATATTTATAAGCAATCCTAGTGAATAAGGAATATTAAACACCTTTCACTTTAAAAACTTATATCGATGGCTAAATTCGACGCCCATCTTAAATGTTCATTTTGCGGGAAATCACAAGACCAAGTAAGAAAGCTCATAGCTGGTCCTGGGGTTTATATATGTGATGAGTGCATAGATCTATGTAATGAAATTCTAGATGAAGAACTACTTGATAATCAAGCGAACACAAACAACTCTCCGCAAGTAAAAAAGAAATTACCAACTGATAATCCAAAAAAATCTGTTCCTTTAGAATTAACCTCAATTCCTAAGCCGTTAGAAATTAAAAGCTTTCTAGATAATCAAGTTGTTGGACAAGAATCTGCAAAAAAAATATTATCAGTAGCCGTATACAATCACTACAAGCGATTAGCTTGGAAAGTTAAAGAAGATAGTAAAAATAACAATTCAAAAGATTCACAAGCAACTAAATTACAAAAATCAAATATTTTACTCATCGGTCCAACGGGGAGTGGAAAAACATTATTGGCGCAAACTTTAGCAGAGTTTCTGGATGTTCCTTTTGCAGTAGCTGATGCAACGACTTTGACAGAAGCTGGATATGTTGGGGAGGATGTTGAAAACATACTTTTAAGACTTCTACAGAAATCAGAAATGAATGTAGAACTAGCGCAAAAAGGAATTATTTATATTGATGAAATAGATAAAATTGCAAGAAAAAGCGAGAATCCTTCAATTACTAGAGATGTCTCAGGTGAAGGTGTACAGCAAGCATTATTAAAAATGCTTGAAGGAACAATTGCTAATGTGCCACCACAAGGCGGAAGAAAACATCCTTATCATGACTGTATCCAAATTGATACGAGTCAAATATTATTTATTTGCGGAGGAGCTTTTATAGGTTTAGAGGATATCGTACAAAAGCGTATGGGTAAACACTCTATAGGATTTACCACCAATTCAGATCAAAACAAAGTTGATACAAAAAAAATAGTAGACCCAAGAGATTCCCTGAAAAATTTAGAATTAGATGATTTAGTGAAATATGGCCTAATTCCAGAATTTATTGGGAGAATTCCGGTTTGTGCTGTATTAGATCGTCTTACTAAAGAAACTTTAGAATCTATTTTGACTCAACCAAGAGATGCATTAGTGAAGCAATTCAAAACTTTGCTAAGTATGGATAATGTTGAATTATCATTTGAGCCTGATTCTGTTGAAGCGATAGCAAATGAAGCATATAAAAGAAAAACAGGTGCAAGAGCATTAAGATCAATAATTGAAGAGCTAATGCTAGACATAATGTACACTTTGCCTTCTGAAAAAAATGTAAAAGAATTCACAATTACGAAAAAAATGGTAGATAATTTGTTCTCATCTAAAATTGTTAAACTACCTTCAGGATCAAAAAGAATTATTAAAGAGTCTGCATAAAATTAGAGTTTAATTTTTTAATTGAATCCCGAATTTTTCTAATTAAGGAATAATAAATGCCAAATATACATAAGCCTTTTCATCAAAAATATAGACCAAACAACTTAGACGAACTGGTTGGGCAAAAATTTATATCCATTACACTCAAACAAGCACTAATAACAAAAAAAATTGCTCCTGCATATCTTTTTAATGGTCCAAGAGGAACTGGAAAAACATCAAGTGCAAGAATATTTGCAAAATCTATTAATTGCCAGGCATTCGACCAACCTACGATAACTCCCTGTTGTAAATGTGACTTATGTAGACAAATTGCAGATGGGAGCGCTTTAGATATTATCGAGATTGATGCAGCATCAAATACAGGAGTAGAAAATATAAGAGAAATTATAGAAAGAGCGAGATTTGCACCTACTCAAGCGAGATGGAAAGTATATGTTATTGATGAATGTCATATGCTTACAACGGCAGCTTCAAATGCTTTACTAAAAACTATTGAAGAACCGCCCTCAAGAGTTGTATTTATCCTTGCAACGACAAATCCTGAGAGAGTATTAAATACAATAAAAAGTAGATGCCAAAAGTTTGATTTTAGAAGAATAAGCCCTAATGATATTTTTCAACATTTATCAGAAATCGCCGAAAAAGAATCCATTGAGTACGAAGTTCAGGCTTTAAAAATGATTGCAAAAAGATCTAATGGAGGTATGAGAGATGCACAAAGCCTCTTTGAACAATTGAATCTTTTACCAGAGGGGGTAACAATTAATAATATCCAAAACCTCCTAGGAGAAGTATCAGAAAGTGAATTAACAAATCTGATTAAATCATTGGTTGAGAATAATCCAGAGTCATTAATTATCACCTGCAACAAATTATATGATGCCGGAAATGAACCTCTTCAAATAATTATCGGATTATTGAATATAACAAGAGATCTTCTATTACACACTACAAATAATAAATATTCAGATCTTTATTACACTTCTGATGAATTTCAAGATGAATTGGATAAAATCTCAAAAATAATAAATAAATCAACAATAATTAAATGGCATAATAATCTCAGAAATATTGAATATCAAATCAAATCAAGTGATAATCCAAGGCTTTGGTTTGAAATACATTTAACTGGCCTTCTAGGTAATCAAGAGATAAATAGTTTTGAAAATAAGCAAGAAAGTAAAAATAATACTACTGAGGAGAATCATGAAAGTAGAAAAAACATAGCAATTTTTAATAAAGAAAATA
The DNA here is from genome assembly GCA_902591865.1 of uncultured Prochlorococcus sp. Lineage (GTDB taxonomy): Bacteria > Cyanobacteriota > Cyanobacteriia > PCC-6307 > Cyanobiaceae > Prochlorococcus_A. The sequence continues at coordinate 25,602 of CACJCK010000018.1, forward strand.
TTTCTAATGAAATTCAAAAACCAAGAATCAAAAAAGAAATAACTCGCGATGAATTGATCGAAAAAAAAGACGAAAAATCAGAAAAATTTGCAGCTCATGAAAAAGAAAGTATAGAAAATATTTCTAACAATAACCAAAATAATCCAGGATCAAATAATTTAAAAGATAAATGGGAATTAATTCTTTCTAAATTAGAGTTACCATCAACAAGAATGTTACTTTCACAACAAGCCGAACTTGAAAGTTTTGATTCGGAGAAAATCACAATTGCGCTATCTCCAAACTGGGAAAATATGATAAAAAGCAGAAAAGTTATAATTGAAAATACTGTAAAAAAGATATTTGGAGATCAAATCATACTTAATTTTTCAACCAAACAATTAAATAAAAGTAACCCAACAAACACTCCAGAAATAAACCAAAATGAAGTAAATAATTTTCGACCAACAAAAAAAATAGAACCAATAACTAATTCGTCAACAAAAATATCTAACGAGAACACTTATGATGATAGTTCAAAAAACTTAGCAAATTTTTTTAATGGAGAAATTATAGACCTTGAGGAATAAATTAAACTCCAGTATGAAGAGTTTTTCGCCAGAGTATCTTTTTTGGGAAAATAGACATCTTTACTGTTACCCAAGGTATTACTAGAAACCAATGTGATAAATAAAAAACCGATACAAATACCATCAAAAAATTGCTTTTTTGTAACACAGGCACTTCGCTTTTACAAGAAGAACCGTACCAAAAAGCAATTCCAGATAACATAAAAGCTGTAAATGAAATAGGCCAGTAAATTGGTGAATCTAATAAAGCAATACTGAAAACTAAATCAAAAATAGAAATGATTGGTAGTGCATATTGCAAGATGAAAAAGTAAGTTAAATCAAATTTCTGCAAATAATCAATTTGATTAGTAAATAATTGATGTCCATAGTCAAAGAATCTTTGCAAACCCCCCTCTGCCCATCTTTGTCTTTGCGCTAATAAAGCATTTAAATTCTCAACTGCTTCCTCCATGACTGGAGGATCCCATAAAATTCCAATTCTAGATTTTGATAATAATAATCTTAAACTCAAATCAAGATCATCTGTAACTGTATCTTCATTAAAAGAACCACATGCCAATAATGTTTCTTTCTTAATTAATTGGCCATTTCCCCTTAATTCAGAAACTCCAGCAACTGATAATCTTCCATATTGAAAGATTGCATCCATAGCCATCTCCATGGACTGACAGGAAGTTAAAAAATTCTTACTTACATTTGTTACTGATTTTCTTAGTTGAACTGCAGACCAATCACCCTCTTCTACAAAACTAAATAACCTTATCAAGGAATCTTGTTTTAATTCAGCATCAGCATCCAAAACTAATAACCATTCACCATGAGTAAACTTCAAAGCATAATTTAAAGCTCCTGACTTTCCTCCTCCCGCGTTTGGAGAACGACTTACGACTTTTAGCTTTTCATATTGTCTAGATAATCGGTCTAAAATTAAAGGCGTCTTATCAGAACTGCCATCATCGATTATGTAGATATTTAATTTATTTGTTGGATAATCTAAACTAAATAATCTTTCAACTAATCTTGCTATGACATTCTCTTCATCTCTAGCTGCGACAAGAATATCGAGGACAGGTAACTCTTTATTGCTAATTCTGCTTTTTAAAATATTTGAAACGTTGTTTCTATTGAAATTTCTAGAAATAACTATTAAACCGTAAAAAACAATCACACAAGAAAGCGTCAATATAATGTGAAAGAATTTTTCGATATTGTAAACATGAGGAATAAAAGCAACTAAAAAACAAGCAATAAGAAATATAAACGACTTCAATCTTCGATTTTTATAAAATCCCTTACTCATAAAAGTAAATTTTTAATTACTTAACTTTCCCTGAGACAAAATCTCAATTTTTTTCAGTTTTGCATCTCGATAGTAATGATTCAATATTTGTTCATAAGAGAATCCTAATTTTGCCATTTCAATTGCTCCT